>CANGXD010000063.1 GCA_947457545.1 Gemmatimonadaceae bacterium
CCGCCTTGCCCTTCATGGCGCGGTCGTAGTCGGCCAGCGGGTGATCTTCGGGGCGATTGCTGACATAGAGCCGCGCGGCCCGGGCGGAGTCCATGGGGACGACTTGCCGACGCCCTGGGGGATTGTCGTCCTGGGCGAGCAGCGGGCTGGTGGAAGCGAGCCCGAGCAGGGCAATCCCGAGTAGCGGACGACGTGCGTTTATGGGCATGGCGGCACACGAGAGAAAGGCGTGAACGACGCGCCGGAGCGCCGGAGGGGAATGCTTGCTGTACGGACGGGCGGGACCCAACGCTGAAACCGCATCGAAACGTCTAGGTGCTGACACGCGCTCGCTCGTTCCGGTGGCGACAACGAAACATCGCACCGATCGATAGCTTACGCCCATGACTCGCATACAAACCCCGAGAATCACAACGGGCAGGCTGGCACTCGCGCTGACGTTGAGCGCGGTGACGAGCCTGCCTCTTCGTGCACAAGCGCTGGCCCACACGCAGGGTGGCGCGCAGGCCACCATGCCCGTCGAGGGCGGCCAGTCGGCGTTCGCGGCGATTGCCGAAATCGTCAAGCTGCTCGAGGCGGACCCCAACACCGATTGGCGCAAGGTCAATCTCGAGCGGTTGCGGCAGCATCTGCGGGACATGGATATGGTCACGTTGCGCAGCGCGGTCACCACGACGCCGTCCACCGGCGGGGCGACTTTCGTCGTGCGTGGCACGGGTGAGGTGGTTGGGGCGATCAAGCGGCTGACCGGCGCCCACGTGGCGATGGTGGAGATGATGGGCGGCCCCCGCGTGGTGCGGACGGTGCTCCCTGACGGGGTACGACTCGTCGTCACCGCCCGTGACGGTGATCCGGCAGCGGGGGCGGCCCGCATTCGCGGGCTGGGGTTCATTGGCCTCATGGCCAGCGGTGATCACCACCAAATGCACCACCTGATGCTCGCGCGTGGCGAGGCGATGGCCGATCACGGCGGGCACTGAGGACGACGGGGCAACGGCAACCCCGACCGCAGCGTAACTTGCATGGGATCGGGACCGCGGTGGTCCCGCCCTTTCCTGTTACGCCCTGCCATGTCCCCATCTGTTCTGCGTACCGGCCGTGGCCGGTCGCTCGCCTCCCTCGCCGCCGGACTGCTGTTGCCGTCCGTGCTCTCGGCGCAGGGCGCACTCCCCGACTCGCAGCTCGTTCGCTCGCTCACCTATCGCAACATCGGCCCCGCGTCGATGAGCGGGCGCATTACCGATATCGCCGTCGTCGAGGGGCCGCGCTCGGTGCGCGGCGGACGCCTTGGCACCACCATGTACGTGGCCGTCGCCACGGGCGGTATCTGGAAGTCGACGAACGCAGGGCTCACCTGGGCTCCCGTCTCCGACTCCATCGGCGTCGGCTCCATTGGCGCTGTCGCGGTCGCCCCATCCAACGGCGATGTCGTGTGGGCGGGGAGCGGTGAATCGAACAACATGCGCAGCTCCTCGTGGGGCGTGGGCGCGTTCAAGAGCACCGACGGCGGCAAAACGTGGTCGAAGGCGATGCTCCCCAAGACGCAGCATATCAGCCGCATCGTCATCGATCCGCGCGATCCGGACATCGTGTACGTTGCGGCCATGGGTCCGCTGTGGGCGCCCGGTGGTGATCGCGGCATCTTCAAGACCGTCGACGGTGGCAAGACGTGGACGAACACGAAGAGCCTCTCGCAGCACACGGGCTTCACCGAACTGGTGATGGATCCGAACAACCCCGACGTGCTCTACGCCGCGTCGTATCAGCGCGAGCGTCGCGCGTATGGATTCCTGCCCAGCGGCCCGGAGAGCGGCATCTGGAAGACGATCGATGCCGGCACGACGTGGAACCGCCTCGCGAGTGGTCTGCCCACCGGTGATGCGGGCCGCATTGGTCTCGCGGTGTGCCGCTCCCGCCCCAACACGCTGTACGCCAGCGTGCACGCCACGGGCACGCAGAACGGCTTCTATCGCAGCGACGATGCCGGCGCCACATGGCGTCAGACCGATCGCAGCAACGGCACCGCGTGGTATTACTCGCAGGTACGCTGTGATCCGTCGGACGCCGAGCATGTGGTGCGCCTCAATGTGGGCAGCACGGAGTCGTATGACGGCGGCAAGACGTGGCGCGGCTACGCTGGTGGTGGCGGCGTGCACAGTGATCATCACGCGTTGTGGATCAATCCCGACGATCCCGACCATCACGTGATGGGGAACGACGGCGGGCTCGACATCACGTATGATCGTGGCCGCTCGTGGTACAACAACGAGAACATCGTTGGCGCGCAATTCTATGCCATTTCCGTCGATGACCAGTGGCCGTTCTACCACGTGTACGGCGGCTTGCAGGACAACCAGACGTGGGGCGGCCCCAACCGCACGCGCAACACGTTCGGCCCGACCAATGCCGACTGGGTGCGTATGGCGGGCGGTGACGGCTTCTTCAACGTGACCGACAAGTTCGACGCGAACGTGGTGTATGCCGAATCGCAGAATGGGGGCATTCAGCGCTACAACGCCAGGACGGGCCAGACCAAGGGCATCAAGCCGTTGGCCAAGGACGGCGAGAAGCACCGCTACAACTGGAGCGCGCCCATCGTGCCGTCGCGGCACACGGGCGGCACGGTGTACTTCGCGGCCAACTACCTCTTCAAGAGCCACGATCGTGGCGACTCGTGGAAGACGATCAGCCCCGATGTCACGCGCAACCTGAACCGCAACCAGCTCCCCATGCGCGGCAGCGTGCCGCCGCGTGATGCACTGGGCCTGCACGAAGGCACGGCGGCGTTCGGCAACATCAGCGCGGTGAGTGAATCGCCGCGTCGCGCGGGTATTCTGGCTGTCGGCACCGACGACGGCGTCATTGCCGTCACGCGCAACGATGGCCAGTCGTGGAACCGCACCACGAGCTTTGCCGGTGTCCCCGACACCACGTACGTGAGTGGCGTGCAGCTGTCCAAGCATGCCGACGGTACGGTGTACGCCACGTTCGACGGACACCGCAGCAACGACATGAAGCCGTACGTCTACAAGAGCACCGACTTCGGCGCGACGTGGACGAGCATCACCGGCAACTTGCCGTCGCTCGGCCCGGTGCAGGTCATCCGCGAACATCACCGCGAGCCCAATCTGCTCTTTGTCGGCACTGAGTTCGGCGTGTTCTTCACCATCGACGGCGGCACCACGTGGACCGCACTCAAGACGGGGATGCCGGGCGTGCCCGTGTGGGATCTCGCCATTCAGGAACGGTGGAACGATCTCGTGGTGGGTACGCACGGTCGTGGCGTGTTCATCCTCGACGATCTGTCGGCGCTCGAACATCTCGCGGCGGCCAAGCGTGAAAGCGTTGCTTACCTGTTCCCGGCGCGCAACGAAATGGCGTTCCAGCTCGACGGCAGCCGCAACTCGGGGATGGGCTCCACCGGCTTCACCGGGCAGAACCCCGAGCATGGCGTGCGTCTCGCATATCTGGTGAACAACGCGCCTGCCGACGCGAAGGCGAAGCTCGAAATCATCGACGGTGCCGGACGTGTCGTGCGTGAACTCCCCGCGAACGCCAAGGCCGGTCTCTATCGCCCGGTGTGGGATATGCGCGTTGGTGCGCCGCTCACGGGCGCCGTGACGGCTACCGCGCCAGCTGGTGGACGTGGCCAGGGCGGCGGCGGTGGTTTCGGTGGGTTCGGTGGCGGCGGCGGTGCCCGCAGCTATTCGGCGGTGCCGGGCAGCTACACCGCGCGCCTCACCATCACGCCCGCGTCGGGCGCTGCGACAGTGCTCACGCGCAAGTTCACGCTGCTCGCTGACCCCGAGCAGACGATGCCCCTGGGTGAGCTGCAGTCGCTCGACGCCTTCCGCCTCGAGGTGGTGCGCTTCCAGAAGCGTGTGGCCGATGCGCAGACGGCGGCCGACAGCACGATGCGGAAGTTCGCCGACGTGAAGAAGGCCGCAGCCACCGACAGCGCCAAGCTGACGTCGGCACTCAAGTCGCAGCTGGCCGACGTGGACAAGGTGCTGTCCACGTTCACGGCGGAGATCGGCGCCACGCCCGCCGCACGCGCCGCGCAGTTTGCTGGCCGTGCCGCCGGTGCCGGTGCGGCCGCGCCGCCGGTGGATGACATGGAAGACGAAAACCGCGGCGCGTCGGGGGCGCCTGACATGTCCTTCTCTGGGCGTGCGGGCACGCTCAACAGTGTGATCGGTTCCAACTTCGCGGTCTCGTCGGCGCAGCGCGCGCTGCTGCAGAAGCTCGGCAAGGAACTCGACGCGCAGTCAGCGGCGGTAGCCAAGGTCAAGGCGACGTCGTTGCCGGCGCTGTCTGCCGCACTCACGGCGGCCGGGGTCAAGGTGCCCTGAAAGTTGGGTTGAACTGATCGCACGAAGGCATCCAAGACAACAAAGGCATCCAAGAGAATTCTGTTCTCGGATGCCTTTGTTGTCTTGGATGCCTTCGTGCTATCTGTTCTTGAAAATGGGTAATGCCACCGCCGCCCGCGGCTCGACCGTACGCCAGTCCTTACCGAGCGCGGCTGCAATCGTCGCCGCCATCTGCGCCTGCTGCGTCGGCGTATTGCGACGCACCCCCAACGCGGGAATGTCCGGACCAATCGCCGCACTCCAGATAAACTCGGCGCCGTTCACCTCTTCGCCGTGATCGGTCCACTCGGCGCCCCAGCCGCGACCATGATCGGTGCTGATCAGCAGCGTGACTTTGTTGCGGGTACGCGGATCAGCCTGAAAGCGCGACCAGAGCTGCGACAGATAACGATCGACCTGCTGCGCGCTGCGCAGATACAGATCGTAGCGGCCACTGTGCGCGTATTCGTCGGTTTCGCCGTAGCCAATGAATAGCACCTTCGGCATGGCGGTGTTCATCTGTACGACGACCGACTGCTGCATGAGCGCATCGAACGCGACGTCGGGCCACAGCTGCGTGGTAGTACGATAGAGTTCCTGCAGCAGCGTGCTCTTGTCGTCAGCAAACGGCGCGGCGCCCTTGTCCCAGCCGTCATACACCGGAACGCCACTGCGCTCGGTGTTGATGATGCGGCGGAAGGCGTTCCACGTGGCATAGGCAGCCACCCGTCCACGATATGCCGAGTCCTTGTTGAGCCACTCGAAAACAGTCGTGTTGGGGTTGGGCTTGAACCCGTTGCTGTTGATCTGCGGATCAAAGACCCCCGTGAACGTTTCGCTGTAGCCGGGATACGAAAAGCGGAAGCGGTTCACCACGCGGGCCGCGCTCTGGGCTGCGCTGTCGCCAAAGATCTGCCCCTGCTTCGCGACGGTCCCCCAGAGGAACGGCAGCAGCGTTTCCCGGCGTGCTTCAGGCGTATCGCGCCAGAAGTCGCGACGGAGCGCCGTGGTGTCGTTCACATACTTGCGCTGCAGCAGCGAGTTGTCGGCCCCGCGAAAGACCTCCTGCCAGCGCAGTCCGTCGGTGATCACCAGTACGACGTATTCGGACGCCGGAGCGGCAGGTGGCGTGGACGACTGCGCAGACGCGGTCGTTCCCACCAAGAGGGCCATGGCTGGCAACAGCCACCGTGCTTTGGGCATCACCGCCGCGGCCGCCGCTGCGTGGCCGCTTTCTCCACCAGCCGACGGAGTTCCTTGATCGGTTCCGGATTGTCGTCGACCTGCAGGCGCAACACGACATCGTTGTGCAGCCACACACCGCCGTCCTTCTTCACGATGAGCATGGCCGCGCTCTGCATGCCGCGCTTGTCACCACCCGCCAGCTGCCCTGCTTCCAATGCGGCGAGCAACCGCAGCGACAGATGCCCCTGCGTTTCCTCGAACGCCTTCACCATCCCGCTCACCACGTCGGGACCGGCGAGAATATTTCCCTGCGCCGTGCAGAACTTCCCCTGCTTGTCACCCGCCCACTCGCTGGCCTTAGGGCCCGTATACGCGGCCACATTGCCCTGCATGTCAATCACGGCGAACTGCCGGCCGAACTTGGTCCAATCGGTCGGACGCGGATCGGGGTCGCTCTCCCACACCTTCTTGATCACGTCGGCCGGCTTCATGCCGCCGCGCAGCAGCGTAATGGCCTGCGGCCCGTACGACACATCCACAATGGCCTGCGTCGCCGCGACACCCACACCCGCCTCGGCCCACAGCACACCGTTGCCAACGGAGAACACGCGGCTCTGCACCGCGCCCCCCACTTCGCCCGTGGCAGGGTCGTAGCCCAGAATGGAGAAGGTCGCCACCGGCGGCCATGGGGCGGGCGGCATGGTGGAGAAGTTGCCCGCGTTGCTGCTCTGGGCGGAAAGGGCCGGCACGATGGCCAGGCCGAGGATGACGGCGATCGTAGTGAGGCGCATGCGGAGAATATGGTGCTGGGGCTGGACCGTTGAACAGCGTGGGGGAGCTCACGGAGGACCGGAGGCCACGGAGAACAGCCTTATGGAATCGTTGTTCTCCGTGGCCTCCGCTCCTCCGTGACCTCCTTTTGAGCCGTTCAATCCAGCTCTCGGCATGAACGCCCGCCCGCCGTCGAGCCCCTACGTGCCGAGCAAACTGCATGAGCCGCGCGTAGCATGAGCAATACCCCGAACCATCCGGAGCCCTCATGAAAAAATGGCGCATAGCCACCACCGTGGTCGCCTTGCTCGCCCTTCCTGCTGCCTCCCAAGCGCAGCAGGCGATCGACGTCGAGTATACGGCGAAGATCAAGGAGTTTTTGCAGGACCCGCGCATCACGACCGAGCTGGTGGACCATCTGCCGGCTTCGGCCACGGTGCCCACGCCGCTCAAGTTCCACGGGCGCATTGTGGGCACGCCGGGCGAGCTCACATACGCGAAGGACATTCACCGCTACTTCGAGGCGCTCGCCAAGGCGTCGCCGCGCGCCAAGTTCTGGACCATTGGCAAGACCGAAGAAGGGCGCGACATGGTGGTGCTCGCCATCGCCGACAGCGCGACCATTGCCAATCTCGACAAGTACAAGGGCGACATTGCCGCGCTGACCGACCCGCGCAAGACGAGCGAGGCCGAAGCCAAGCGCCTCATTGGGACCACCAAGCCCATGTACTGGCTCACCAGCGGCATTCACTCGCCCGAAACCGGCGGTCCGGAAATGCTGCAGGAGCTGGCCTACCGGCTCATTGTGCAGGAGTCGCCGTACATCCAAGCCATTCGCAACAACATCATCACCTTCATCACGCCCGTCATCGAAGTGGATGGCCGTGAGAAGCATGTGGATACGTACTACTACAACAAGACGCTTCCCGCCGGTGCTTCGCGCCTGCCGCTCATGTACTGGGGCAAGTATGTCGCGCACGACAACAACCGCGACGGCATGGGACAGTTCCTTTCGCTCACCAAGAACGTGAACGACTTCTACCTCGCGTGGAAGCCACAGGTCATGCACGACCTGCACGAGTCGGTAACGTATCTGTACAGCAGCACCGGCACCGGCCCGTACAACGACGCCATCGACCCCATTACGGTGACCGAGTGGTGGACCTTCGCGCAGGAAGACGTGCGCGAAATGACCAAGCGCGGCGTGCCGGGTGTGTGGACGTACGGCTTCTACGACGGATGGACGCCCAACTACATGTTCTTCGTGGCGCACACCAAGAACGCCATTGGACGCTTCTACGAAGTGCAGAGCTACGGTCCCGACAACTACGAAGTGCGCCCGCCGGCCACGACCACTAGCCGCGAGTGGTTCCGCCCCAATCCGCCGCTGCCGTACATCAAGTGGGGCCCGCGTAACAACACGAATATCCAGCAGTCGGCGGTGCTCATTTCGCTCAAGCACTTTGCAGACAACAAGGCCAACTACCTCGAGAACTACTGGATCAAGAACAAGCGCGCCGTCGAGAAGGGCAAGACGGGCGCCGGCCCGTACGCGTGGATCATCCCGGCCGCGCAGCGCCGCAAAGCCGATGCCGCCGACGCGGTGAACGAGCTGCGCAAGCAAGGCCTCGAAATCCACGTGGCCACGGCGGCGTACACGGCCGGCAACATCGCGGTGCAGCCTGGTGACTGGATCGTGCGCGGCGACCAGCCGTTCCGCACGTTGGCCGACATGTACTTCAGCATTCAGAACTACTCGCCCGCCAATCCGCGCCCGTACGACGATACCGGGTGGACGTTTCAGTTCATGCGCAACGTCGCCGTGCTCCCCGTCATGGAAAAAAGCGTGCTGTCGGTAGCGATGGCGCCCGTTACGGAGAAAGTCCGCGCGGCCGGGGGCATCACCGGTACCGGTGCAGTGTTGCTGGTGGAGCACACCACCGACAACAACCTCATGAAGCTGCGCACGTCGTTCGCCACCACGCGTATGCTGGCCGCCGAGGCCACGTTCGAGGCGGCGGGACGAAGCTTCCGCGCTGGCACCTTCATCATCCCCGCGGGCGATCGCGCCAAACTCGACGCGTCACTCAAGGAACTTGGCCTCACCGCCTACGCCGTCGCGGCGGTTCCCACCGTCAAGACGCACGAGCTCGACCTGCCGCGCATCGGTTACGCACACGCCTGGCAGCGCACACAGGACGAAGGATGGGTGCGCGCTGCGCTCGATACCTACGGCGTGCCGTACACCTACTTCGGCGACATCGAACTGCGAAAGGGTAACCTGCGCGCGAAGTACGACGTCATCATCTATCCGCATGTGGGCGGCAGCGCACAGTCGCACATTGCCGGCATCATCAAGAACGGCGACACCCCGTTGCCGTACAAGAAGACGGCCAAGACGCCAAACCTTGGCGCCAACGACTTCGCCGACGACATCCGCGGTGGACTCGGCATCGAAGGGCTCACCGAGTTGTACAAGTTCGTGCAGGCCGGCGGGACGCTCATCATGGAAGGCAGTACGTCCACGATCTTCCCCGCGTACAACCTTTCCAGCGGCATCACCATCGAGTCGCCGAGTCAGTTGTTTGCGCGCGGCACCATTCTGCGCGGCGTCGTCTCCGACCGCTCGAGTCCCATTGCGTACGGCTTCGACGGACAGATGCCGGTGTACTTCAATCAGGACCCCGTCATGAGTGTGGGCGGCAGTCAGGCGCTTTTCGCCGGCGGCGGCAGCGGTGCCGGTGCGGCGGCGCTCGCGCAGAACACGACGCCCAACGCGAATCCGCTCCGTCTCTCGACCTGGTCGTGGAATCAGAACGACAGCACCGGCACACCAATGCCATCGCCGGCCGTCTCGGCAGGTCGTGCGGCTGCGGGGCAGGGTGGACGTGGTGGAGCGCCCGCGGCGGCGGCTGCCCAGTTCGGTGGCGCTACCAGCATTGATGGGACACGTCCGCGCGTCGTGATGCAGTTCCCCGCCAATGCGGCCGACATGTTGCTCTCTGGTACACTCGCTGGCGGCGAGGCGCTACAGAACCGTGCGCAGCTGGTCGACGCGCCGCTAGGCAAGGGCCACGTGGTGATGTTCGCCATTCGCCCCTTCTGGCGCTGGCAAACGCAGGGCACGTACTTCTTGGGATTCAACACGATCCTCAACTGGAACGACCTCGACGCCGGGAAGTAGCACGGCGGCGACGTACGCGCAGTAACGACGAACGGGCATCGACTGTTACAGTCGGTGCCCGTTCGTCGTGTATCGCGCGTGCGTTTATTGCTGGCGTGCGCTGTCTGGCGGCGGCGTCGTTGCCGTTGCGCTGTCACCACTGCTTTTCTTTGGCGTGCTATCGACCGCGGCGTTCGCGGTGGCCGTTGTGTCGGTCACCACTTTGCGCTTGGGCTTCCGGGCCACTGGGGCAGGCGCTACCGCCGGCGTGGTCGTCACCGTGCTATCGGCCTTTTTGCCCGTGAAGTTGTCGAACATCGCCTTGGCCGAGCTGGCCATCGCCGCGATTTGCAGCGCGGCGTCGTTGGCGCCGGTGCCGGCGGGTTGCTTCGAGCCATAAAACCAGACGCCGTACGTGAGCCCACCAAAGAGCACGATGTACGGGAAGATCGACTGCTTGCGACGCACCGCCATCGGATCCCGGCGACGCTTCGCCTCGGCTTTCTGGGCCTTGGTCTTCTGCGCGGCCTGTGCGGTTGCAGGCGTACGAACGCTCGAGTTTTCACCCGGCGTGCGCGCCGCCACGTTCAGCATCCGCTGCCCCAGCGCGTGCCGATACATCTCGGCCGTCTGCGTCGGCGTCATCTCTTCGACCGCGTTGGCCAACGCAATACCGAACTCTGCGACGTTCGGGAACCGGTCGCTGGGATCGGGCGCCAACGACTTGTCGAAGACGCTCTGAATGCTGTTGGGCCAATCGAGATCGTCGCGCACTTCGTCGAGTCGGCGCGGACGGCTCGTGAGCCGCGCGATGAGCGATTCCTTCGACGACGAATTGGGGAACGCCTCGTGCCCCGTGAGCGCAATGAACGCCACCAGGGCAAGCGAGTACTGATCGGAGCGCGCATCGAGCACGTCGCCCGACAGCTGCTCCGGCGACATGTACTCCGGCGTACCCACAGCGAAGCCCGTCCGCGTCACCTGCTGCGTCCCGCGCTCCATCGTGCGGGCAATACCAAAATCCACCAGCTTCACGACGAACGTACCGTCGGGACGCTTGGAGATCATGATGTTGTCGGGCTTGATGTCGCGGTGGAGAATGCCGAGCTCATGAGCTGCCGCCAACGCATCCGAGCACTGCGCGATAATGTCCGCACCCACCACCGGATGCATTGCGATCTCGCGCTTGAGCAGCGCCGAGAGCGATTCGCCTTCGATGAACTCCATGGCGAGGTAGACGAGACCTTCGTCCGTCTCGCCGAAGTCGAAGATGCTCGCCACGTTGGGGTGCGAAATCTTCGAGGCGTTCTCGGCTTCCCGCGTGAAGCGCTGCAACGCTTCCGGCTCATGCACGAGGGCGGCGCGCATGATCTTGATGGCACTCTTGCGCTTCATGCGCACGTGCTCGGCCAGGAACACCTGGCCCATGCCACCTTCGCCAAGCTGCTGGATGACCTTGTATCGGCCGCCCACCATCTTGCCGATCAGCCCACCTTCGGCCTGCTCTACGAGCGGGGTTCCGTCTTTTGAACAGAACCCGATCGCTTCATCGTATTCGTCCCCGCATTGGGGGCAGACCTTGGTCGTACTCACGAAAGCGAAGCTACTGAGAGGGGGCGGGATGGCAAGCACCCGCAACATGGAGAAAGCTTCATGATTGAGCAAGCGACCAGGGAACGCGCGTACGTCCCTCGGTTCCCCCCGATATCTTTCGGTATGCACACTCCCCGACTGCTTCGTTCTCTCGCATCGGCCTCCCTTATGGCCGGGCTCGCTACACCAGCGCTCGCGCAAACCGGCTGGGCCTCGGCCGGCAAACAGGGCGACTTCGTCATCAGGAACTTCGCCTTCGGAACGGGCGAAACGCTCCCCGAACTCACCCTGCACTATACGACCCTCGGCACGCCACACCGCGACGCCAAGGGGGTCGTACGGAATGCGGTGATGATCCTGCATGGGACTGGTGGCACGGGCCGTGGCTTTCTGTCGGGGAGCTATGCCGGTGAGTTGTTCGGCCCCGGCCAGCTGCTCGACAGCGCGAAGTACTACATCGTGCTCCCCGATGGCATCGGGCATGGCGGTTCGAGCAAGCCGAGCAACGGTCTCCGTGCGCGGTTTCCAAAGTACGGATATGCCGATATGGTGGCGGCGCAGCACCGCCTGCTCACTGAGCATCTCGGGGTGAACCATCTCCGTCTCATCATGGGGACCTCCATGGGGTGCATGCACGGATGGGTGTGGGGGTACAACTACCCCTCGTTCATGGACGGGCTGGCGCCGTTCGCCTGTGTGCCGAGCCAGATTGCCGGCCGCAACCGCATGATCCGTACGATGGCCATGGACGCCATTCGGAACGACCCCGCGTGGCAGGACGGTGATTACACGACGCAGCCGCCGGGACTGCGTTCGGCGCAGATGATGCTGTACATCATGTCCAGCGCGCCGCTCGTGCAGCAGGCGCAAGCGCCGACGCGCGATAAGGCCGACTCCGTCATCCGGGCGTATCTCGATGGACGTATGCGTGTGACCGATGCCAACGACTTCCTGTACCAGTTCGATGCGTCGCGCGACTACGACCCGTCGAAGCGCGTGCAGGAGATTACCGCGCCGGCGTTGTTCATCAACTCCGCCGACGATCAGGTGAACCCCCCGGAGCTTGGGCTGGCCGAGCAGTTTGCGAAGCAGATGCCGAAGACGCGATTCATTCTGCTGCCGATCACCGCCGAGACCCGCGGACACGGCACGCATTCGTTGCCGCGCGTGTGGGGGAAGTATCTCGCAGAGTTTCTTGCCACGCTGCCGGAGCGATGAGTATGGTGATCACCGGCATGCGCGCCATTGACCTGCCGCGTGCCAGCATCACGCAACTCATGACGCGTGCGCTGCGCCTTCGTTGTCCGCACTGCGGTGGCAAGCGCATCTTCGCCTCGTTCTTCCAGCTCAAGGCCAACTGCCCGAGCTGCGGGCTGCGGCTCGAACGGGGAGAAGCCGACTATTTCGTGGGCGCCTATCTCTTCAATCTCATCGCGGTCGAACTCATCCTGTTCGTCTGCGTGTGCGGCTTCGTGTTCATCACGTGGCCCGATCCGCCGTGGGATCTCATTACGTACGTCACCGGCTTCCTCATGCTGGCCGGGTGCATCGGCTGTTATCCCTTTGCGAAGACGACATGGCTCGCGGTAGACCTGGCCATCCGGCCGCTGTCGCCGGAAGAGTTGCGGTGGCATCAGGACGGCGGAGAAGTTGGTGACCGGGAACTCCCGCACCTCTAAGGCGGTGCGTACGGAGGCGAACGCGTTGCCCGCTGCTGTGCAGGACACTGCCGTGCGGAGGGCACGTTTGTTTGCCGTGTGGCAGTTCGAAGTCCGGGCGCAGCTGCGCGAACCGCTCACGGTGCTGTACCTGCTCGTGTTCGGTCTGTTGTCGTTCGGGTATGCGGCGTCGGATGTGGTCGAACTCGTCTCGTCGCGCGGCGCGGTACCGCGCACCGCCAGCTGGGCGCTCATGCTCGCCTTTGGCGGGCTGACGGCATTCGGTCAGGTCATCACCACGATGATCGCGACCACCGCCTTGCTCCGCGACGAGGCGCAGCGCACCCGCGAGCTCGTTGCGACCAGCGGATTGGGTGCACGTACCTGGTTTGTGGCGCGCGTGCTCGCGGCGCTGTGCATCATGGTGTTGGTGTACGCGGCCATGCCGCTCGGCATCGTCGTCGGTGCGGCCGTGAGCGGCGGCGCTACCAACGGCGGCCTGCAGACGCTGCTGAGCGCCATCACGGCAAGCCTCAGGGCCTTCGTCGTGATCACGCTGCCGACCATGGTCGTCGTGACGCTTCTGCTGGCGACCGCCGCCGCGTATACCCGACGCGTGCTCGGCGTGTTGGCCGCCGCGCTGGTGCTCGTCGGTCTATGGCAGCTGGCACTGGCATTGGTGGCACAGCCGCACATGGCACACGTCGGAGCAATGCTGGACCCCTTCGGAAATGCTCCCGTGCTGGCGATCACGGCATCGTGGAGTGAAGCGGAGCGAGCGACGCGCCTCGTGCCACTGGCTGGTCTGCTGCTGCTGAATCGCCTGCTGTGGGTTGGTATCGCGCTCGCGCTGACCGTTGCCCTGCTCATGACGCGCTCGACGCAGCTGCTGGGGAGCGGACCCTCTCCGGCGAAGACGCTGGCCGTCTATCGCGTCGGTCATGCGCTGTCGCGCGCGCGCTCCGCCACCGCGTCACTTCGCGCGTTTACCTCCGCGTGGATGTGCCTCGATGGCGGTTGGCGCGTGGTGTCGGCGCTCGCGGTGGTGAACGCCGTGGCCAATGCGGCCACGCGCCCCATGGTACACGACGCCGTCGCCACGCCGACCAGTGCGGCGGTACTGCTGCTGGTGAGTACGCACGCGCGCCTCTTTTTCATACTGCTCGCCACGGTATATGCCGGCGAACTCGTGTGGCGCGAGCGTGATGTGCGCGTCGACCAGCTTCTTGGATCGCTGCCGGTATCGCGGCGGGCGCTGGTGTTGGGGCGCATCAGTGGGCTCCTTGCGGCGCAGTGGCAGGTCGTGGGGCCGCTTACCGCCAGCGGCCTGCTGCTCGCCGTGGTCCGTGCCACGCCGGCAGCCGGTACACTCTGCTCCATCCTGTCGCCGTGGACCGCATGGACCGTGTTCGTGCTGTGGCTGCCCTTCGTGCACCTCACCTTGCTGTCGCTCGCGGTGCACGTGCTGCTCGATCACAAGGTACTTGCGCACCTGCTGCTCATTGGCGGCTGGGTGTTGGCCGTGAGCATCGATCAGTCGTTCGAGGCCCCATGGTGGGTGCGCTTTGCGGAGAGTGCACCGCTCATGCGGGAGGACGTGGTCAATTGGGGCGTGCTTGCACAACGCGGCGCTTACTGGAGTGCCGTAAGCGCCGCGTGTGGGTTGCTCTGTTGGTGGCGATGGCCCGTTGGGGCGACCGCCGCGACGTCAGTCCCTCGAACGTCGCTTACTTCTCGGTGATGATGAGATAGCGCGACGGCATCCAGAACTTGGACGGATCGGTGATACGGATGCTCTCGCCACGGAACGATCCATCCTTCTCCTTCTTGGCCACTTCGATGAGGCCCACGTCGTGGCGCGAGACGATCTTGTACGCACGGTCGTTGCGCGGCAGCGGAATCGTGAGCACTTCGCGACGGTCGGCGCGGGTAAAGCGCGCATCGTCGAGCGTGCGCGCGGGCACGAGCGTCTTGCCAAGCTTCACGATGAGCAGGCCGCGTGAACCGCCTTCTTCCGTGACGACCCCGTCGGCGATAAGCTGACGCCGTGACCCCACGACGTAGTACACGCGGTGCTCACGCACGTCCATCGCCTTCACCGTATCGGTGAGCACCCCCTTTTCCGCCGTGAGCTGCTCGTTCTGCGTGCGCAGCGCGCGGATTTCTTCCTGGAACGCGGTGATTTCCTTGTTGCGCTGCTCGAGGCGCGCATTGAGATCGGCCAGCAGCGTTGCCGAGGCACTGGAATCGGCGCGCTGCGCCTTGAGCGTGTCGAGCAGCGCCCGCACCTGGGCCTGACGCGTGTTCAGGCGCTGGCGCATCTGCTTGAGGCGGTCGAGGATATCCTTCTGCGCCGCCGCTGCCTCGGTCTTGCCGGATTCGTCGCTCTTGTTGACGCCCACCTTGGAGCTGAGGCCGCGCACCTGGCGGAGCTCGGCGTCGACTTCATCGGCGAACTTGGACGCTTCCACCACCTGCGCGAGGGCGCGGTCCTTTTCGGACGACGTACCTTGCATGAGCCCCTGCAGCGAGTCGCGCTCGGCACTCGCGGAGGCGAGGGCGGCCGCGAGCGAGTCGGCGCGCGCACGGGCGGCCGTGTCGGTGCAGGCGCCGGTGGTCAGCGTAGAAAAAATCACCGCCGCGGCGATGGCGCGCTGGCGAAGAGAAAGACGTTGCATGGCAAACGGGTTGGGGAAGACTACAGATCTGGAAAAACGTACCGATCTCGGCTATCGGTTGACAGTGAGCCAGATCACCAACGATGCAACACGTTGTGCGCTTTGTCACCAGCCATGCCGTTACTGCCACCCGCGGGAGCGGTAGAGGAGGGTGGCCGCAGATTCGTACAGCAGATCGGCGAATACCTGCCGCCGACTGTCGGGGCGGTCGAGGCGGCTCAACGCATAGCTCCGTGACACCGCTGGCAGGCATTGCACCGCCAGCCCCACCCGCTCGACGCTCTTGCACGCCCGGCGGGTATGGGCGGGCGACGTGACCACCAGGACGCGCCGCCACCCGTTGGTCCGGGCCAACGCCGCGAAGGTCAGGGCCTCATCGCGGGTGCTGTGCACGTCGTGCACGAAGCGCAGGGCGAGTTCCGGGGCGAACGCGGCCGCAAGTTCACGCTGGTCCCGTTCAGAGGTCGCCACGGTGGGGTCATCATCGTCGCCCACCGTCGAAAGCACCAGCGCGGGGATGCGCCGGCGCTTGCCTTCGGCAATGCCGGTGAGCAAACGATCGAGCGCCGGTCCCATGACGCGCCCCTCGCTGGTGACGGAGCCGGAGAAGACGACCACGGCATCGACTGGTGGGGCTGACTCCGGGTCGCGCCGCACAAACGCGTCGAGGAGCGGCGGGATCAGCGGCGTGTACGACACCGTCAGCAGGAGCAGGGCGCCGGTGGTGGTACTCCCCCAGAGCCATGATCCGACACTCGACGTAGCCACCAGCGCGCCGATGGTCATGGCGAGCGCGCGCGCAAGCGAGAGTGGCATGCCAAGGGTGTCAACGACACCAAGCGTGGCGAAGAACTGTACGGTGCACAGGCCCAGCAGTGCGCCGGCACCTCGCACGATGATCGTGGGGGCACGCGCTCCGACGTCGGCGCCTCGACCACGAAAGAGCAGATCACTCACGTGTCTGCCGTCCCGCCGTTCGTGCGCGCGTCAGCGCGACAACGAGTCGGCCAACGCGAGCAGGCTGTCGCGTATCTGCGCGCTGTTGACGTCAACGAAGCGACGGACGCCCTTCCACTGGCGAATGAGCGGGTTGCGCTGATTCAGCGACGTTTCGATGACGCGGCGCTGTGAGGTGCTGGCGTGCACCATCTTGCCATCACCGACGTAAATGCCGACGTGCGAGATGCGTGAGCCGCGACCGAACGTGAGCACGTCACCGGGCTTGAGCGCCGCGACGTTCTTGGGCACCTCGGCGCCGACCTTCGACTGTCCCTGCGCCGTCCGCGGCAGCACCACGTCGAGCATGCTCATGGCGTAGCGTACCAGACCACTGCAATCGAGACCGACACCGGGCTTGGTGCCACCCAGCTTGTACCGCGTGCCGACACTGCCACGGGCCTTGGACACGATGCTGTCGCGCAACCGTTCGGCCGACGCACTGAACTGCGCAAACGGCTTCTTCGACTCGAGTTGCATGCCACGTCCCGTGTCCTGCGCCTGCACCGACGACGACGCCGCGACGAGCGCAGCGGCGACAACCGGAAACAGGGTGCGGGAGAGTCGGGTCACGTGGTTTGGGCGACGGGGGAAGGCCGGGTCTGGCTGACTCGTGAAACTATTCACGAGAACGACGCGGCACCAGAGCGAACTGTCACCGAGCGGGCACTTTTTGTGGGCTGGCCGCGTATTCTGGTTTTGGGAACAACGGGAGGCTGGTCCGGCGGTTTACTGGTCGACGGCAATAGCCCTCAGGGGGAAGAACGCAAGGGGAAAGGGGGAAGCGCGGTACGATCCACCACCAAGGGCCACGACCACTGCGGTTGCGGTTTCAGTGGACACAACCGCGCTCCCCCCTTTCCCCTTGCGTTCTTCCCCCTGAGGGCTCGATCCGTCGGCGAGCAGGCCGCGGGACCAGACACCCGTTGTTCGCTGCCGTTCAGCGAATGCCCAGCACCTTGTGCGTCTGCACCGAGAGCCGCCACTGCGGGTGCTCCAGGCAGTACGCGAGGGCCGCCGCCGAATTCTGCGCCTGTTCCGGCCCGTCCATGGGCTGCAGCAGGAAGTGCTGGAATTCCCAGTCGGCAAAGCGCTCGGGCATCGCCAACGGCTGCGGGTACACCAGCTTCAGCTCGTGGCCCGACGTGAGGACGACGGGCGCGTTGGCCTTGGGGCTCACACAGATCCAGTCGAGGCCGGCCGGCGCCGGCTGCGTCCCGTTCGTCTCCACGGCCACCTCGAAGCCCTCGGCATGCAGCGCCTCAATGGCGGCCGCGTCGAGCTGCAGCAGCGGCTCCCCGCCCGTACACACCACAAAGGGCCGCACTGCCGCCGGGGCATCGGCAGGCCAGCGGCTTTTCACGAAGGCCGCCAGTGCCTCGGCGGTGGCGAACTTGCCCCCGTCCGGCCCCACCCCCACAAAATCGGTGTCGCAGAACGTGCAGACGGCGGTGGCGCGATCCGCCTCGCGACCCGTCCACAGATTGCACCCCGAAAAGCGGCAGAACACGGCGGCGCGGCCGGCGTTGAGTCCTTCGCCCTGCAGCGTGTAGAAGCACTCCTTGACCGTGTACGCCACCCTCAGCTCCCGTACGCGATGGGGTCGGTCGCACCGGCTTCGGCAAAACCGCGCAGCCGCAGCTGACAGGCGTCGCAGTGCCCGCAGGAGACGCCGTCCGGCGACGGATCGTAGCAGCTGGTGGTCAGGCTATAGTCCACGCCGAGTTCATGCCCCAGCGTGACGATCTGCGCCTTGGTGAGGTGCTGCAGCGGCGCGTGAATGCGCAGACGCTGCGTGCCCTGCACGCCAGCGGCGGTCGCGAGATTCGCCATCGTTTCGAACGCCGCGACGTATTCCGGCCGGCAGTCGGGATAGCCGGAGTAGTCCAGGGCGTTCACGCCAATGAAAATGGCGTCCGCCCCCAGGACCTCGGCCCACGCCAGCGCGAACGACATGAAAATCGTGTTGCGCGCCGGTACATAGGTGACCGGAATCTCGTCGACCGCGTGGTCCACATCGCGATCCTTCGGCACGTCGACGTCGGCTGTGAGCGCCGAACCGCCCCACTGACGCAGGTCGATGTCGACCACCACGTGCTTCGCCACCCCCATGGCCTGCGCCACGCGCCGTGCCGCGTCGATTTCCACCGAGTGGCGCTGTCCATAGCGGAAGGTCATGGCATAGGGGGTGTATCCCTCGCGCTTGGCCACCGCGAGGACCGTCGTGGAGTCGAGTCCGCCGGAAAGCAACACCACGGCGGGGGCCCCTGCCGCCGAGCTCAGTGTGGGGGATGTGTTCGGTTCGCCAGTCATATGCTCACAAAGTACACAATTGGACTCCCTGCGTCCCCCACACCTTTTCCGGACGCGTGTCCCTCGCCAGCTTCCGCCCATGTTCGATTGGATTAACGACCCGCAGGCGTGGATTTCCCTGCTTACGCTGTCCGTGCTCGAGGTCGTCCTCGGCATCGACAACATCATTTTCATCTCGATTCTGTCGGGGAAGCTCAACGACGCCGACAAGGCCAAGGCGCGCTCGTTCGGGCTCGCCGGTGCCTTTATCAGTCGCGTGCTGTTGCTGCTTTCCATCACCTGGGTCATGCAGCTCACGCGGCCGTTGTTCACGGTGCTCACGCGTGACGTGTCGGGGCGCGACCTCATTCTGCTTATCGGTGGACTCTTCCTCATCGCGAAGGCGACGATGGAAATCCACAGCAAGCTCGAGGGGCCCGACGAAGAAGTCGAACAGCAGGCGCGCGCCGGTCGGTCCCTCTGGGGAACCGTCGCGCAGATTGCGGTGCTCGATATCGTCTTCTCGCTCGACTCGGTCATTACCGCCGTGGGCATGGCCGACGATGTCAGCATCATGATTCTCGCCAATGTCGTCGCGTTGTGCGTGATGCTCTTTGCGGCGCGCTCCATTGGCGACTTTGTCGAAGATCACCCCACCGTGAAGATGCTCGCCCTCGCCTTTCTCGTGCTCATTGGCACCAACCTGGTCGCCGAAGGCATGGGTCAGCATATCCCGAAGGGCTACACGTAC
>CANGXD010000064.1 GCA_947457545.1 Gemmatimonadaceae bacterium
ACGATGGCCTGCACGCTGGCGCCGGTGAACGGGGGCTCGCCCGTGAGCATTTCGTACGTCACCGCGCCCAGCGCGTAGATGTCGCTGCGGGCATCGATGCTGCGCTCGCCCATCGCCTGCTCGGGGCTCATGTACTGCGGGGTGCCGAGGGAGAGCCCTGTTTGCGTCATGCGCTGGCCGCCGGCCTGCTGCACGGCGAGGGCGATGCCGAAATCGGCGACCACTGCGGCGCCATCCTGCAGCAGGATGTTCTCCGGCTTGATGTCGCGGTGAATCACGCCCTGCTTGTGCGCGTGATCCAGTGCGCTCGCGACTTCGCGGGCGATGCGCAGCGCATCAACAATAGGCAGCTGCTTCTCGCGCTCCAAGCGCGCGCGCAGCGTTTCGCCGCGCACGTACGGCATGACGTAGTACAGCAATCCATCCGCCGCGCCACTATCCAGCAACGGCAGAACATGGGGATGCTGCAACTTCGCCGTGACTTTGATCTCGCTCAGGAACCGCTCGGCGCCGAGCGCGGCGCCGAGATCCGGATGCAGCACCTTGATGGCGACATCGCGCTCGTGGCGCAGATCGTGGGCGAGATAAACCGTGGCCATGCCGCCGGCGCCGAGTTCGCGCTCGACACGGTAGCGGCCCTCGAGGGCAACAGCGAGTCGTTCGAATACCGTCACGGGCGCCTGGTCTCCAGGACCCACACGTCGCTTTCACGCGACTCGGTGACGAAATACAGTGTTTCGTTCTCGATGCGAATGAGCCGTGCAAAGACGGCGTGAGCCGACGGGTCGAAGTTCACACGAGGCTCCCAGCCCCCAGTGGTGGGATCCACCTTGATGAGTTGCCAGTGGCGCGGCGCGTCGGTCACGAGGAGGTACACTTGATTGTCGCCCGACCACGCTCCGGTGCCAGGGAACGGCTTTCCGCTGTTGCCACCACCTTCGTAGAGCAGCCGAGCGGCTCCCGAGTCCGCCGGCATCAACTCGAAGCGTGCGCTCTCGGCTCCGCCGCGAAACAGGATGGTGCGACCATCAGGGGACCACTCTGGTTGATTACCACGATCGAGCCGTACCGCAGGAGTGCCCCACTTCCCATTCGGAAGCCGACGCACAATACCGATGCCGCGCCGTGCGCGGAGATAGTGATACACGAGCGCTGATCCATCCGGCGCCCAATCGGCACGCGCCTCCTGCAGCGGTGTAACCGTTACCTGCTCCTCCTGTCCGCCATCCGCCGGTATCGTAAAGATGTCGCGGTTACCGTTGCGCGGGATGTGAAACACGATCTGCTTCCCGTCCGGTGAAAATTTCGGCGAGAACTCGTTGGTCGGCGCGCTGGTGAGTCGAATAGGCTCACCACCGTTCGCTCGCACCTTGAAGAGGTCAACACTGCCCGCCCGATCCGAGTCGTACACCAGCCATTCGCCACTCGGATCTGCATCGAAGTTCTCAATGATCTCGCTGGCGTCGGTTATGCGACGCGCGCCGATGCTCGAGACGGTACCGCGAGCGGGGATTGGCAAGGACCAGAGGTTGTTGCGATTCGAATAGTGCGCGTAGGCCAAGCGCGAGCCCTTGCGTGCCAGATCGATGGTGTGCGCATTGAGACCAGTGCTCAACCTGACGGGCTCTTTGTCAACATCTCCGCTGCTGGCGACGGCGACGCCATAGACGTCCGACAATCCGTCCCGATCGGAGAGAAAGTACAACCACTTGCCGTCCGGAGACCACGCAGGACTGATGTTCTGTGCCGCATTCGACGTGGCTGCCTTCAACGTGCCATCGGTCGTGCGGACGAGCGTGATCCCGGTCACCGCGCGATTGGCGAAGTCCACCGACATGGCGGCAGACCAGAGCACGTTGCCCGATGCACACGCGATCCACTCGCCAGCGGGCGACCAGCGACACAGTGACGGCTCACTGAATTCCGCGAGCGGTCGTACCTTCCCGTCGGCCTCACGCACGTACACGGAGTCGGCCCGAGAAAAGGCGATACGCCGTCCGTCGGGGCTCCATGTCGCGCTGGAGATCCCCACATCACCGCTGGCTGGGATCTCCGGCGTCGGCTGCCCTCCACCGGCTGGCGCACTGTACACGCCGCCACGAGACAGGAACAGAATGCGGGATCCGTCGGGCGACCACTGTGGATCCGATTCGCCATTCAGCGTGTCGCCGGTGAGCGGCACGGGACGTCCCTCATCCACGGATCGCACCATGATGCGCACACGTGTGAGCGTGCCGCTCGCGTACGCCACCTGGCGACCGTCAGGGGAAAGCGCCGGGGTCACCTCCAGGTTGCGTTCCCAACTCACGTGGTGTGTCGCGGCGAACTGCAGTGGAACACCAGCGGGTGGCTTGAGCATCCACGCGGCTGCTGTCAACGCGATCGCACCGAGTCCACCCGCTATCCAACCCGGCCAGGAACGTGAGCGCTTGCCAACTGGAGTAGTGATCGCGATAGGGTCACCGCGGGATGCCCCCACCAGCTGATCCGCGAACAGCTGCGCACTCGCTGGGCGATCGGCAGGGAGCTTGGCCAACGACGTGAGGACTGCCCCATCGAGTGCCGCGCCGACAGTATCGCGCACGGTGGATAGCGGCGTTGGCCGTTCCGTGAGCACCTTCGCCACGATCGCCTGGGTACTCGGCCCGCTGAACGGTGGCTCACCTGCCAGCATTTCGTACGTCACCGCGCCCAGCGCATAGATGTCGCTGCGCGCATCGATGCTACGCTCGCCCATCGCCTGCTCGGGGCTCATATAGCTCGGCGTGCCGAGCGAGAGCCCCGTCTGGGTCATACGCGCACCGCCAGCGGTCTGCACCGCGAGGGCAATTCCGAAGTCTGCCACGAGCGCCGCGCCATCCTGCAGCAGGATGTTCTCCGGCTTGATATCGCGGTGGATAATCCCCTGCTTGTGCGCGTGCTCCAGCGCGCCAGCCACTTCGCGCGCGATGCGCACCGCGTCGGCGATAGGCAACTGCCGCTCGCGCTCGAGCCGCGACCGTAGCGTTTCGCCGCGCACATACGGCATGACGTAGTACAGCAGGCCATCGGCCACGCCGCTGTCGAGCAGCGGCAGAATATGCGGATGCTGCAGCTTGGCCGTGACCTTGATCTCGCTCAGAAACCGCTCGGCGCCGAGCGCGGCGCCAAGATCCGGGTGCAGCACCTTGATGGCGACGTCGCGCTCGTGCTTGAGGTCGTGCGCGAGATACACGGTGGCCATGCCGCCGGCGCCGAGTTCACGCTCGACGCGGTAGCGGCCCGCGAGGGCGTTGGTCAGTCGATCGAGGATCATTCCTTGCGCGCTCGCGGACGGAAGAGCGTGAGATCCACGGCGCGCGCCATCGCCGCGTACCCCGCCGCACTCGGATGCAGATGGTCGCCCACGTCGTAAGCCGGAAGCATGCGCGTCGTGTCGGCAGGGTTCCACAACGCTCGTTCGAAATCGATCACGCCGTCAAACTCGCCGCTCGTGCGAACCCACCGGTTGAACGCCGCATGCTTGGCATGGCGTAACTCAGGGGCAGGCCGATCCAGTCCGCCGATGGGGGTCAAGGTCGCTCCATAGATACGCACCCCCCGCTCGCGGGCACGCGCAATGAGCTGACGGTGACCCGCGATGAGCTCTTCCAGGCTGACCTCGTTCCGCGGGTCAGCGGCGCCGGACCCACGTGTGATATCGTTGATCCCCTCGAGCATCACGATGTGCGTGACTCCGGCAATCATCAGCGCATCGCGATCGAATCGAGCCAGCGCACTCGGCCCGGTCACGGCCGAGAGCACGCGATTGCCACTGATGCCCGCGTTCACAATACCCAGTGCCGGTCTGCCGCGAACCAGCATGCGCTCAGCGAGGCGATCGGGCCAGCGCGCGTTGCTGTCGACGGGCGCACCGTAGCCATCGGTAATACTGTTGCCGAACGCGACCACGACACCGCTCGCGCGTGCATTCACGACATCGAGACCGGCCACGAAGGCCCATGCCGTCAATATCGTGTCGGGGGTGAAGGTCGCGGCGCCAGCGAAGTCGCCCGGTGCGGAAACCCAGCTGGTCTGCACGGACAGACTGTGTCGGGTGGTGGTGCGTGCCGAGTCCGCGATGGCGAGACTGATCATCACGTCGGCGCGGTCAGGCAACTCGAGCGCGATGGGGTCGCTCACGAGATAGCCGCCGGGGCGTACGACCACGGCACTCCGCGTGTCGAAGGTTACGACGCGATCGGTGGCGGGGTCGATGGCGGGACCTACCGCCGCGCCACCGGTCCGCCGCGCGATGTGCACCGCGCGCAAAATGAGGGGGCGGTCGCCGTATTCGTTGGACAGCCGCAGACGAACTCGCGTGCCGCCAATGGAAATGCGCGCGACCTGCCGGAGCGTGCGATTGACGACGGTATAGACCGGATCGATGGCTGGTGCCGTTGGCGGTGCAGCAGCCGCTTGGAGACTTGGCGCCCACGTGCCCAGCCACCGTTCCTTCGCGATGAGTGCACGTCGCTGCGCCGCTGCGGGAGCAGCACCGAGGTGCGCGAGAAGCACGAGGAGCAGCAGCGACACGCGTGCCGTCGTGTGCGGCGAAATGAGACGAGCGATCTCAGCATTCATAAGCAGCGAAAGATGCACGCTCGTGCACCATTACGCTGCTTTCCACGCACCATGGCCTGCCGAGGACGTAAGGCCGCCCATTGGGAACGCGCGCCGGTGGCTTTCCCGTAACCGGAAAGCCCTACAGAATGTACTTCCGCAGGTCCTCGTCCTCGCTGATGGAGCGCAGCCGTTCGCGAACCATTTCAGCGTTCACCAGCACGGCGTCCTTGCCGCGATCAGGCAGCTCGTAGAGCACCTCTTCGAGCAACGTGGTCATCACCGTGTGCAACCGGCGCGCCCCGATGTTTTCCATGCGCTCGTTCACCCGCGCCGCCACCTTCGCGAGTTCCGCGATGCCATCGGGCGTGAATTCGAGGCTTGCCCCTTCGGCTTCCACGAGCGCCGCATACTGCTTGGTGAGCGCGTTCTCGGGCTCCGTCATGATGCGCACGAAGTCGGCCTCGGTGAGCGCCTTGAGCTCCACGCGAATGGGGAAGCGCCCCTGGAGCTCGGGGATGAGATCACTGGGCTTGCTCACGTGAAACGCGCCGGCCGCCACGAACAGAATGTGGTCGGTTTTGACCATACCGTACTTGGTCTGCACGTTTGAGCCTTCGACAATGGGGAGCAGGTCGCGCTGCACCCCTTCGCGCGACACGTCGGGGCCCCCGCCCTGCCCGCGCTCGCCGGCGATCTTGTCGATTTCGTCGAGGAAGACGATGCCCATGGCCTCGGTGCGCTCGAGCGCGTCGCCGGTGAGGTCGTCGAGGTCGATGAGCTTGTCGAGCTCTTCATCGAGCAGAATGCGCCGCGCTTCGCTCACCTTCACGGTGCGACGCTTCTTTTTCTTGGGCATCATGTCGCGGAACCATTCCGCCACACTGTCCATCCCTTCGGGCGCGCCGGGCATCGCCGACCCGGGCATGACGGGACCGCTTTGCGTGACCTCGATTTCGACTTCGCGACCGTCGAGCTGCCCGTCGAGCAGCAGCGCCTTGAGCTTGTCGCGCGTGCGCTTGTGCCGCTCGAGCGCCGCGTCGTGCTCGACCTTGGCGTCGGGCGACGCTTCGGCGGCTAGCGCCGGCGGTGTGGGCAGCAACAGGTCGAGAATACGCTCGTCCACCTTCTCGATGGCGAGATCCTCCACCTCGGCCTCACGCTCCGTGCGCACCATGTCGATGGCGTTCTCGATGAGATCGCGCACCATGCTCTCCACATCGCGCCCAACGTAGCCGACTTCGGTGAACTTGGAGGCCTCGACCTTCACGAACGGCGCGCCAGACAGCTTGGCCAGACGGCGCGCAATTTCCGTTTTGCCGACGCCGGTGGGCCCGATGAGGATGATGTTGTTGGGCGAGATCTCTTCGCGGATAGACTCGGGCGCGCGCTGACGACGCCACCGGTTTCGCAGCGCGATGGCCACCGACTTCTTGGCGTCGGCCTGCCCCACGATATAGCGATCGAGCTCGGCGACGATCTGCCGCGGCGTGAGGTCGGCGAGGCGGGCGATGGCCTGTTGTGTCCGTGGGCTCGCCATTATGCGGTCGGCTCCAGCACCGTGATGTTGGTGTTGGTGTAAATGCAGATCTCGCCGGCGATGGTGAGCGCCTTGGTGACGATCTCGCGCGGCGACAGCGCGGTTTCGCGCAGCAGCGCGCGCGCAGCGGCCTGTGCGTACGCGCCGCCCGAACCGATGGCAAGAATGCCGTCATCGGGCTCGATGAGCTCACCGTTGCCGCTGAGCATGAAGCCATTGTTGGCGTCGGCCACAATGAGCATGGCTTCAAGGCGACGCAGCACGCGATCGCTGCGCCATTCCTTGGCGAGTTCGACGGCGGCGCGCGGCAGGTTGCCGGGATAGCGCTCGAGCTTTTCCTCGAACTTCTCGAACAGCGTCAGCGCATCGGCCACTGACCCCGCAAAGCCGGCGAGGACCCGCCCGCCCTTGAGTTGGCGCACTTTGACGGCGGAGTTCTTGGCAACGGTGTCCCCAATGGACACCTGCCCGTCGCCGCCAATGGCGACGCGTCCGTCGCGGCGGACCGCGAGGATGGTGGTGGCGCGAATTTGCGGGAGTGGCATGCGATCGATTCGGTCGGAGAGCAAACAGTTGGCCGCCGAAGCGGCGCACGTTGGAAAGATATGACCGGCGAGGATTTGGTGACACACATCGGGCGGGAAACACGCACCTTGGCGCATGCCCCCTTGCCAAACGACCCGAACGCCGAGCAGCATTTGGCTATGCCCGCAATCAATGCCCACCGCTGGACAGCGGACGAGGTCCGAGCGCTCCCCGACGAGCCGGGGAAGCGATTCGAGTGTGTGGATGGAGAGTTACTGGTGAGCCCCAGTCCCCGGCTTCCGCACCAGTCGGCGGTGGGGTTCCTGTACGAGTGCCTCGCCGCCCATTGTCGCGCGCACGGCATCGGAGCCGTTTTCATGGCCCCCGGGGACATCGAACTCGACCGGTTCACGCTGGTGCAACCAGACGTGTTCGTGCTGCCATTGGTTGACGGCCGCCGGCCACGAACAGCCGAGGAGATCGGGCACCCGCTGCTGTTCATCGAGGTGCTCTCGCCGAGCACGGCGCGTTACGACCGCGTGGTGAAGCGCGGTCGCTACCAAAGGTATGGCGTGGAATACTGGATTGTCGATCTCGACGCGCGATTGTTGGAACGCTGGCTTCCGCAGGCCGAACAACCGTTCATTCAAACCGAAACGGTGCGTTGGGAGCCGTCGGCAGAAGCCGTTCTGGAAATCAATCTCGTCGCGCTCTTTGAGGACGCCCTCGGCGCGCCGTAGCAGCAGCGAACGTAGCAGCCCACAAGTGCGTGGGGTGATACTTTGCGGCATGACTCCCATTTCCTTTGCTGACGTCCGGGCAGCACGCGAGCGACTGCGCCCATTCTTCGATCCGTCGCCGGTACGGCAGTACCCGCTGCTCGACGAGCTCGTTGGCTACGGCATTTCCGTGTTCGTGAAGCACGAGAATCACTTGCCCACCGGCAGCTTCAAGGTGCGCAACGGGACCGCGTCGATCACCGCGCTGACGGCCGAACAGGCCGCGCGAGGGGTGATTGCCGCCACCACCGGCAATCACGGTCTTGGGCTCGCGTGGGCCGGTGCGGCGCGCGGGGTGTCGGTCACGATTTGCGTGCCCAAGGGGAATAACCCGGAGAAGAACGACGGCATTCGCTCTTTCGGGGCCACACTCATCGAGGTTGGCGATCGTTACGACGAAACCGTCGCGGCCTGTCGCGCCATCGCCGAGCAGGAGCAACGGACCATTGTGCACTCCACGAACCACCGCGAGGTGCTCTCGGGCGCGGGGACGATGAGCGCGGAGTTCCTCGAGCAGGTGCCGGAGCTGGATGCCATCGTCATTGCGCTCGGGGGAGGTTCGCAGGCGGTGGGCGCGCTGGTGGTGGGCGCCGAGGTGCGGCCCTCGCTCAAGGTGTACGCGGTGCAGAGCCAGGGGGCGAGCGCGCAGCATGATGCGTGGCACGACGGCGACGTCAGGAGCGGGGCGCCGGTGCAGACATTCGCCGAGGGGATCGCGACCGGCTCGACGTACGACCTCACGTTCGAGACGTTGCGCGCGGGGCTCGCCGACTTCGTGCTGTCGAGCGACAAGATGATTGCGCAGGCGGTGCGAGACTTGTGGCGCACCACGCACAACCTGGCAGAAGGCTCTGGAGCTACGGGGCTGGCTGGACTGCGGCTTTTGGCGCCGCGGCTTGCCGGTCAGCGAGTGGGCATCGTGATGTGCGGTGGTAATCTCGACGCGCAGCGGGCGGCGGAGATTTTGGGGGGCGGGACGCCGGGAGTGTAGTCGACCCGTTACGCCCGCGGATGCGCCTGCCTATACACCTTCTTGAGCCGATCCACGCTCGTATGCGTGTAGATCTGCGTCGTGCTGATGCTCGCGTGCCCCAGCAGCTCCTGCACCGCGCGGAGATCGGCACCGCCGTCCACCATGTGCGTGGCGAAGGTGTGCCGCAATGAGTGCGTGGTGAGGTCGGCGCCTTCGCCAACGGCATCGAGCAACGTGACCATGGCGTGCTGCACCGCGCGCGTGCTGATACGCGTGCCCCGCTCGCTCAGAAACACCGCGCCCCGCGCGAGACGGCCGGCCTTGGCGCCGCCCAGCTGCAGCAACAGCGCGTCGCGCTTGACCAGATAGTTGCGCAACGCGCGCTGCGCATGATCGCCGAGCGGTACGATACGCTCTTTGCGCCCCTTGCCGCGCACCTTCACCTGTTGCGACACGAGATCGAGGTCGGGCAAGTCGATGCCGCACAGCTCCGACAAGCGCAGCCCGCTCGAGTAGAACAGCTCGAGCATGGCCAAATTGCGTACGTCCGTAAACTCGAGGCTCTGCGCGCGCGTGGTGGCGTGCTGCATGAGCGTCTCGGCTTGCTGCTTATCGAGATACGCCGGCAGTGTCCGCGGGAGTCGCGGAGAACCGACCGCACGCGCAGGATTGATGTCGACCCGCTCGTCCCGATGCATCCACCGATAAAAGCTGCGCACCGCCGACAGCTGTCGTGCGATGCTGCGCTTGGCGAGTCCACGCCGTGTGAGATGCGCCATGTAGCCGCGGATACTCGTGCGCGACAGCTCGTTCCAGTCCCAGCCGCCAATGCCGTGCGCTTGCGCGAGCCAGGTGGAAAACTCCGTGAGATCGCGCGTGTAGGCGGACACGGTGTTCACCGAAAGGTCGCGCTCCTTGGCGAGATGGGTGAGGAACTCCCCGATCTCGGTGGGCAGCGGCGCGGCCTCCGGCGTGTCGCTCATTACGCCAGCGACGCCACCGCCGTCAGTCCATGCTCGTCGCGCCAGGCCTGCATGACCGACAGGCCGCGTTCCGCAAAGAGCTCACGCTTCTTGGTCTTGTCCTTGAGCACCTTGGCCGGCACGCCTTCGAGATCGTCGAGCAATCCGAAATTGGCGTTCATGGGCTGGAAGTGCTTGGGGTCGGCCTCGCGCAGGTACCGATAGAGCGCGCCCATCATGGTGGTAGGCGGCGGCACCACGGGCTCCTCTCCACGCAGCATGCGGGAGAGATTGATGCCGGCGAGCAATCCGGTCGCACTACTTTCGGTGTATCCCTCGACGCCGGTGATCTGCCCCGCGAAGAGCGTGGTGGGCGCGTCGCGCAGCGCAAGATGCGGCGAGAGCGCCGCCGGCGCGTTGACGTACGAATTCCGGTGAATGCTGCCGAAGCGCAAGAACTCCGCGTCGGCGAGCCCCGGAATCATGCGGAACACCCGTGCCTGCTCAGGAATGCGCAGCCGCGTCTGAAAACCCACGAGGTTCCACATGCGTCCTGCACGATCTTCCTGGCGCAGCTGTACCACCGCGTGCGGGCGCGAGCTGCTGCGCGGATCCTGCAACCCGATGGGCTTCATCGGACCGAAGCGCAGCGACTCACGGCCACGACGCGCCATCTCTTCGACGGGCATGCACCCTTCGAAGTACGGCACGCTGTCGAACTCGTGCGCCGTGAATTGGTCGGCAGTGGTGAGCGCGTCGATGAACGCTTCGTACTCGTCCTTGGAGAAGGCGCAGTTGAGATACGCGCCTTCTTCGCTCGCGCCTTCCATCGTTTCCTTGCCCCAGCGCGACGCGCGGAAGGCAATGTCCTGATTGATGGACTCCAACGAGACCACTGGCGCGATGGCGTCGTAGAACGCCAGCGACTCCACACCCAGGCGCGTGCGAATACGCTCGGCGAACGCATCGCTCGTGAGCGGACCGGTGGCGATGATCCCCACGTCGGGGATATCGGTCACCTCATCGCGCGACACCGTAATGCGCGGGTGCGCATGAATACGATCGTGCACACCCTGCGAAAAGATTTCGCGATCGACGGTGAGCGCGCTGCCACCCGGGACGCGCGCGTCGTCGGCACAGGCGAGGATGAGCGAGCCCAACGTACGCATCTCCGCCTTGAGCAAGCCGTGCGCGTTGGAGGGCTCGGTGCTCTTGAACGTATTGGAGCAGACGAGCTCGCCCAGCTTTTCAGTGCGGTGCGCCGCCGTTCCACGCACGCCACGCATTTCGTGAATGACGACGTCGTGCCCGCGTTCGGCGAGCTGCCACGCCGCTTCGCTCCCCGCGAGCCCGCCGCCAACTACGTGGATACTCACGCCACCTCAGCCACTTCGGCGGCTTCGTCCGGCGACGCGACATCCCACTCGTTCGTGCACTTGAGGCACTTCCGGAAGGTGCCGCGCGTCTTGTTGCTCTTGGCTTCGGCGCCCACGTAGCCACACTCCGGGCATACCTCGGCGACGGGCTTGTCCCACACGACGAAGTCACAGTTGGGATAGTTCTCGCAGCCGTAGAACGCCTTGCCACGCTTCTTAGAGCGACGCTCGGCGATTTCCCCGCCGTCCTTGGGACACTTCACGCCGGTGGGCATGCTGCGCGTGCCGCGACACTTGGGGAACTTGCTGCACCCCAGGAAGTCGCCGGAGCGCCCATGGCGGATGACCATGGGTTCGCCGCACTCCTGACACATGTACTTCGTGAGCTCGGCCGGCTTCTTCTCACCCTTGATGGGGCGCGTGTACTTGCAGACCTTGGGGTGATTCTCGCACGCGACGAACGGCCCGAAGAAGCCACCCTTGGCGACGAGCTTGCCGCCACATTCGGGGCAGCGTTCCGTGGCCAGTGCCGACAGATCGTACGCTTCGCCGATAAGCTGCGGCAGATCGTCGTCGTGCAGATTCTTCTTGATCTTTGACCACTCTTCGCCGAGGACCTCGATCCAGTTCGCGTCGCCGTCGGCGATCTTGTCGAGCTCGAGCTCCATCTTCGCCGTGAAGTGCACATCGAAGAGGTCGGGGAATTTCTTCACCATGACCTTTTCGACGGTCTCTCCCAACTCCGACGGGAAGAAGCGACGCTGCTCGAGCGCCACATAGCGGCGCTCAGCGAGCACCGAAATGATGCTCGCGTATGTGGACGGGCGACCGATACCGAGTCGCTCGAGCTCCTTGACCAGTGACGCTTCGGAGAAACGCGGCGGCGGCTCGGTGAAGTGCTGGGTGGGCGTAATGGCCTTGACCGGCACCTTCTCGCCCATCTCGAGGAACGGGAGCGCCTGCTCGTCTTCGAGCGCCTTGGAGTCACCTTCTTCGCGGGCTTCGCGATAGAGCGCGAGGAAGCCCTGGAACTTGATGACGGAGCCGGTGGCGCGGAACAGACACTGACGGCCCTTGGTGGCGATGTCGAAGTCGACCGTGGTGGTATCGAACACGGCCGGCGACATCTGCGACGCCATGAAGCGCTGCCAGATGAGCTGATAGAGCTTGAACTGATCGGCGGTGAGGTACTTCTGCACCTGCTCCGGCCGACGAGTGGGATCGGTGGGACGTACGCCTTCGTGGGCGTCCTGCGCGTTGGCCTTGCCGCTGGGATAGAGCTGCGGCTGCGGCGACAGATAGTCTTCGCCGAACTGCGCCCGCAGGGCTTCGCGCGCCGTGTTGGCGGCGTCTTCACTCACACGCGTGGAGTCGGTACGCATGTAGGTGATGAGACCGGTGGCGCCGTCGATGCCTACATCGATGCCTTCGTACAGATCCTGCGCGAGCCGCATGGTGCGCTTGGAGCCGTAGCCGAGCTTCTTGGCGGCTTCCTGCTGCAACGTGGACGTGGTGAACGGCGCCGCCGGGTTCTTGCGACGCTCGCGCCGCTTGACCTCGGTGACTTCGAATTCCTTGCGCCCCTTGAGATCGGCGAGAATAGCGTCGGCTTCGGCGCCGGTCGAAATCTCGGGCTTCTTGCCGTCGACATGGTGCAGCTTGGCCGAGAACGGCTGCTGCCCCTTTTGCAGGTCGGCGGCAATGCTCCAGTACTCGACCGGCGTGAACGCGCGGATTTCGCGCTCACGTTCGACAATGAGGCGCAGCGCGACGGTCTGCACACGGCCGGCGCTAAGTCCCTTTTTCACGGTCTTCCAGAGCACCGGGCTGGCCTTGTAGCCCACCAATCGGTCGAGCACGCGACGCGCCTGCTGTGCTTCGACTTTCTTGTTGTCGATATCCATGGGCTTGGCCATGGACTTATGGACAGCGTCCTTGGTGATCTCGTGGAACATCACGCGGCGAATGGGCGCCGAGACGGCGTGCCGCTTGGGCTGCGTGAAGTACTGTTCGACGTGCCAGCCGATGGCTTCGCCTTCGCGATCAGGGTCGGTGGCGATGAAGATTTCGCGTGCGCCTTTCGCGATTTTCTTCAAATCCGTAAGGATGTCTTCCTTTCCTTCGATGGTCACGTATTCGGGCGCGAATCCGTGATCGATATCGATGCCGAGCTTTTTGGCCGGCAGATCGCGGACGTGACCGACGGTGGCGCGCACGGTGTAGCCGCGCCCCAGATACTTGCCGATGGTCTTGGCCTTGGCCGGAGACTCGACGATGACGAGCGACGTACCGCCAGCGGGCGCCGGCTCGAGATCTTCTTCGATCTCCACCGGCGCGGCTTTGCGGGCCGTCACTTTTTTCACCGCGCTCTTTTTGGCCGCCGCCTTCTTGGCAGGGGCTTTCTTTGCGGCTGTTTTGGTCGCGGACTTGGCCGCGACCTTCTTGGCCGTCTTGGTTGCAGCCTTTTTAGTTGGCATCAGCTCAGTGAATCAGGGGACGCTCGCCGCCCATGGCGCCATCATCGAGCCCGACGTCATCCGCCAAGGCGCGGATGTCCGCCAGAGTGATGCGGCCGTCAACATGGACGAGGGCACGCTCCACCAGGTGTTCGAAGTCGTTCAGAGTCACGGCGCCTGAGTTGTACAACATGAGGAGATATCCCCAGGCATCCGTAGAAAACCGGCCGCGTTCGTGTGGTCCCTGCACGCGCAGGGACGGCACACGTTCGCTGTCGGCACCGTTCCATGCAGGCGACGGTTCATTATCGCGATATAGCAACGAAAGAATCTCACCGATTTGTCGCCGGTCGTATCCTTTTGCCGAAAGGTACGCTTCCACCTCCACGACATCCGTGTCGGCGGCGAACCGTTCCCGCAACTCGTTCAAGACCGGCGTCCAGCGATCGTCCATTTCCTAACCTATCCCCGGCGTCCCCTCATGGGCAAGCGCCACGATAGAATCTGTAACTTGTTGTGATGTAAGAACTTCGACGTCAACCGTCAGGTCCGCCCTATTATAGAGGGCGTTTCGGGTCTCCCACAGCTGGCGCATTCTCGCCTGCGGATCGGCATGCTGCAACAGGGGCCGGACGATGCGGGAGCGGGAGAGGCGACGCATCGCTTCTTCGGGGGATACCCGGAGATGGACAATTCGTCCCGGCGGCCTGAGCAGCTCGATGACGCCGACGTTCGTGACCCAACCACCGCCGGGTGCCAATACCATGGGTGGCGCCGCCGCAAGCTCTTGCGTGAGAGCGACTTCCATTTCACGGAACGCAGACTCGCCCTGCTCCGCAAAAAATCGGGAGACCGACCGGCCAACCCGGCGCTCGATCTCGACGTCGAAGTCCAGGAACGGACGGCCGAGTCGTTTGGCGACGACGCGTCCGATGGTGGATTTCCCGGCACCTGGGAGCCCCACCAGGACCAAATGGCCGTCGTTTTGGGGGATGAGTTGGCTCATAGGTCTGGGCGGCGCACGCGGGCGGCAGGCGGCGTGTGGAGGATCAGCGCTCGATGCGCTCGTCGAGACGCGCGAGGTAGGCCGCGAGGTTCCGCTGCGTCTCCGGGAGGGAATCCCCACCGAACTTCTCGAGCAGCGCGTCCGCCAGTACGTACGCCGCCATCGCCTCGGCGATGACGCCCATGGCCGGCACGGCGGTGACGTCGCTCCGTTCGGCGACAGCCTGCGCCGCCTGACCGGTGGCCATGTCGACGGTACCGAGGGGACGCATGAGCGTGGAGATGGGCTTCATGGCGACGCGAACGACCAAGTCTTCGCCGGTGGTCATGCCGCCCTCGGTCCCGCCGGCGCGGTTCGTCCGGCGCCGCACATGTCCCGCGCGGGTGCGTCCAGGCGCGGCCTCGATTTCGTCGTGTACATCGGCGCCCATGCGGCGCGCCGTTTCGAAGCCGAGGCCCACTTCGACGCCTTTGACGGCGGGGATGGAGAGCATCGCCTGCCCGAGCCGTCCGTCGATCCGCTTGTCCCACGACACGTGCGACCCGAGTCCCACTGGGAGCCCGGTGACCACGACTTCGCAGATGCCGCCCAGCGTGTTGCCCTCCTTCTTGGCGGCATCGATGCGTTCGATCATCTGCGCTTCGGCAACGGGATCGAGCGTGCGCAGCGGTGACGCGTCGGAGGCGGCGTTGAGGTCGTCGGGGAGCGTGTCGGGACGTGTCGCGTCGACGCCGCCGAGGTGCACGAGGTGCGAGCCGAGGTGCACACCGACTTCACGAAGGAGCACGCGGCAGATGGCGCCGGCGGCCACGCGCGCGGTCGTCTCGCGTGCGGACGCGCGTTCCAGAATGTCGCGCGCGTCGCTGCGGTCGTACTTGAGAATGCCCGTAAGATCGGCGTGTCCCGGCCGCACCCGCGTGACCTGCCGTTTACGCGGACCATCGACATCGGCGTCGCGTGGGGCGGGATCCATGATCTCCTGCCAGTTCTTCCAGTCGCTGTTGCGAATGAGCATGGAGATGGGCGAGCCGAGCGTCTCGCCCGCGCGCACGCCGGAGAGAAACTCGATGCGATCGGTTTCGATCTGCATGCGGCGACCGCGCCCGTATCCCTGCTGACGGCGCGCGAGTTCGACGTCGACGTCAGCCGCGAGCAGCGGCACCCCGGCCGGCATCCCTTCGAGCAACGAAACGAGCGCGGGACCGTGCGACTCGCCGGCGGTAGTGAATCTGAGAGGCATGGGGGCAACCTACCCACGCGCCCCACGTATCGGGAGCGGGATACCGAGTGACTGAGAGTTCAGATCTGTGAACTGAGAGCTCAGAACTCAGATCTCCGAACTGAGTTCTGGATAGGCGTGAGAGTCGAGCAACGCAGAGGCGAGCGGCGAGAACCTGCGGTTGGGGAAACCGCCACCGCGGGGCCTGGCTGCTCGCCTCTGCGTTGCTCGACTCTCACGCCTATCAAAGGCTGAGTTCTGAGGTCTGAGTTCTGAATCCTCAGTTCTCGGCAGTAAACGAAAGAAGGGCCCCGTTTCCGGGGCCCTTCTTCCTTCAGCACTCTGCGACGGCTGCTTATTGGCAGGTCGTCGTGAAGTTGTCCGGCAGCGCGACCAGCGTGACACCGCGCAGCGTGGCGCCGACCAGGACCAGCTGACCGTTGGGTCGGACCGTGGCGCGCACGGGGCCGACGATCGGATCGCGGATCGGGATCGAGGCAATCTTACGGTAGCAGTAGGTGTCGAACACATCCACCACCGGTTCGCTCGAGGCCACGAACGCGAGGCGCGTACGAAGCGGGGTCGAGTTGGCGCCCGTGTTGAGCGGGTGGAAGTCCAACCCGCCACCACTCGAGCGGCTCTGCAGGATACCCTGGAGGCGCAGCGAGTTGTCGAACAGGTAGGTCGAGTCACCCTTCACCGCGTTGAGCTCACCGTCGAAGTTGATACCGACACCCTGAACGCGGGCGAAGGTGTTCGAGATGAAGTCCGTGACGTCGAAGGGGCGCGACACGCCACGGTCGATGACCGGCAGCGGCGGCGTCGTCTCGAAGCCCCGCGTGACGTCGTACGTCATGGCGCGGCTGCCGAGCACCGGTCCACCTTCGCCAAAGACGGCGCGACGGAAGTTGCCGGAGTTGCGGACGAACGTAGTGTCGCGGAATGCCAACTGATCGAGGCGGGCGACGATCGAGTAACTGAACGTCGACCCATCAGGACGGGTAATCAGCTGGCGTGCCGGGAGCAGAATGGAGTCGGCACCCACACCGCTCGCGGCGAAGCGCTCGATTTCCAGCGTGTCGGAGCGGTTCTGCGACTGCCCCATCGCCTGTTCGAAGAAGAAGTGCGAGGACTGCTTCTGCAGATTCTCCCAGCGAATCGTCCCCTGATTCGGGAACGGCGTGCTCTGGCCCGGTGTGGGCGTAGTCGAGTAGACCAGCACGACATCGCCACAGGGGCTGCCAGCTGTCAGCGGTCCCGAGCAGGTCGACGCGATGAACTGCGGGCGATCGCTGAAGTCGTATGCCGTACGCTGCGTGATGACCTGATCGGTGTTCGCCGCCCGAGTGCTCGTGATGGAGTACACCATGATGTTCGGCAGCGGATACCGGTAGACTTCGCGGCCGGTGGCACCGGCGTTGAGGTTCACGTAGCTGATATTGGTACCGCCGGAGTTGGCCACCAGGAGCGTGTCACCCATGACGCCGTCACGATTGCGAGGCCATGCCGCGATACCCCACGGGCGCGAGCCCACGGCGATCGGCGCACGGAACGTCGTGTCGGCCAGGTTGAACACTTCAAGCCAGTTGCGCTCGATGTTGGTGAGGTAAAGGCGATCGGTGCGCGGCACGTACAACGCATCAGCCACCTGGCCACCACCGGGGAGCGGGTTCGTGTAGCCGGCCACCACTTGCACCGTGTCGGTGCGCAGCGCACCCGACCCGAAGCGCGCCAGGTCACGGCGACCGTTCGCGTTGCGGGCGAAGCCGGCGATGGTCACCGGCGCCGGGAACGAGGTAACCGGAATCCGCGAGCGGAAGGTTCGCACCAGTGTGGAGAACGCGCCGGTGGAGCTGACGGAATCGGCAACCACGAGCTGACCCGTGAGCGTACGGACTTCGTAGCCGATAGTGGAGATACCAACCGGGTCGGTCGCTTCGACAAAGATGGTGTCGCTCACCTCGACGCGCGGGTTGACACCGGTACGCACCACCGGGATGGTGTTCGCGTTGGCCGGGCTCTGCACCGCGTACGACACCGGGGAGCCGAGTACACGCTGGTTGAGCGAGTCCGTGACGAACGGCGTGACGTTGATGATCGCGCCGCGTACCGAATCGGGAATCGTGAGCGTATCCAGCACCGCGATGGAGTCGCGGAGCGGCGACGAATACGACAGCGAATCACGGAAGTTGAACGCGCCGCTGATCTGGTAGCCGATCGTGCGGACCTTGTAACGGGCCTTGCCCGAGAGCGACAGCACCAGCGCCTTGCCACTCACCACCGGTGAATTGGCGACGGGGCTCGTGATGATCGCCTTCGGCGGCTCGAGGTTGCCGACGGTAAGCGCCACGAGTGCGGTGTCCGACACGTTGCCGGCGCCGTCCGTCGCGACCGTGCGGGCGTTGACGGTCGCTCCGATGGGCGCGTTGCTCGGCACCTTCACGTTCACGGCGAGCGTGAGCGAGGTGACCGCCGAGGTCATGACGGTATCGTACTGCGCCGTGATGCCGCCAGCGAGCAGCAGGCGGACCCGCTTGAGGCCGATGTTGTCGGCGGCGTTGATGGTCACCGCCAGGAGCGTGTCGGCGACGGGGTTACCCTTGGCAATCGTCACGCGAGGCTTCACCGTGTCGGCGAAGGGCGGATCGATGACCTCGTCGCCGCTGCAGGCGCCCAGGGCCACCGCCGCCACCAACGCGGCCGTGACCTGGCGCATACGCGACCGGGATGCGAAGAAAGTTGAGTACATGAGTGATTTATCCTTGGCGCCTTAGCGACCCGGCGGCGGCGTAACGCCTTCGTCCAGGATGTGGGGCGTGACCAGGATAAGCAGGTCGCGCTTGGTCTCGTTCTTGGAGTTCTGCGAGAAGAGCTTGCCGACGAACGGGAGGTTCATGAGCACCGGGATGCCGCTACGGAAGCGTGTCGTTTCCGTGACCGTCAGACCGCCGATGACCGCGGCCTCGCCGTCAGCCACCAGGACCTGCGACTCCGCACGCTGCCGGTTGAAGATGACGCCCACGTCGGTCTGGGAGAGCTCAGCGCTCGAGTTCTCCGCCTTGATGTTCATGAGGACCATCTTGTTGTTCGTGATCTGCGGCGTCACCGAGAGCTTGATACCGGCTTCTTCCTTCGACACCGCGGCACGGGGGAAGAACGTGGCCGCATTCGGCGCCTGCGCACCGGCACCGCCACCACCACCGCCACCACCACCGCCGCCGCCCTGGCCACCTTGGCCGCCGGCGTCGATCACGCGGATGGGGATTTCCTGACCCACGAAGATTTCCGCGCTGCGATTGTTCAGAATCGTGATGCTCGGCTCCGACTGTACATCGGCGAGCGACGACGTCTGCAGCGCGTTGAGGAACGCGGTAAGCTGGTACCGTCCGAGCGCCGTGCTGTAGATCAGATTGAGGGCGTTCGGCTTGATCGCGTTGTTCGCGTTGGCGATACCGGCAATCGCGTTACCACCGAGCGCGATACGCGCCGGGCCCTGGAAAGGGATGCCGCCGCCCGTGGCGTCGGGCACACCGTCGCCGTCGGTATCGATAGCGGTCAGCGTCTGCGGATCGGTGCGCGGCACGAGCTGCTGGAAGAACTGCTTGTTGCCGGTACCGAGATCGTACGCGAGCCCGATGTCCTGGATGCCCGTGCGATTCACGAAGATGATCTTGGCCTTGATGGCCACCTGCGGCGTGCGCACATCGAGCTGCTGAATGCGCGAGACGATCTCGGGCAAACGCGACGGCACTTCAGTAATGATGAGCTTGTTGGTAGCGCTGTCCGACGCGACCGAGCCGCGAACCACGCACCCCTGCCCGCCCATCTGCTGATTGCCCTGTCCCCCACCACCGCCGCCCTGATTCATCGGCATGCCGAGATCGCGGCCGGTGGCCATCGTGCTGAGTCCCGTGCAATCACGGGCGAGCAACGCCTGCACCGTGTTGCG
>CANGXD010000065.1 GCA_947457545.1 Gemmatimonadaceae bacterium
ACCAGCCGCACCGGATCAAGTACAAGAAGTTGGTGCGGTGATACGTCGTTGATTGGTTTGGGTTTGCCGGTGAGGTCTCGTTCGTGGCCGCCGGCGAGCCCGGTTCAACGCCGGCGACGCCCGGTCGAGCGTGGGCTCGGCCGGGCGTTGGTTCTTGTCACATGATTCGTCACATCCGGTGCACCGGACGCGGGCGGCGAACGGCGTGCAGCATGGCGGAGGACTCGAAAGAGCATCGGGCACCGCGTGACCGTCCGTCAGCTTCGGTTCATGACTCGCCGACCAGCCGCGAACCGCAACACTGTGAAGATCGCGTCTCCAGTTATTGCGCTTCGTCCGGATCTTGTGGTCCGATGCCGTTGGTTGTCGCCGCTGACACCGCACTGACGGAGGGCATTCGATACCACTGATCGCCGCTGCCAGATCGATAGGGTATTCGTCCTATTGTGCCAGGGTCTAGTGCAGACTTACCGTTGCGCACCGAATGAAGGCCAACTCCTCGAGGTGTACGATGATGCGACTGATTGCCCGTTTCGTCGGGGCGGTGATGCTCACGGTAGTGTTGCCGGGTGTTCTATGGGCGAGACAGGTGCCTGTGGTTGACCTGTCAACCGCGAAGGCAGACACCGTGAAGGTGTCGACCGGCGAGTATAGGGTGCAGGTACGCAATGGCCTGATTGGGTACGCCTATGCGTTGACCGAACGCGGACGGCAGAAAGCGGCGACCGCGCCCATTTCACTGCCGAAGGCAACCGGCGGACCACTTTCATCGGGCAAGCCCTGTGCGGTCGAGACATGGCGGCTTGCCTTTGCCTCTGTCCAAACGGAGCGTGCTGTTCCTGAGTTTGTTGCCGCCGCCGATGATGCCATTGCCAAAGCGTCGCCAGCCTGTACCCGTGAGGAGCGTGCTAGTCTTGCCCTGCTCTTTGATCCCATCCGCGAGGGGCGGGAACTTGAAGGCTCAGTCAAGATTGGGCCTGGCGAGACAGTGCTGGTAGCGGTTCTTCGTATCGCCGACACCCTTCGTACCACCGTTAAGGAGATCGTGCTTGTCTCCACCGACGATGGCCCACAACCATTCTTCTCCTTCGGCGTCCTCCACCGGTTCGGCAAGCAGGAGCGATTCCGCGCGCGAGAATCGGCGGCGGGGAAATACACTGTCGAAGGCGGGCAGAACGACGCGCTTGATCCAACGGCATTGGTCGCGATCACCTTCCCTGCGTCATGGAAGAACTTGCGAATCTCCGCCTTCGTACCGATAACACTCGGTGAATCGGCGTTCGCCGGCTGGGGTGCTGGCCTGAGCTTCGGCAATTCGTGGATGCAGCTGCACTACGGAGGGGTCCTTGGCAACACACGCCGCTTGCGACCTGAGTATCGTGGGACGTCGAAGGAGATCAGCGAACAACTCACCGAGGAGCAGCTCACCCAATCGGCGTACCGCTTCATGCACGCGCTAGGCATGAGCTTGAGACTCTCATCGAATCCGTTCAAGAAGGAGGAGCCTAAGTCAGCTGAACCCAAGAAGGATGATCAGGCAAAGCCGTCGGCTCCGACGCCGCCATCAAGCCCTCATTAACCCGGCCACTGATCGACAAAGGCTTCGAGCATCGCCACGGGCGCGGCGATCCAGCCGGGGAGCGTCTGCGACCACGTCAGCCCTGACGCCGCGAACCGGCTTCGATACTCATTGATCGTGCTTTGCGAAACGCGGAGCGCCTGCGCGATCTCGCGCTGGCTGCGGCCCTGGTCAAACGCGAGGCGGAGTGCCTCTACTACCTGTCGCATGGGGATCCTCACTGCGGGCACCGCCCCTCCGGAAAGAGTCCGGGGGAATGTGCCGCGCGGATGGTCCCCGTCCGCAGCCTCCTGGGTGATCGACATCAGCCGAAATACGCAGAGAAGCTCAACGGTTGGACGTACCATGTGCCGTTATTCACGAATCAACTCGATTCGTCAGCTCAACGCGTCAGCGCCCGTACCAACCTGGCTGAATTTGAAGTGCATAGCCGGGTGCGAGCATTGCGGGCGATTGGACCTGCAGAAGATGGAGCAACCCGCTCGATGGTAGGGGCAAAATCGCCTAGGCTGGCTGGCCCCTGCGGCAAGACGGATCGAAGCCCAGTTGAGCGCGCTGCTCGGCTGGGCTTTCGCTGTTCAATGATCCCATACCTGGGGAAGCCGGTGCGCCTATTTTACTGCATAATGTAATGTTTATACAGTAACACAGGGACTTTTGCGGTATTTGGAAGCATTTTCGTTACGGTAATATTGAAATAGTTTCAGTGTGCGGTGCTTGACATTTGAGGTCACACGTTTGCATAACTCTCAAGCTAACAACGCGTTAGTGAGCCAAAGGCTGCACAGGCTTCAGGGAAAATGAATTGCAGTACGTTCGATCATTGCCGTATTTGCTAATTGTTACTGCAACTGATACTTTACTGTAAAATAGGGCTCGTTACTGCACAAACCGCCCGCTCCGTGGCAGAACCCATTGGTTCTGGACGCGGTTCGAACTCCGATACGGTGCGGAAGGGCGGTCAGCCCAGGGGAGCTGCGGATGGCGCGCAAAAGCAATAGAGCGGTCGAGGATGAGAGACGGGCGATCCTCATGGTCCTGCGTGATGCGCCGGCTGCATTGCAATATGAGCAGATTCGTCGCGCCTATGCGGCCCGGACGGCCAAGCACATCGCCTATACCACGCTGCGAGTGAGGCTGGACGAACTTCTGGCGGCCGAACTGGTCGAGAGATCTTCAGCGCGCCGCAATCCCACGTACCGCTTGTCCGCGCGCATGGAGGAGGCGGAGCGCCTGCGGCGAGCGCCGCGCGAGGGAGGCGCGAACCCGGCTGCGGTCGACGCTGCCCTCACGACGGCTGGCGAGCCGGGAATGCTTCTCTCCGAACAGGCCGAGGCGGCTCGGGCGTTGGTGCTCCGGCCGCGCACGCAGCGTCCTCCCGTGTCGTACCACGTCGAGTTCCTGGATATGTACGAACCAGGAACCACCTGGTATCTGCCCAGCGCGCTCCGCAGTTATCTCAAGGCGCTCGGGCAAACGGCGTATGTGGGCGAGCCTGCCGGTACCTACGCGCGCGACATCATTCAGCGACTGATCATCGATCTCTCATGGGGCTCCAGTCGCCTCGAGGGAAACAAGTACAGCCGCATCGACACGGAGGAACTCCTCACCGGCGGACGCGAGGCGAACGGGGCATCCGATCGAGATCGGCAGATGATCCTGAATCACAAGGCGGCAATCGAGTTCCTCGTGGAGAACGCGCAGCAGATCGGTTTCGATCGATACACCGTGCTCGGTCTGCATGCCCTGCTCTCCGAAAATCTCCTCGGCAACCCGGAAGACGAAGGCGAACTGCGCAGCCGCCCCATTGGCATCGGCAACTCGGTATACACGCCAACGGCCATCCCGCAGCTGATCGACGAGCACTTCCGCACGATGCTCGAAAAAGCGGGAGCCATCCCCGATCCGATGGAGCAGGCGTTCTTCATGATGGTGCACCTGCCGTATCTCCAGCCGTTCATCGATGTGAACAAGCGGACCTCGCGCCTGTCCGCGAACATCTCACTCATCAAGGCCAATCTCTGCCCGCTGTCGTTCGTGGATGTCCCCGAGGCGACGTACACCCAAGGCACCCTCGCGGTCTACGAAAGCAACGATGTCTCGCTGCTGCGCGACGTCTTTGCCTGGGCCTACGAGCGCTCGTGTGCTCAGTTCAAAGTCATTCGCCAGGCGATGGGTGATCCGGACCCTATTCGGTTGAACTACCGGGCAGAGCTGCGAGCGCTCGTTGCAGATATCGTACGGGGCCGCCTCCGGCCCACGGAGGACATCCTCGTTTCACTCGCGAAACAGTCTGGCGTCCCGACGCACGATCAGGGCGCCTTCGTCGTGGCTGCGCGTCGGGATCTGCGTGTGCTGCGCCCCGATATCCTCGCGCGCTACCAACTCCGCATGAGCGAATTCGACGCCTGGAAACAGGCCACCGACACACCAGAGCCTCAGCAAGCAGGCGCGTAATGCCCCTCAAGAAGTCCGACCTCTACGCCTCCCTCTGGGCCTCCTGCGACGCCCTCCGCGGCGGCATGGATGCCAGCATGTACAAGGACTACGTCCTGTTCATGCTCTTCATCAAGTACGTAAGCGACAAGTACGCCGATAGTGCCGATTTCGCGCCGGCGGTCGTGATCCCCAAGGGGGCGTCGTTCGCCGACATGGCGCGCATGAAGGGGCACCCGAACATCGGGGACCGCATCAACACCGAGGTCATCCAGCCGCTCATCGACGCGAACACGCGCAGCCTGGCCCGTTCCGACTTCCCGGACTTCAACGACAAGACGAAGCTGGGCGATGGCAAGGAGATGGTGGACCGGCTGTCGGACCTCGTCGCCATCTTCGAGAAGCCGGAGCTCGACTTCTCGCAGCACCGCGCGGAACAGGACGACCTGCTGGGTGATGCGTACGAGTACCTCATGCGTCACTTCGCCACCGAAAGTGGCAAGAGCAAGGGGCAGTTTTACACGCCGTCCGAGGTGAGCCGAGTGATCGCGCAGGTGATCGGCATCGGGCCCGCGAACACCGTGAGTTCAACCACCGCCTACGACCCCACCTGCGGGTCGGGCTCGCTGCTGCTCAAGGTGGCCGAGCAGGCGGGGAAGCACATCACGCTTGAAGGGCAGGAGATGGACGTGACCACCGCCGGTCTCGCCCGCATGAACATGATTTTGCACGACTTTCCCACGGCGAATATTCGGCAGGGAAACACGCTCGCCAACCCGCGCTTTCTCGATGGCGAGCAACTGCGCCGTTACGACTACGTGGTGGCCAATCCGCCGTTCTCGGTGAAGACCTGGAGCGTGGGGCTCACCCCGGACGCGGACCCGTACGGCCGCTTCGCGTGGGGCGTACCGCCGGCCAAGCAGGGCGACTACGCGTTTTTGCTGCATATCGTGCGCAGCCTCAAGAGCACGGGCAAGGGCGCGTGTATTCTGCCGCATGGTGTGCTCTTTCGCGGCAACGCCGAAGGGGCTATCCGCAAGGAGTTGGTGCGCTCTGGTGTGTTGAAAGGCATCATCGGGCTGCCGGCCAACCTGTTCTACGGCACCGGCATTCCGGCGTGTATTCTGGTGCTCGATAAAGAGAACGCCGCCGCGCGCACGGGCGTGTTCATGATCGACGCCAGCAAGGGCTTCATCAAGGACGGCAACAAGAACCGGCTGCGTGCGCAGGATATTCATCGCATCGTGGATGTGTTCACGCGGCAGGTGGAGGTGCCACGTTATGCGCGCATGGTACCGTTCACGGAGATTGCCGACCCCAAGAACGATTTCAATCTCAACCTGCCGCGCTACATCGACTCCAGCACGCCGGAAGATCTGCAGGACATCGACGGGCATCTGCGCGGCGGCATTCCCACGCGCGATCTTGACGCGCTGGGCGACTTCTGGCAGGTGATGCCCACAGTGCGCGCGGCGCTCTTCGAGTCGGCCGGCCGCCCAGGATACGCTCGGCTCACGCGCCCCATCGCCGAGGTGAAGCCGGCCATCCTAGGCCACACCGAGTTCGCGACGTTTCAGCGACTGGCTACCGAGCGCTTCACCGCGTGGCGTGCCTCGGCGTCACAGCAGCTCACGGCGTTCGACCAGGGTGGGCACCCCAAGGCGTTGATCGGGGCCATTGCCGAGGAGCTGCTGGCGGCATTTGAAGCGGCACCGCTGCTGGACGCGTACGACGTGTATCAGCACCTCATGGACTATTGGGCCGAGAGTATGCAGGACGACGCGTATCTCATTGCGGCCGATGGTTGGGTGGCGAAGCCGGCGCGCATCGTGGAGACGGACAAGAAGGGGCGCACGAAAGACCGTGGATGGGCCTGTGAGCTGGTGCCCAAGTCGCTGATTGTGGCGCGCTACTTCGCGCCTGAGCAGGCGGCGGTTGACGAAGTGCAGGCAGAGCTCGAAGCGGCGGCCGCCGCGATTACCGAGCTGGAAGAGGAGCACGGCGGAGAGGACGGGTATCTGGGCGCGCTCGAGAAGATTGCCAAGGCCGATGTGTCGGCGCGCATCAAGGAGATCAAGGACGACAAGGATGCGAAGGACGAAATTGCGGTGCTGAAGCGGTGGCTCGAACTGTGTGAGAGTGAAGCCGCGTTGAAGCGCGCCGTGCGGGAACAGGATGCCGCGCTCGATGCGCTGGCGTATGGGAAGTACGCTTCACTCACCGTGGCGGAGATCAAGACGCTGGTGGTGGACGACAAGTGGATGGCGCGCTTGTCGACGGAAGTGCGTGGCGAACTGGATCGTGTGTCGCAGACGCTGACCGGGCGGATTCGTGAATTGGCGGAGCGGTATGCGACGCCGTTGCCGGCGTTGGTGGACGAACTGGCGGCGTTGAGTGCGCGGGTGGATGCGCATCTCGCGATGATGGGGGCGGTGTGGAGTTGAGGGCGGGGTATAGGCGGACGGAGGTGGGGGTGATTCCGGAGGATTGGGAGGTGCGCCCTCTCCTCGAAGCCGTTCGCATTGCGAGCGGCCAAGTCGACCCGGCGGTTGAACCGTTTAGATCGATGGTCTTGGTCGCACCGGACCATATCGAAAGCGGGACAGGACGCTTGCTTGCGAAGCAGACGGCCGCAGAGCAGCGCGCAATTAGCGGAAAGTATGTTGTCGAATACGGCGACATCGTCTACAGCAAGATTCGACCGTATCTGCGAAAGGCGATTTTAGCTGATTTCTCCGGCTTATGCAGCGCTGACATGTACCCCCTACGTCCTGCAGCAGACGTTGCTGGCGTCTTCGTTCTGTCAGTTTTACTCGGGCACCATTTCTCGACGTATGCTGAGTCCGTGTCGGTACGAAGTGGGATGCCGAAGATCAACCGGGCAGAGTTGGCGGATTACTCGGTAGCCTTGCCTTCACTGCCCGAACAACGCGCCATCGCGTCGGCGGCGAGTGACGTGGATGCGCTGCTGGCGGGACTGGCCCGGCTCATCGATAAGAAGCGCGACCTCAAGCAGGCCGCCATGCAACAGCTGCTCACTGGCCAGACCCGCCTTCCGGGCTTTCACGGGGAGTGGGAGAGCAAGGAGGCCGGTCAGATCGGCGGGTTCAAGGGAGGAAGTGGTTTCCCTCAGGATTCTCAAGGAGGTCGCTCCGAGGGTCTCCCGTATTACAAAGTGTCAGACATGAATAATCCGGGGAACGAGATCTTCATGTCCGCAGCGGCCAATGAGATCTCGAACGCTACACGTAAGCGTTTAGGTGCGACTCTGTTTGCTCCTGGCACCATCATCTTCGCAAAGGTAGGAGCTGCGATATTCCTTGAGCGAAAGCGCATCTTATCGAGGGCTAGTTGCATAGATAACAACCTGGTCGGCTTCACCGTTGATACCGACGTGGTGGATAATCGCTTCGCTTATTACTTGCTCTGCCATATCTCGTTGGCGGCTTTGGTAAGCACCACAGCGCTACCATCGCTTAGTGGCTCGATCCTGAGCAAGGTCGTGCTGTCAATGCCACCGCTCAAAGAACAGGCGGCAATAGTCGAGGTGCTTTCCGATATCGATGCCGAGATCGACGCCCTCGAAGCCCGCCACGAAAAAACCGTCGCCCTCAAGCAGGCCATGATGCAGGAGCTCCTCACGGGCCGAACGCGGCTCGTGTGAGCATATTCCGTAATCGCCCGTTGTCGGCGCTCGCCACCTCGTATCGCTTCACCGATCCCTCCGCATCCGCCTCGTGACCGAAGCCGACCTGCTCCAACTGCTCGCGCGCGGCGAAGACAGCCGGCAGCAGTTCAAGCGCGATGTCACCAACGCCGATGGCTTGGCCGCCGAGTTGGTGGCCTTCGCCAACAGCGGGGGCGGGCGGCTGTTCATTGGTGTGCACGATGGCGGCGCCATCGCGGGCCTCGATGCGGCCGATGTGCAGCGGATTAACCAGCTGCTCGGCAACGCGTCGTCGCAGCACGTGCGCCCCGCGGTTCACCCTACCACACAGAACGTGGCCACCAGCCTCGGGCTGGTGATCGTGGTGACGGTTCCCGACGGTCACGCCAAGCCGTACCAAGACAACAGCGGTCGCTTCTGGGTGAAGCAGGGGGCCGACAAGCGGCAGGTGACCGCCCGCGAGGAGTTGCAACGTCTCTTCCAGCGCGCCGGCCTGCTCTTCGCCGACGTGGTGCCGGTGGCCGGGAGCTCGGCCGCCCACATCGATACCAAGGCGTTCACGGCGTATTTCGAGAGGCGCTATGGTCGGCGCCCCGACGCTGATGGGCAGTCACTCGATCAGGTGCTGCAGAACATCGGACTTGGCGACGGGGCGGAGCTCAACCTCGCCGGCGCGATGCTGTTCACCGAGCGTCCGCAGCGCTTCCGTCCCGCGTTCATGATCAAGGCCGTGGCCTTTCCGGGTACGGTGCTGCACGACACGCGCTATCTGGACAGCGAAGACGTTGACGGCACGCTGCCCGAGCAGTTCACACGCGCCTTCGCGTTCATCAAGCGCAACTTGCGCCACGTGCAGGGTGACCAGGGGTTCAACTCACTCGGCCAGCTGGAGATTCCGGAGGCGGCGTTGGAAGAACTGCTGGTGAACGCCCTCATCCACCGGGACTACTTCACCAGCGCGTCCATTCGCCTGCTGGTGTTCGCCGACCGGGTGGAGATCATCAGCCCAGGCCATCTGCCGGACAGCCTGAACATCGAGGCCATCCGCTGCGGGGTGACCAATCGTCGGAATCCCACGCTCACCGACCACGCGGTGCAGCTGCTGCCGTACCGCGGGCTCGGGAGCGGCATTCGTCGAGCGCTTGAGGCCGGGGCGGAGGTGGATTTCGATGACGACGTGCGGGGGAACCAGTTCCGGGCGGTGGTGAAGCGACCGGCGACCCAGCAAGTCACCCCACAAGTCACCCCACGAGTCACCCCCCCAGTCGCCCCCCCAGTTATCCCCCCAGTCGCCCCTCCAGTCGCAGCTTTGATCCGGGTGCTGGGTGTCGTCGGAGAGCTTGGGAACGCGGAGATTCGCGCGCGCCTGCAGATCAAGGATCGCGCAGACTTGCGAGATCGTTTTGTTCGGCCGAGTATCGCTGGAGGATGGGTCGAGATGACCATTCCTGACAAGCCCAGCAGCCGGATGCAGAAGTACCGATTGACGGCTGCTGGCCGTGTGCTGCTGGAGCAGCTGAACACATAAATGGCCTCTCCCCGTCCACTGCATCAATGATCTCTGAGTCCCGTTCCGAGCGCGCCACCCAGGACCGCGTGATCGCCCTCTTCCGCGACACGCTCGGCTACCAGTACCTCGGCAACTGGGAGTCGCGCCCCGGCAATCGCTACATCGAAGCAGCGCTGCTGCGCGCCAATCTCACGCGCCGCGGCTACAGTGCCGCGCACATCAGCGCCGCGCTCCTCGAGCTGGAGAAGGCGGCCGAAGTGGCCGGTAGCACACTGTACCAGGCGAACCTGCGCACCTATAGCCTGCTGCGCTACGGCGCCAAGGTGCAGGTCGCCGCCGGTGCGCCGCACGACACGGTGCATTTCGTAGAGTGGGACGAGCCCGCGCTGAACGACTTTGCCATCGCTGAAGAGGTGACGCTCACTGGTGGCCACGAGCGTCGTCCTGACATCGTGCTGTACGTGAACGGCATCGCCATGGCTGTGCTGGAGCTCAAGCGCAGTTCGGTGGAAGTGGCCGACGGCATTCGGCAGCTGATCACGAATCAGGAATCCATTTTCAACGAGCGGTTTTTCACCACCGCGCAGTTGCTGCTCGCCGGGAATGACACGCAGGGATTGCACTACGGCACCGTGGGTACGCCCGAGCAGTTTTTCGTGCAGTGGAAGCGCGGCGAGTCCGCCACGACGGGCGTAGCAGCTACTCCGGGCGAACTGCTCGACAGCCCGCTGGCGCAGCTCTGCGACAAGGCCCGTCTGCTCGACCTCATCCGCCACTTCGTCATCTTCGATGCGGGCCGCAAGAAGGTCCCGCGCCAGCATCAGTATTTGGGCGTCAAGGCGGCGCAGGCGCGCATGGCCCAGCGCGAAGGCGGCGTGATCTGGCACACGCAGGGAAGTGGCAAGAGCATCCTCATGGTGCTGTTGGCCAAGTGGCTGCTGGAGCACGACCCGAGCGCGCGCGTGCTGGTGGTCACCGACCGTGATGAACTGGACAAGCAGATCACCGGCGTGATGAAGAATGCGGGCGTGGTGAGCGAAGACCAGAAAGACGTGCGTGTGACCACGCGGGCGCAGCTTGTAAGTCAGCTGGCCGCCACCGCGCCGCGGGTGATGTGCGCGCTGCTGCACAAGTTCAATCCGAACGACCTGGAGGGGCCGCCCCCGCCGCGGCACGGCACGTTCTATGTGTTCGTGGATGAGTGTCACCGCACCCAAGGCGGGGCGCTCAACAAGCAAATGAAGCGGTGGCTCGAGGGGGCCGTCTTCATCGGCTTCACCGGCACGCCGCTGCTGCGCACGGATAAGCCGCTCACCCGCGACGTCTTCGGCACGTACATCCACACGTACAAGTTCCACGAAGCCGTCTCCGACAAGGTGGTGCTCGACTTCCGGTACGAGGCGCGACACGTCCCGCAACGCCTCACGCAGGGCGAGAAGGTGGACGAGTGGTTCGAGACGAAGACCGCCGCCCTCAACAACTACCAGAAGTCGGTGCTGAGGAAGCGGTGGGCGAACATGCAGGAGCTCCTGAGCTCGAAGGAGCGGAAGGATCGGGTCATCGCCAGCATCATCGAGGACTTCGCGCTCAAGCCCCGCCTCAATGCGGACCGCGGCACCGCGATACTTGTTGCGGCGTCCATTCGTGACGCTTGTCATTACCTCCGCCTGTTTCAGCACACCACCTTTGGCAAGCACGTCGGCATCGTGACGTCGTACGAGCCCAATCATAACGCCATCTCGCGCGAGCCGGCCGACAGCGACGAGCGTTACAAGTTCGACACGTACACCAAACATGTGCTCTCTGCCGGTCAGACCACGGGGCAGTACGAAGCCGAGATCAAGCGGCGCTTCATCGAGGAGCCGGCCAACACGAAGCTGCTCATCGTCGTGAGCAAGTTGCTCACGGGTTTTGATGCGCCGAGTTGTACGTACATCTACTTCGACCACGAGCTGCGCGACCACAACCTTTTCCAGGCCATTTGCCGTACCAATCGTCTCGACGGTGACGACAAGCCGTTCGGGCAGATCGTGGACTTCAAGCAGCTGTTTGGCAAAGTGCAGGGGGCAATATCACTCTACAGCTCCGATGCGCTCGACGTGGACGAGACTACCGGCGACGATGGCAACGTGCCTGTTCGCGATTGGCGTGAGGAGGGTCGCCGACAGCTGGAGAACACGCGGGAAGTCGTGATGCGTCTCTGCGAGCCGGTCCCCGTGCCGCAGGACGTGGAGCAGTATCTGCACTACTTCTGCGGCGAAGCGAGCGATCCTGAAGCGCTCAATGCCACGGAGCCGCTGCGTATCGCGTATTACAAGGCTACGGCCGCGTTCGCCCGCGCCTACGCCGAGGTGGCGACCGATATGGCCGCTCTTGGATACAACACAGCGAAGGCCGCTGGCATCAAGCACGAGGTCCAGGTCCACGCCGACATTCGCGACGCGATCAAGAAGTATTCGGGCGAAGAGCTGGACATCAAGCCGTACGAAGCCGACATGCGAAACCTGCTCGACATGTATGTGCTGGCCGATCCCGCCGTGGTGATCGGGGCGGCCGGTACGCAGTCGCTCGTGGAGATGATCGTCGACACAGGCATCAACGACGTGATCGCGCGACAGATCAATCGAGCCGGAAGACTGTCGAAGCGAGCCATCGCGGAGACGATCATCAACAACGTGCGCAAGGTGATCATTCGCGATCAGCTCACGGACCCGCGCTTCTACGAGCGCATGTCGACGCTGCTGGACGATCTCATCGAACAGAGTCGGAAGGGCGCAGCAGCGTACGAAGAGTTCCTGCGAAAGGCGGAGGAGCTGGCCCGCCAGCTTGCGGCTCGAAGCAGCACGAACGGCGTGCCGGCGGTGCTGCACGGCAACCATGAGGCAACGGTGCTGTTCAACAACCTGCCCACGGTGCCGGCTACCACGTTTCTGTACCCTACTCCTGAGGAGGCGCTGGCGGCGTTTGCCCTCAAGCTGGACCGCACGGTGCGGGAGCAGGCGCCAGCCGGGTGGAGGGGTGACTACGTGCGCGAGTCGAAGGTGAAGAACGCCTTGTATCCCCTGCTCGACCGGGACGGCGAGGCCACGACGGCGGTGTTCGAGATTGTGAAGAATCAGCCGGGATACTGATGACCAGCGTGGTAAGCGTCATCGAGCTTGGAGACGTTACGGTGGAGCTCACCAGGCGCGACGTGAAGAACGTGCATCTGGCCGTACATCCACCGGACGGACGTGTGACGCTCGTCGCGCCGGTCGGTACCCGTGCCGACGTCGCGCGCGCGTACGCGGTGACGAAGTTGCCGTGGATCCGCGATCAGCGCGCCAAGTTGCGAGCGCAGGCGCGTGAGGCGCCGCGGCGCTTTGTCACGCGAGAAAGCCACTGGGTATGGGGACGTCGGTATCTGCTCGTCGTGAAGGAGCGGGACGCCAAACCCATGGTCGCCCTGGATCATCGTCGCATAACGCTGACGGTGCGCCCTGGGAGCACCGCCGAGCGTCGGCGCGCCGTGATGCACGCGTGGCACCTTCAGGTACTCCACGATGCGGTGCCCAATCTGATCGCCAAGTGGGAGCGTACGCTCGGTGTGACCGTGTCGCGCTACTTCCTGCAGCGCATGAAGACCCGCTGGGGTGGGTGCAATCACGCCGCGCGCACGATCCGGCTGAACACGGAGCTCGTGAAGAAGCCGAAGGACCTGCTGGAGTACCTGATCGTGCACGAGATGGCGCACCTGATCGAGCCGAATCACGGGCCGCGGTTTCTGGCGTTGCTGGATGCGCACTATCCGGCGTGGCGCGAGGCGCGGGCGGAGTTGAATGAGCTGCCGCTATAGTACCGCGGCGGGCGTGCGTCACTGCGCGCGTCTTTCGACCTCGTCGAAACGTGAGGTAAGGAGCGCGATGGTGTCGCGTGCGCAGCCGAGGTCCCGCAGCACGGTGGTCACGTCGGCGACCGCGCTGCGCACCTTGTCGAGATCGGCCGCGACATGAGCGGTCTCGAGCGACGCCTGCCGACCCACAGCGCTGAGCTGCGCCAGCGTTGGCCAGTCGTCGACGCCGCTGATGGCGGTGGTGTGGCGCCCATTCATGCCGGTGCTGTACATGAGGTCATAGGCCGGGGCGAGGGACCACGAGCCGTCTGCCTCCATGAGGAACGCGAAGTTCTTGGCGTGATCGTCCCGGTTGTACATGAAGACGTTGAACGCCATGCGCCGAAACGTCTGGCGCACCTCCGCATACGAGCCGGTGAGCTGCCAGGTGAGCGCCAGAAGCCCCTCGTAATCGAGGGACGGCTCACGGAACGAGGCGTGCAGGAGGCCGCCGGCCGTATGCATGTGCACGCGCCCGCGCCCGCCGGGGCCGAATCGGTCGAATCGTTGCACGGCGAAGTGGCGCTGACCGGTGGCGTCCGTGAGCAGGCGGGTCGGTGGCATCGCGAGTCCAGCGCGCTCCGCCACGCGCGCGTACGCGGCTTCGACGGCGCCCACATCCTCTCCGAAGAGCCGGCGATCCTCATCGTTGGCGAACTTCACGAGCCACGCGTCGTAGGCGTCCGGGAGCGCTAGGTCGGTCCCGCTGGCCATCTCCGGCGTTACCCCGGCAACGAGTCGCACGGGATCCCCGGTGGCGAGACCGATGACGGATTTCGGCCGCGCGCCTCCGGGGGGGCCGCCGGTGAGCATCACGGCATCGAGCACGGCCTCCTCGCTCCCTTCAAGCAGACGTGCCGTTTGTGCGGCGACGGCACCGAGATCGAACGCGAGCGGATCGGTCGACTCGCGTTCTGGGAGCAGTGGGGACGCGGGCTCGAAGATCAACGCGCCCATTGCGGCATGCCCCACGGCGAGCAGGCGGTCCAGCGGCGTGATGTCGTCGAGGCGTTTCCCAGCTCGGCGAAAGGCCGGATCCTGCAGGCGACGGCCCCACCCGTCGGGGAGCGCGTCGGCGAGGAGGCCAGGGAGCCAGTCGAACGCGCGGTCGTCATGGGTGTGCGGTCCCGGTCCCACCGCCAGACGGAAGGGCGAGAGCGGCAACGGGTCCAGGTAGAACGCGTCGTGGTAGAAGAAGAGCGGGCGTCCCTCGTGCAGGGCGAGGGTCCCAACGACGCGGTCGGGCACGGCGACGCCGTGTCGATCCATCCCGAACCGGAGCCCGACCTGCACGCGCGCAACAGGCTTCGTGGCGCGCGCGGTGGCCGACGGCCGGCGAGGCGAACGAGGCGTCACTTGCGCCCGCCGATTGTGCCGCCGCGGGGGCCCACGCGAACCAGCTTGGCACGGACCGCCGCGCTGGCATCGCGACGCACGCCGCGCTGCCGAGCGGGGGCGGCTCGCTCGAGATCCTCCAGCCGTTCGACCGCGACCACCGGGAAGAGACTGTCGAGGTTCGGCGAGACGTTCAGCGCCACCGCGATGCGCACCAACCGCTCGAATGCGATCTGCCCCGTGGTCTCGAAGCGCCGGAGTGTGTCGACCGAAACGCCGGCCCGCTCCGCCAAAACGTCACGCGTCAGCCCGAGCGCGAGGCGGCGGGCCTTGGCGCGCTCGCCGGCGCGCTGTACTAGCGCCTTGGGAGTCTGTTCGATAAGTGGTGCTTGACGCATTGATAACCCTCGTAGTGCAGTTTTATGGTGTAAATATCAGGTGTTATCTTTCATCCGCTACCGTTGTGCGCGTCACCGTCGCACCGACCGCCGGAGACGTGCCCTCATCGAGTGACGATGTGCAACAGGCCGTCGGCTGTCGCCCGCCACCTCCGGGCCATGCGGTCGCCGATGCTCAGGCGCGCGTCCGGCAACCAGCGAAGTCCGCGAAGAGAAGCGCCTCGAATCGAGCGTTCCGACTGAGTCCATGCATTTCAGCTACTTGAGGAACGCGCGAAGATCGCGCTGCGATTCGCAGCGATGGCCGAATTCGCCGCTGGGCGTACATTCCGGAGGTCGACCGTTACCTGCGCGTGGTGTTGCTCGCGGACGGCGTCACCGTTCACAACGCCTTCCTCGATCGGAGGTTCACACCATGAACGTCAAATACTTCAAGGACACCGATACGGCGCTCCTCGAGTTTTCTGACGCTGCCGTCGAGGAAACGCGAGAAATCAGCGAACATGTGTTCGTCGACCTCGACAAAGCGGGAAACGTGGTGAGCATGACCATTGAGCATGCGGCAACCACGGCGCGTCTGCCGCATGTCCGGATCGAAGAAATCGACGCCAGCGCTGCCTGAACACCGGCGCACGGGCCCCGGCTGAAACGCCCCGCCGTGCCGTGGCGTAGGTTGAGGCATGACCAAAGCCCAACCCCTCGCCGCCACCGGCGCCCCCCGGTGAGATGAAGATTCAGATCGGCACCAACGGCGTGACCGTCCTGGGACAGGGGGACGCGGAAACGACGGCGGCCCTCACGGTGCAAGCGCAGATGCTCAAGGCGCGCGTGGCGTCGCTCACCAAGGAAATCGAGGCCGTCAAGGCGGAGATGAACACGCCGGGCTCCGCCCCGCTCCTGCCGTCCAATCAGCTGCGGCTCACCGGGCTCGAAGGACGCCGCACCGATGCGGAAGAAGCGCTCGAGCGCGTCGAGAATCAGCTGGCGGGGGTCGGTGCGCAGCCGACGTTCACGGAAATTGGGGTGCCGCCTGAGCTGCCTGGCATCCCCTTCGATCCCAACCTGTCGTCGGCGCAGGAGAAGATCTTCATTGCGGCATTAACAGCCATTGTGTGCATCGGCATGCCCATCGCCATCGCGGTCGCGCGCCTCATCTGGAAGCGCACCACGACCCGCCCAGAGGCCGCAACCACCCCCGACGACGCCCGGCGCCTCGAGCGCGTCGAACAAGCGGTCGATACCATCGCCGTCGAAATGGAGCGGATGTCCGAAGGACAGCGCTATGTGACGAAGCTGTTGGCGGAGCGCCGGGCGGAGCCGGTCGCCGCGCCGCTCGAGCGCAACGCCGACGATCAGTCGCGTCGCTGAGCATTGCCCTGATGCCTTTGCGTCGCGGTCCCTTGCGTGCGCTGCTGTTCCAGCGCACCGCACGGTCCTGTTCAATGCAGTCGCACCACGGGCACGCCAACGTACACACCACCGGCCTCGAGCTTCGCGAACTTCGGGACCACGGATAACGCGCCCACTTGCACGTCAGCGCCAGACTCCACGCCGATGCCCACCACGCTGCCGATGCCGACAAGGGTATTGCGGTCGAGTCGCACGGCCGCGGTTTTCAGGATGCCGCGCTCGACCACATGACCCGACACGTGCGCGTCGGAGCCGATGACCACGCCGTCGGCAAACTCGAGCAGGTTGTGGTCCATGAGTGAGAGACTGTTCACCCACACGTTGCGGCCGACTCGCGCGCCGTTGAGGCGCATGTACCAGTTCCAGATCGTGGTCGACCGGAATGCCGGGCCGGCGAAGATGCGCACCACATGAATGGTCATGAGGTAGCGTCCCCAGTTCAGCACTGGCCAACTGAAGTCTCCGAGCGGCAGTTCCACATTGGCCGGCGTGCGCCATCCCAGCGCCTTCGTGGCAAGCGCGGAGTACAGCATGAGCGAGCAGGCGCACGCCAGATACACCGGCACGAAGGCCAGTGAGGCCAACGCCAGTCGGGGCCATGTGGACAATGGCCACGTTGCCTGCCAATGTAAGAACAGTACTGCAGGCGCGAGCGCGAGGCCGGTGATGATCGTTTCCACGAACACCACCGACACCGCAGCCCACAGAAACCGAGCCCTACCATGCGAGGTCGCAGTCATTGAGTCAGGCGCATGAGGAAACGGAGCGCGCACCGGCGAGCGAGCGAGAGCGCATTGTTCCCGCAGCGCACCACCCTGAACATTGTCATGTTCAGGGCGAAGGGCCACCACTGATTTATATCCCCGGACTCGACGGCACGGGGCTGTTGTTCTACCGACAAGCTCGGCTGCTGGCGCATCGGTTTCGCGTGATCACCTTCCGGCTACGCGATGACGCGCTCAGCATGGACAGCCTGGTGGCCGAGGTGGCGCGCCACCTGGATGAGGCGGTGCCCGATGGTGCGCCGGCGATCGTCGTTGGAGAATCGTTCGGGGGGGCGCTGGCCATGAGTTTCGCGCTGGCATATCCGCAACGCATCAGGGCGCTCGTTATCCTGAATTCGTTCTCGCGCATCACGCCGAAGATCAAATTGTACGCCGCCATCACCGCCGCGAGCCTCGTACCCTGGGGCACCATGCGAATTGTTCGGCGGCTCACGGCGTCGCGCCTCCACTCGTCGCACACGCATCGTGACGAGATCAAGCGTTTTCTGTTGTTGACCCGCGCCACGACGCGACGCGGCTACATCAACCGGCTGCGCATCCTGACACAGTACGATCTGCGTCACCAGCTGAACGGCATCCGCGTGCCCACGTTGTTCCTCGCCGCCGACGAGGATCACCTCATTCCATCGGTGGAGCAAGCCACCTACATGTCGGCGCGCGTTCCCAACGCCGACATGCGTGTGCTGCACGGTCACGGCCATGGCTGCTTCTTGGCGCCCGATCTCAACCTCGATGCAATGCTCAAGGAGTGGGGCAACCGGTAAGCCGCGCACCCTTATCTCGCCCGCGCCCGCCTACCTCGACGTCAATGGATTCGACCAGCGTACGCCGCGAAACCGCGCGAAGTCGGCATCGGCTGATTCCAGCTCGGCGCCATGCTCGATGGCCAGCGCGGCGAGATGCGCATCGGTGCTCAGGTTGCCTGCGCTACCGCTTTCCGCAAGTAACGCCCGCAGAATACTCCAGTGGTGTTCGCCGGGCACAATCAGCTCAACATTGGGATGGGCGAGCCATTCGTCGACGAGTGCCATGGCACGCGTCACGGGTATGGGGGTCTCGAACACGCGACTGCTGGTGACCAGGCGCAGAAACCCCAGGACCACCACCCAACTCAGCCCGATGGTCTCGTCGCCGCCAAGGCGCGCCTCCAGCCAGTCACGCGCCGGCGCGTGCTGTGGTGCATCACGGTTGACGGCGTAGATGAGCAGGTTTAGGTCGACGACACGCATCAGCGCGATATCACTTCCGCAGGTGCAGCTCGCGCACGTGCTCTTCGTCCTCGAGCACCGCGGCCAACTGCAGCGCGTGATCGAGATTGGCCCGCGGCGCACCCAACGACACGGTCGGCACCCGATACGTGGCCACCGGTTCGGCAATCCGCGCTGCCAAGCCCGCCCGGATGACGCTGTTGAGCAGCGCCTTCACCGACGTGCCTCGGCGCACCGCCTCCAGGCGGAGCTGCTCGAGGAGCTTAGGATCGAGATCGACCGTGGTGCGCATCAAATGATGCTAATGCATCAATGCAATGATGTCAAGACATCATCAACGGCGGGGGCGCTTGCCGGGTACTATCATTGCCCCTTCGCGTGTCGTTCCGCCCCCCCTGTCCGAGAGGTTTCTCGATGTCCCGCGCCCTTCGCGCCGTCGCTGTAGGTCTGCTGCTGACGCCGGCGCTCCTTCCCGCCCAGGCAACGGCCGCCCAAGGCGCCTCCGACCCGCGTGTGGCCGCCCTCGTCGCGAGTGTGTCGCCCGAGCGACTGCAGGCGACGGCCACCAAGCTCGCCAGCTTCG
>CANGXD010000066.1 GCA_947457545.1 Gemmatimonadaceae bacterium
CGCTGCGACTCAACGACCGTGACTACGCGGTACGCGTGCGCAATCGTAGTCGCGGAAATCCGTTTCATGAAACTGATGCCGGCACGGTGTGCCCGATCGACATGAACGGTGACGGGGTCTTCGCCGAGCGTGGATCGGTAACGGTCGGCGGCCGTTCGACTTTGGAAGAACAGGTCATTCCTCGCACGCCCTTCGTGCTCGATGGGCAGCTCCTCGAAATCACGGACATCAATTGTGAGGGAAAGCACCTTGCGTTGGAGCGCACCACCGAACGACTCCACCACGTGGGCAAGCTACAACCCTGCTAACGTCACGCCGCAATTCGTCGTGGTCGATCGCGACAGGATCGTGCAACTGCGCGCGCAAGGAGCAAACGTCATCTTCCCTCGCTGATGGCAGCTGGCCAGCCAATGTGCCGACCGCAGATCGATTCAGCCATTGCATTGCGTCGCGGTTACCTTCACCCGAAGAACTCGCGCAGTTCGAGGGAACTGAAACGAGGCGCCGGACCGCGCGCCGCTGGAATAACGTTCTCTACAATCGAATCGATGACACCTTACCGTGAGTTTCCCGACCCGGTAATCGCGACGTATCTGCAAACGGTGCGTGCGCTGCCGGTGCCGACTACAGTCGCGAGACGCCGCGCGCACGTTGATGATTGGCGCAGCCAACAGCGCGTGTGGACGAAAATCATCCATCGGTGCGTTACGTGGCTTGTTGCCGCTACCGTCCGCATGTCCATCGCGAGTGCAACGTGGACGGTGAAAGATCCGTCAGCGAAGGCTGTGTATCGTTCGGTCGTGACGGAGTTGAGGAAACGTGGCTGGCCAAACGAATCGACATTGCAAGTCGTTAACGGTCTGACCGCGCTGCGTAGCCGCGACATCACCCGAGCCAGCGGGGACAGACTCTACAGAACCTCGATGGAGTCTATCGTGCCTCGCGAAACCATTGGTTGGATCTGATGTGGTCCTTCTCAAGCCAGCGTAGCATCGGCCGGCTGAGCAACGACTCCGCCAAGCGCGCCGCGGTGTTCGCGCACATGCGTCCACTCTGCGTCGGTACGCGGCAGAACAAATGCACCCGTTCGACGGTCCTGGAGTAGTGCTCCGGGCACCCGATGCTGGGACTGTCCCCCGTCTAGTTGAAAGTTGGGTGGCGCCTCCATACTGAAGCGTTGATCCCAGCCAGGATTCGCGCCGCAATAGGAGACCCCCCCCATGCCAAGAGTACGATCGAAGTCGCCCGTTCACCAGTCGTCGACGCCGGTCCCTGATGCCGAGCCCGCGTCGCTCGAGGCGAACAGCCTCGCGCTGACCATGATTCAGGCGTTGATCCCGCTGGGGCTCCGGGCCGTTGAGGAGGCGCTGCAACAGGAAGTGCTCGCGCTCGCGGGGCCGCGCTATGCGCATGCCGATGGGCGGCCCGCCATCGCGCGCTGGGGCGCGCAAGCGGGGGCGGTGTTTCTCGCCGATCAACAGGTGCCCATCCGGGTGCCGCGCGTGCGCAACCGCGCGACGAACACGGAGGTGCCGTTGGCGACCTACGCCCAGTTGCAGACGCCTCGGGGCCACGATGTCGGCCCGTTCCGGCGCGTGCTCGTCGGGTTGCCCTGTCGCGACGACGAAGCGGCGGCGGAGGCGGTGCCGGAGGCCTTCGGTTTGGCCAAGTAGAGCGTCTCACGGCGGTTCGTGCGCGCCAGCGCGAAGGCGCTCCAGACGCTCCACGAGCGACGCCATGATGATGCCGAGTGGCTGGTGCTCCTGCTCGACGGCAAGGCGTTCGCCGACGATCAGGTGGTCATCGCGCTCGGCGTCACGACGACGGGCGAGAAGCGCATCCTGGGCCTCGTGCAGATCACCACGGAGAACAAGCGCGTGATCGCCGCGTTCCTGCGCGAGCTGGTCGAGCGCGGCTTCCAGACGCCCACCGGGTTGCTGGTGGTGCTGGACGGCGCCAAGGGCCTGAGCGCCGCCGTGCGCGACGTGTTCGGCGAGCACCCCCCGATTCAGGGCGGTCCGTGGCACAAGCGCGAGAATGTGCTGAGCTACCTGGCCAAGACCCAGCACGCGCGCTGGCGCCGGAAGTTGCAGGGGCTTACGCCAAGGCCACCTACGGTGAGGCCCAGCGCGCCCTGCGGCAGCTCGTCAAGGAGCTGGATACGCACAACGCGTCCGCCGCGCGCAGCAGTGAAGGGCCACCAACACCTCGCCTTGCTGCAAGCCGCGCTGCGTGGCAAACTCACGGCACCGCTCACCGCTGCGTAATCGGCACCCCTGAGGCACTCACCCGAACTTCAACTGGCTTGGGGACAATCCCAGAGGAGACGTGGGATTCAGCGGTCGACGGATTTAAGGCGACTGCTGTAGTACCCTAAACCCGAAATGCCCAACGGCTCCGCAGCTAAGCGTGGGGCCGTGGGAACTCGGACGAGAGTCATGTCGCGCGCAACGAACGCAAGAATCGCTTTTCACGGTGTGGTGTCCGCCGTCGGAGTCTTCCTGTCATGGTCGATTCTCGCCGGTTTGTTGCTCTATATGCCCCCTTTGATATCGGTGGCGTGGACAAGCGCAGTTGGCATAGGACTCGTTGTTTGGGTGAATCGCCCAAGCGCTTCTATGGGCACCCTCCTTACGCCCTTCGCACCGACGGCGTGGCCGACATTCGCTCGCGCTTCCATCGCAGGAGCGCTCGCGGCTATTCTTTCGGTGACAGTGCAGGTGTGGTACACAGCAATTCTTCCCGACGCCACTCCCCCGCTGACCGATTTCGATCTGTATGCACGTCGCCCGCATGGGTGGATCGCCATTGCCCTCTTTTCCACACTTGTGGGACCTGGAATCGAGGAGCTGGCCTTTCGGGGTAGGCTACAACCAAGCCTGATCGACGCAATGGGTGCGTACTCCGGTGTGACTGTCTGCTCAATTGCGTTTGCGGCCATCCATGGGAGTATCGACGCCGCTCCATTTCACTTTCTAATGGGTCTCGTCTACGGAACAGCAGCACAAGTCAGTGGTTCATTGCTTCTTTCGTGGGCAATGCACGTGGGAGTTAACACTTCAAGCTATGTGCTCACCGAGTACTTCGGTGAAGCGATGCTACCGTCAGAACTCCCGGCAAGACTAGGAGTATCTCCGATTCTCTTTATTGCCCTATCCGTTCTGATTGCTCCGCTCACCGTCTTCTTTATCAGCCGCCAAAGCAAACCACGTTCGTCTCACTCAAGCGGCTGATTACTGCTCGGCCACAGCGTCGAGCGCAACACGATGATGCAGACTGAACTCCTACCAGAAGGTAGACTCGGGCTCACGGCTGAAGACATTATCGGCCGTAGATCGGTAATCCTCCCAAAAAGCACGGTCGCCAAAAGTGGAAATTTCTCGTACCCTGACCCGAGGAGGTTCCCATGAAGACATCGCGGTTTACCGACAGCCAGATTATGGCGGTCCTGAAGGAGGCAGAGGGCGGCATGCCGGTGCCCGAGCTCTGTCGCACGCACGGCATCAGTAACGCCCCCTTTTGCAAGTGGCAGTAGAAGTTTGGCGGCATGGACGTCTCGCTCATGACTCGCATGAAGGAGCTGGAGGACGAAAACCGGCGGCTGAAAAAGCTGTACGTGGACGCCCAGTTAAGCGCGGATCTGTTGCGGGAGGCGCTCGCAAAAAAATGGTGAGGCCAGCGCAGCGTCGCGCCCTGGCCCAGCACGCGGTGCAAACACAGCGTACGACCATTCAGCATGCCTGCATCACGTTCGGCATCAGTGAGACCTGCTATCGGCACCAGGGCCGCCGTGTCGACGAGGACGCCGAGGTCGCGGACTGGCTCGTGCGGGAGACGCCACAGCCGTTGGCCGTGCCGGACAAGCCCAGCCTGGTATGGTCGATGGACTTCATGCACGATCAACTATCCGACGGTCGCAGCTTCCGGCTCGTCAACGTCCTGGACGACATTAATCGCGAAGGGCTCATCATCGAGGTGGATCTGTCGCTGCCGGCCATCCGCGTCGTCCGCGCGCTCGACCGGGTGATCGAATGGCGTGGTGTACCAGCCATCATTCGCGGCGACAACGGTCCCGAGTACATCAGTGAAACCGTGCAGCAGTGGGCAAAGGCGCGCGGCATTCGGCTCGACTTCATTCAGCCGGGGCAACCGCAGCAGAACGCGTACATCGAACGTTACAACCGGACGGTGCGCTACGACTGGCTGGCGCAGACGCTCTTCGACAGCATTGACGCCGTGCAAGCATCCGCGACGCGCTGGCTCTGGACGTACAACAACGAACGCCCCAATATGGCGTTGGGGGGCATTACCCCATCCATGAAATTGGCCCTGGCAGCATAGTTCCACTTCTGGCGCCCACTACAATACCACCTCATCCCGCCGCATACGCCCGTGACACGAGCGGCACTGGCCTTGTGCGAGGCGGCCAGTCCACCGTGGCTCGTGAATCACTGTTTGCGCGCGTATCTGTGGGCGCGGCTGCTCGACAAGCGCACGCGGTCGTTCGACGACGAAGCGACCTATGTCGCACTTCTGTTGCACGATCTCGGTTTGACCGCACAGTATCGATTGTCAGCGGCATCGACGCAGCAGTGCTTCACGGCTGCCGGTGCGGATGTCGCGCATGCGCTCGCCACCCAGCATGGCTGGCCGGATCGCCGGGCCGCGCTCGCGGCCGAGGCCATCGCGCTGCATTTGAACGTCACGATCGCCGATCGCCATGGCCCTGAGGCGTGGCTCGTGCGAGCGGGCTCCGGAGCAGACATCGCCGGTCTTGGCCTGCACCGCGTCCACTTGCAGGACGTCGCGGCGGTGGTCCGTCGGCATCCGCGTTTGGAAATCAAACGGGAAATGACGGCGGTGCTGGCCACGGAGTGTCACGCGCATCCGAACAGTCGAATCACGTTCCTCGTGCAGCGATTGGGATTCAATGCACTCGTACGGAACGCTCGCATGTTCTCGGAGTAGAGACGAGTCGCACACCGACCCGAGTAGCTGTCACGTAATGGAATGCGCCACCGCTATTCGCCGTCTTGTACGTCCCTGCGACACGCGGTAGCTTCCCGCGGCAATTCCCCAATGCATTCAACCTTGGAGTACCGGTGCAACGACCTGTCCTCACGAAATGGTTCGCGATCGCGTGTGTCGTGCTCGCGCTTCCCACGTTTGGCTGCAGTGACGCGCAGGAGCTGAGTGCGCCGCCGGCCGCGCCGACGGTCGATCGCGACTTCGATCAGGGATCGCGTATCGACGACGCGGCGCTCTCGCGCACACAGGTGGAGAATCTTGCGCTGCTGGGCAAGGTGTGGGGCTTCGCCAAGTACCACCATCCCGCGGTCGTCACCGGTGCCAGGAACTGGGACTACGAGCTCTTTCGCGTCGCGCCGTTGGTACTCAGCGCCCCCGACCGCGCGCGGGCCACGGCGGCGATGGTCACGTGGCTCGATGCACTCGGCGCTATCCCGGCGTGCCGCGTGTGCATCACGCATCCCACCGGCGTACCGCTGCCGGCAGACAACGCGTGGATCGAGGACGCCATCACCCTCGGGCCGGCGCTGAGTGATCGTCTCAAGTCCATGCATCGCAACCGGCCGGCGTCGCAACGCTTCGTGTCGTTCGTGCCGGGTGTCGGGAATCCCGAGTTCTTCGTGGAAGACCGCTATGCGAAGTTCACCGCACCCGACGCCGGATATCGGCTGCTCGCCCTCTTTCGCTTCTGGAACATCATCACCTACTGGTTCCCATACCGTGATGTGATGAATGAGGACTGGAATGCGGTGCTGGCCGAGTACATCCCGGTCATGATGCGCCCGCTGAACGGCGACGCGTATCGGCTCGCGCTCATTCGGCTCATCGGACGGATCCACGATACGCACGCGAACATCTGGAGCGATCTGCGCGTGCAGCCGCCTACCGGCACAGCGCAAGCGCCGCTCAATCTGCGTTTCGTGGAGAACCGGTTGGTGGTCACCGGTTACTCGCACGCGACACTTGGGCCGGCCACGGGGCTCAAGATCGGCGATGAGATCCAATCGATTGGGGGCGTCTCCGTCGCGGTGTTGGTGGACTCGCTGCGCCCGTACTTTCCGGCGTCCAACGAACCCGCGCGGCTGCGCGACATGGCGAACAGTTTGACGCGGGGCACCGGACCGGTCACGCTTGCCGGTGTTGGTGCTTCGGGTGCGTTCTCGTTCTCGGTGGATCGACAGCCCATTGGTACGCTGGACCGGTCTCGTGCCTTCGTGAACGACCTGCCGGGGCCAACGTTCCGGATGCTCACGGACAGCGTCGCGTACCTCAAGCTGTCGTCGGTCGTGGCGACCAGCGCCGCCACGTATATCGAGCAAGCGCAACGGGCGCGGGTATTGGTCATCGATATCCGCAACTACCCGAGTCAATTCGTGGTCTTCGCGCTCGGCGGCCATCTGGTGGGCAGTCCCGCGCCGTTCGCGCGCTTTACGGTAGGCGACGGAAGCAACCCGGGCGCATTCCTCTTCACCGCGCCCGTGTCGCAGACACCGCGTGCGCCGCGCTTCACCGGCACGGTGGTCATCCTGGTCGATGAAACATCGCAGAGCCAAGCCGAGTATACGGCGATGGCGTTCCGCGTCGCACCGGGAGCCATCGTGGTGGGCAGCACGACGGCTGGGGCCGACGGAAACGTTTCCCGCATTCCTCTGCCGGGGAACGTTGAAGGGATGATCAGCGGCATTGGCGTTTTTTATCCCGACGGTCGTCCGACTCAGCGCATTGGTATCGTGCCCGACCTCGTGGTGCAGCCCACGGTGGCAGGGATTCGGGCCGGTCGCGACGAGGTGTTGGAGGCCGGTGTGAGTCGCGCGCTGGGACGGGCGTTCCGGGTGCCGTAGGCTGAAGGCACGAAACGTGGTGAGTCGACCACGTTCGCGTGTCGGTGGGAAGCGCAGGATCGATGGATTTGAATGAGGACCCGCATACCTCGCGGATGCATTTCACAGGAGAGAGCAATGCACACTGCACTACGTCGTAGATGGCGCCTACTGGCACTCTTGGCCGTTGTGGCAGCGCCACTCGAAGCCCAAGTGCGCTACGACGCGCCCGGGGCTCGCGTTGAAATTCTGGGGCTCGAGCGGTGGACTCGGCGCATGCTGGAAGACTCCATCGCGCATTACGCGCCAGGCCAGACGCTCGCCAGCGCGGCGTGTATGGCGACACTTCGTGACAAGCTCAAATTCGGCGACGCGCTCGTCGCTCACTATCAGGGATTCAAAGGCCCCAACTCCGACGCGCGATTCCTCTCCGTGCGTGTGGTGGAGCCGAGTAGAGCGGCGGCCTCGATGTGGCGCAAACTCCCGGCAGACGCCTATCCCTCGCTGCTGCCGGCGTACGCGCCCGCCATTCTCCCGGTGACCGATGAAGATGGCGGCATTTGGCCGGGGCGTCTGTTCTTCGGGTTGCAGTTTTCGGATTCCGCGATGCGCACGAAGATCCTCGCGCAGCAAGACTCCACCACGCAGGCCGACTACGCGCGCATCAGCGGCTTTCTGGAGACGCACCGCGCGGAGTCCGACCGGCAGCGCGCGCTACGCGTGTTGGACAGCAGCAGCGCGTACGGCAATCGCATGGCCGCCGCGCTGCTGCTCTCGAACTTCCCCGCAAACGACAGCACATGGTATGCGTTGGTTCGCGCGCTCCGTGATCCGCACGAATCGGTACGTAGTGCTGCAGGCATTGCGCTCGATCGGCTGCCGCGGCGTCCCGTCAACTGGGCGCCGGTCACCACCGATCTGCGGGCATTGCTCGGCGGCGCCAACCTCGCTGCGATGGAGACGGTGATGGACCTGTTGGCAGACACGAAGGTCGCGCCAGCGCTCACTCGTAAACTGCTGTATGGCAACGACGCGTGGACCATGCGTTTGCTTACGGCCGAAGCGCCGATGGCGCCACAAAAGGCCAAGGGGCTGCTGGTGGCGCTCAACGGCGGCACCGACCTCGGCAAACAGCCGGGACCATGGCGTGCGTGGATTGCGTCGCGGCGTTGATCGTGACGGCCCATTCACCAATAGTCTCTTATACAACAGCGTGAATCGTTATCTCTGCTCAGTAGCCGCCCTCGTCATAAGCGTCGCGCACCCGGCCGCGGCGCAAGCTCGCGCGTCGTTCACCACGCCGCGTACGGAGATCGGCGCGGTGGCGTTGGGTCCGCGTTGGGGGGCAACGGATATCCTCGGTGGCGTCGAGGGGATGTATCTCGTCGCACAACGCGGGGCGGCCGGTGTGGAGGTTGGTGGTGCGCTGCTGCGCGCGTTTCCTGACCAAGCGACCGACGCCTGCATTCTCACGCCGCCACCGGGCTTCGTGTGCGACCTCCGTGCGGTCGATCGCGTTGCCGTGGCGAACGCGGGACTCCGGCTGACCGGCCGGGCAGGGAAACGGTTGCAGTTTGTCGCACGTGCCGGACCATCGCTGTATACCGCCCGCGTGGTGGAGAACTACCAACCCACCGGCAATTACACGACGGGGGTCATGCTGGGGAGTAGCATCGGTGTGGGTGTGCGGGTGGCACACTCAGTCGTGGTATTCCAACTGCGCGCCGCAACGATTCCCGACGCTTTGGGCGAACGCGGGGCGCTCTACGGCATGAGCCTCGGCGTCGGCTTCTAGGACTGCAACCGCGCCATGCACTGTCTGGCGCTCGGCGGCGTACCGCTCAGAAGCGCATCTCTATCTGCACGCCCGCCTGCACGCCGCTCCGTGTTGGGGCAGTGCCAGCGTCTCGCGGTCGCTGTTCGTGAAATCGATCGTCAGGCTGTCCCGCGACTGCTGCTGCAGGAGCCCTACCCGCGAGGGGCCCAGGCGTGGGGCGCCCTCGCGCGTCGATGTAGTTGACGCCAGAATGCCGATAGATTTACTTGGGTTATCGCTTGTTGATACCCATTCTCATCTAAGATGCTCCTCCGTTATCCCTTCTGCGCTCGGCCGCGCGCCATACGCGGCTCGACGTTCGCTTCGGCGCTGCTGTTGTCGTTCCCACTGTCGGTCGTGGCGCAGGACACCCGCGGCCGCAGCGAGCGCGACACCGTACAGCTCCCGGGGGTGTCGGTGGTTGGCACCCCGGATCGCCTCGCGCGCATCCCGGGCTCCGTCGAACGCATCGACGCCAAGCAGCTCAGAGGCAGTCGCGTCTTCACGACCAACGAGGCGCTCCGCAAAGTGCCCGGGCTCGTGGTACGCGACGAGGAAGGGCTCGGTCTGCGTCCCAACATCGGTGTGCGCGGCCTCAATCCGACCCGTTCCACCAAGGTCCTGCTGCTCGAGGACGGGATTCCGTTCACCATCGCGCCCTACGGCGACAACGCCGCCTACTACCATCCGCCGATCGAGCGCATGGAGTCGATCGAGGTGCTCAAGGGCGCTGGCCAGATCCTGTATGGCCCCCAGACGGTTGGCGGCGTGATCAATTACCTCACACCGTCCATTCCGCGCACCCCGAGCGCCGGACTTTCGGTGGCCGGAGGATCGCGCGCCTTCACCAACGTGCACGCCAAGGCGGGCGGTACCTTTGGCGAGGCGGGGGGCACGGGCGTGCTGGCCGACTACATTCGCCGCAGCGGCGACGGCGCGCGCGCCAACACCGCGTCCGAGGTGGACGACGCCTCGTTCAAGCTGCTCGTGCCGCTCAGCGCGACGCAGCAGCTCACCTTCCGCGGCAACGCCTATCGCGAGCGGTCGACGGTGACCTACTCCGGCCTCACCGAGGCGGAGTACGCGCAGGATCCTCGCCAGAACCCGTTCGTGAACGACGGCTTCGATATCACGCGCGTGGGGGGGGCGGTGGCGCACCGCGTTGGCCGCAACGAACGCCGCAACCTCACCACCACGCTCTACGGCTATCGCATCAATCGCGACTGGTGGCGCCAGAGCTCCAACTCCACCCAGCGCCCCAACGATCGCAACGACCCCACCTGTGGCGGCATGGCCAACCTGCTGAACAGCTGTGGTAATGAAGGCCGCCTGCGCGAATACGTGGTCGTGGGCATCGAGCCGCGGGGGACCTGGCAGTGGGTGCGCTCACGAGCCATCGTGGAAATCGACGCGGGCGCGCGCGCGCACCACGAGTCACAAGAGCGCCTCCAGGTGAACGGATCATCACCGCGCGGCCGGACCATCGGTGTGAGCGGCAACGTGAACGCCGGTCTCGTGGAAGACAACCGTCGCACCACCGACGCCTACGCGACCTACCTGCAGGCGCGCGTGGCGACGGGCACCTTCACCGTGAGCGGCGGCCTGCGCGGCGAAGCGCTCCGGTTGGTGCGCGTGAACCGTCGGCCCGTCGCCAACGCTCCCGACGGTGCCCAGGGCAGTACAACCATGCAGGCGCTCATTCCCGGACTCGGCGCGACCGTGCAGCTGCGTGAAGGGCTCACGGCATTCGCCGGCGTGCACCGTGGCTTCGCCCCACCGCGTCCTGAGGACATCATCAGCAACAGCACCGGTGGTGTGGTGGAACTCGATGCGGAGTTGAGCTGGAACAGCGAAGTCGGTATCCGGTGGCTCCCCGCGCGCCCGCTGCGCCTCGAAGCCACGCTGTTCAACCTCGATTTCAGTAACCAGATCGTGCCGGCGAGTGTGGCCGGAGGCACGGGTGCCGCGCTCACGAGCGCGGGCCGCACACTGCACCGCGGCGCCGAACTCTCGCTTCGAGCAGAACCCGCGGGGCGCGTGGCCGGCCTTGGGCTGTTCACCGAAGTGGCCGCCGCGTGGACGCCGGTGGCGCGCTTCGAGGGCGATCGCTTCGCGTACATCGGGACCGGTGGCAGCGATGTAATTGGCCGAGTGTACGCGGAGCAGAATGCGGGTGGTTCCCGTTCGCGCCAGTCCGTCACGGGGAACCGTCTCCCGTACGCGCCCGAGTACACTCTCACCACCACGGTGGGTGTGCGTCACCGATCGGGGAGCGAACTCCGGGTGGAGGGGGTGGCCATCAGCGAGCAGTACGGAGACGCGGCGAACACGCGCCTGTTGGTGAGCGATGGGCAGCAGGGACCGCTCGCCGGCAATGTGCTGTGGAACGTCACGGCCAATGTGCCCGTGCCGCGGACTGCCCTGTCCGCGTGGGTCGCGATCAAGAACCTGACCGATCGCACGGTGGTAGTGGACCGCACCCGCGGGCTTCTCCCCGGCCTGCCGCGCCTCGTGCAGATGGGGCTCGCCTACAGCCTCTGAGCGGCGCCGAAAAACAATGACCGAGGACATCCTGCGCGCTGGCAGGACGTCCTCGGCCGAATCCGTTGTCTACGGACTCATTCAACTCACAGCGCGCGGCACTGCTCCTTCTTCTCGTTCGCCACGTTGCCCGAACCCGTGGGCGCCGGGATGTTTTCCTTGCACTCGAGCGTCTGCGTAATGCGGTTCCCCAAGAGGGTGACGCCGCCGAGGTTCTTTTCGATCTGCATGTTGCCGCCGACGGTGAGCGCGTCGCTACGCCGTGCGCCAAGGTTCTCCCCCAGGTGCACGTCGCCGCGCACCGCCAGGCGTGCCAAGTCGGCGCTGCTCGCCTTCGTGACCTGCACATCTCCATCAACTCGGCTATCGGACGCCGTCACCGACGCGCCGGTCTCTTCGATATGCAGATTGCCGCGGATCGTGCTCGCCTCGATGCGCGTGGTGGCGCGGCGCTTGACCTGCACGTCGCCCACGATGTTGGTGTTGGCGGCAATCACGACGCTCCGTGCGTCTTCCGCCTGAACGCTTCCCGAGATGCGGGCGCCGTTGGCAATGATGGCCCCGTCAATCGAGACCTGCACGTTTCCACGAACCTGCGTGCCGGCGAGCGTGCACGTGGCGCCACGCGGGACGAACACGTTGTCGACGGTGATCGCGGCGAGCGTGCCGTTGCAGCGGCCAGCGGTGGTGGCGCCCGCGGCGCCGGTGCCGGTCGTGGTGCCGGTGGCCCCGCCCGTGGTGGCCGAGCCGGTGGAGCCGGCGGCGGCGGTCGAAGCGCCGTCAACGCTCGTGGGAGATTCGGAGCCGCACGCGGTGATGGTCAGCGACAGCGCGACGACGCCAGCAGTGGCAATCGACTGCACGAAACGGCGGGACTGCGAGGCATGGATGCTCATAATGAGCCACTCCGAGAAAGGTGAAGCAGCCGTCATTGGCCGCATGGACGAGAGGTTAGTGCGGCTCATCCCAAGCGCTTGTGCGCGGCATCACCATTGAACCGAAATTCCACCTGATAATTCCGTTTCGTTACGTCTTGTCCCCAATATTCCGTACGAAGTGACCACCAGAGGGGACACTTTTTAATTGAATCGGCAATCGACGAAAGGTCACACACGGCGAACAGCGTCTACCGGCGCAATCGCTCGTAGACCGCCACAAAAAATGCTTGCTGCGCCGGACGTCACTCCGTAGACTCGTTGCGAGCTCTGCCATTGACGTGTCAACCCATCGCGACCTCCATATCACATGCCCGTTTTCCATCCCCTCCGCGCGTCCGCTCCCCGTTTTGCCGCGGCTTCCAGTCTGATGACGATGCTCGCCGCCTTGTCGGCGTGCGCGCCAAAGCCGTTGCTGCTTACGGTGACGCCGTCGACGGCGAAGGTCTACGGCTACACTCCTCGCGGAGACAGTACGCTGTTGGGGCAGGGAGGATCGGCCTCGGTCATCGTCAAGGATCAGGGCACCCGTGTGCTCATCACCGCTGAGGGGTACCGCCCCGTCTCGCGCGTCTTCACGAAGGCCGACGTGCAGAGCGGAGGGCTCAAGTTCGCCCTGACCACCTGGCGTTTCCCCATCAACATCGACCCGTTCGATGCGGACAGCCGGGTGGATGGCGTGGTGCAGCCGCGACGCTCGTTCGTGCTCGAGGTGGAGCGTGACAAGGCGCGCACGTTGGAGATCACGAAGCCCGGCTACCGCCGGATCGTGAAGCGCTACGAAAACCTCGAGGGCACCCAGCCGCCGACCATCGAGCGGTTCCAGCTCACCGATCGGGCCGTGCTGCTGACCGTGGCCCCTGCCGGCACGACCATCGAGGTAGCCGGCAAGCCCATCGGAGAGAACGCGGCGGAGATCGCGGTGCCGCCTGGTCAGTGCACCGCCGTGCGTGCCGTCCGTCCCGGCTTCATGCCCGTCGAGAAGCAGTATTGCGAAGGCCCGGCATTCGCCGCGCTGCCGCTGACCGACAAGATCGAACTGCGCGATCGCATGGTGGCCGTGTCGGCGGAGCCGGCGACTGCGGACATTTTCGTCGGGGGGCGGAAGGTCGGCACCGGCCAATTCAACGTGGCGATTCGCACGGGGAGCTGCGCTGAGGTGCGCATCGAGGCGCCCGCCTTCTCCGCGCAGCGCCGGGAATACTGCAATCAGGACAACGCTCAGCCCATCCCGTTCGACGAGATGGTCAAGCTCGGGCGCGACGAGGCGTGGGATCTCTCGATGGCGAGCGATCAGGCGAACGTCAATTTCACCATCGAGGTGGGTGACAAGCGTACCGCCGACGACGCGTGGAAGACGATCAGCCAGATCATCACCAACAGCTTCGACGTGCTCGAAGTGACCGACAAGGAAACGGGCTACCTGCGTACCGGCTGGAATGTGCGCCGCTTCAGCGACAAGGTCATTCGCACGCGCGTCATCGTGAAGCTTGCCGACTCCAATCCGCTCAAGTACACCATCAAGCTGGCGAGCGAGAAGGCCGACGAAGGTCGCGCGACCGTGAAGGACGACGAGCTCTTCCGCGAGTGGGACCGCATTCTCCTGCAGTACAAGGATCTCATCAACGAAGCGCAGACGCGTCTGCGCTAGGCGCTCGCCTCCCCCAGCAACGCCTGCAACACGGCTGCCACGCGCCGCCGACTCACTGGCACACACGATCCGCTGCGCAGCTCGAGGATGCGTGTGCCTCCGGGGCCGTCGAGTATCCGGCGGATGGCATCGCGCCGCACGATGTGCGACCGGTGCACACGGAGAAATGCGGCCGGGAGTTGTCGCTCGAGTTGCGCGATGCCTTCATCGTGCAACAGCTGACGCCCGGTCGTGAGCGTTATGGTGACGTAATCGTCGGCGCCGCTGATGTGTAGCACGTCGTCGACCGCGAAACGCTCGAGACCGCGTCGGCCGCGCACGATCAATGCCGCCGGGCGGCGTCCACTACTCTCCGGCTCTGCACGGCCGAGCGCGAGCATGAACCGGTTCGCGCAGACGGGCTTCGCGACGAAATCGACCGCGCCCACATCGAACGCCTGAAGCGCGCGGTCGGCGTGCGCAGATACCACCACGACCTTCATGTCGGCGTTGCTGGCGGCGCCGAGAACACTGAAGCCATCGTCGCCATTGAGATCGAGATCGAGCAGCACGAGCTGCACGACCTCCGAGGCGAGTACGTGGCGCGCGTCGGTCACGTCGTCAGCACACCGCACCACGCTGTCGCGATAGCTCGGATGCGTTCGCAACAGTCGGACGAGGCGCCGCTGCGCTGGCAGGTCGTCTTCGACAATCAGAACCGTCATGCCGACACGCCGCCGAGGTGAAGGGTGGTGCGCCACCCACCATCGTGGCGCGGACCGTGGGTGAGTGTCCCTGACGCACCGAATGCGGCCGTGAGACGCGCACGCACGTAGGTCAACCCAAAGCCATCGCTGCTGCTGTCGTGGCTTGATGCATCGGCGTGCGTCGCGGGCGGCAGATCCGCGCCCGGCGCGTCGAAGGCCAGCGCTGTACCGCCATCTTGTGCGTCAACGTGCCGCACGGTGAAAGTGGCGCCCATGCGATACCGGCCGTGCGTCAGTGCGTTCTCCACGAGTGTGTGCAGCACACCGGGCGGCACCTCGAGCGCAGGTGAGACGCCGCTGTCGTCGAGCGTGAACGTCCGGCCACTACGGAGCGACATGAGTTCGAGCAGTCGTCGACAGGCGGCGAGTTCATCGTGCAGCGGGATCAGCGGTGTATCAATGGGGTGGGCGAGGCGGCGGAACTCCTCTCCCAGCAGCCCCACCATGCGGACGGCGGTCGTCGGCTCTTCCTCGATCCACGCGATGAGCGCGTTGAGCATGTTGAGGAGCCAATGCGGTGTGAGTCGGCGCCGGAGCAACTCGAGCTGCAGGCGCTCTACCGCCGCGCGTGATTCCGCGGCATCGAGCTGCTCCTGTCGCACAATCCGCAGCTGATCGACCAGCAGTACCATGCTGAGCACGGTGAGCCCGAGAAACAGATCGCGTTCGAGGAAGCCACCCGTCGTGAGTGGCGCCGCGGTGTACAGCAATGCGAGTACTACGGCGATGGCACGACTTCCCGGCTCGCCGCGCCATGCTGCCGGCACAGTCGCCGCGAGCGCCAGTACGCCGGCCACCGCGAGGACAACGAACGTGCGCGCGTCGAAGCCGGGAAGCAGCGCCCAGGTCAATGGCGCCATCAACGCGTATGTGAGCAGGTACCAACGCTGTCTGGCGTAATGAAAGCGGCGCGCGCTGTACGCCACGAGGCACGCACCAAGCGCGGTCGCGGCGACGAAGATCAGCAGCAGTCGCCAGATCTGCTCCACATACGTGATGGGCAGCATCACCCGCCACAGCTCCGCACCGCCTTGCACGAGTGCACAGAAAATCAGTCCCGCGACGAGCGCCGCGTCCTGGCGCCGCGCCACTCGGCGTGCCGCCACCGCGAAGTACAAGCTGGCCATCATGAGTGCGCCAAGCGCCAGCAGTGTGGGGGCGCCACCGGCACCGATGCCCTCACGAATGGCATCGAGTGGTGCCACGGCCAGTACGTGCACGGGCACCTGCACGCGAAGCGCGCCACGGTGATTGCTGAGATGTACGGCAATCGTGTGCGTGCCGGGGCGCAGTTCCTCCGGACGTAGCGGGACCACATGCACGAACTGCCCCGGGACTTCACCTGCCGCCGATGTCGAGACGACGCCACTGCTGCCGATCAGCTGTCCATCCCAGTAGATCGCGCTCGATGCCATCGCCTGCATCAGCACCGCCATTGGCGCGCGCGACTGCGCCATCGCCGGCGGAATCGTGACCTCGCTGAGCATCCACAGTGCCGTGCCTTGAGGATCGACGTCTTGAGTGCGAACGGAAGAGCACGCAGCGGACGGCACCGGGGGCGTGGGGGCGTCGACTGCGGTGCGACAGACCTGTACGGTCTCCACGATGACGACCGGAGCCACCTGCGCCGGAAGCACTTGGGCGACGGCACTGGCCAGCACGAGCAGAATGAGGAGCGAAGTGCGCATCGAACCAGGATAGCTACTGAGAGTGAGGTCGATATCACCGCTCACCGACCCGTGCCGACCGCTCACCGACTCATCGGCGGTTGGCGGGATCGGTCGCTTTATCGTACGGGTGACTCTCATCAAGGATTCGGTCGTGCCTGCTTTGCTTCGATTTCCTTTGCGGGTGCTCGGCGCGCCGCTTGGCGCGTTGATGCTCGTGCCCGCGTTCGCCGGTGCGCAGGCGGCACCGCCGCCGAGTGTCCGCTACTCACCGTATGTGTTCACGGGCCCACGTGGCGACACGGTGCACGCCGAGTTGGGGGAGCTGATCGTTCCCGAGCGACGCGCGAACCCTGCGTCACGGCCCATTACGCTGCGCTTTGTCCGGTTTCGCTCCACGGCCGCGCGTCCTGGGGCGCCCATCGTGTATCTCGCCGGCGGACCGGGCGCGTCGGGCATTCGCACCGCGAGCGGACCGCGATTCCCACTGTTCATGGCACTGCGAACGCTCGGGGATGTCATTGCGCTCGATCAACGCGGCGTCGGACAGTCGGCGACCATGTCGGCGTGCACGGCGCGAACTGCGACAGATCCGTCTGCGCCGGTAACGCGCGCGTCACTCGTTGCCTTTACGCGCGACGGGCTGACCGATTGCATCGCGCAGTGGAGCGCGGCTGGCATCGACGTCGATGGGTACACGACCCGCGAAAGTGCCGCCGACATCGACGACCTGCGTCGCGCGCTCGGCGTGCCGCAGATCGCACTCTGGGGGATCAGCTACGGCTCCCATTTGGGACTCGCCGTGCTCAAGTATCATGGCGCGTCGGTGAGTCGTGCGGTGTTCGCCGGTATCGAGGGATTGGAGCAGACGGTGAAGCGCCCTGCGTTGACGGACAGTCTTTTCGTGCGCGTGCAACGACTCATCGATGCGGACACGACGGCGCGCGCGGCGTACGGTGATCTCGCGGCCACCATGCGCCGTGTCCACGCGCGGCTCGACTCGGCGCCGCAGCGCATGACGACCACGCCGCCCGGCGCATCAGCCCCGGTCACGATGCGCATTGCCGCCTTTCCGGTTCAGATCCTCGTTGGCAGCATGATCGCGGACCCTGCGGGAATTGCGCGCGTGCCGGCGCTGTACGCCGCGATGGATGCCGGGCGGTACGACGTGGTTGCCGGGCCGCTGCTCGGCGCGCTCAGCGGCATGTCGACGTTCGCTGGTATGCCGGAGCTCATGGACGTCGCCTCGGGGATCGACCGCGCGCGGCTGATGCTCGTGGAACGGGAGGCCGCGCGCGGATTACTGGGTGACGCGTTGAACTTCCCCATGCCTCATCTCGCCGGTATCCGCCCATCTATCGATCTTGGTGCGGGCTTTCGTGCGCCGCTGCGGTCGTCGGTCCCTACACTGTTCATCTCCGGCACGCTCGACGGACGGACCTCGCCGGTCGAGGCCGCGGAGGTGCGGAAGCGGTTCAGTCGAGGCCGTGCACTCATCGTGGAGCACGGCGGTCACAACATCTTCGAAGCGGACCCGCGCGTTGCGGAGGCGGTCGTGACGTTCTTTCGCGGGGGCACGCCGGTGGAGCGAATCGAGATGGCGCCGCCGAAGGTTTTTGTGCCGCGGTAGCACGGGGACGTTTTCAATTTTCCGCATATCGCCACTCCCGAGCGCACGTCTTCGCGCACGGAACTTCTCGTGGGGCATCGCTGGTAGAACTGCTTTGTGAGTCTACCCCCAATGCTTGGAGTGTCCCGTGCGTCGTTTGTCTTTCCTGACCATTCTCGGTTGTGCCACCGCCATGTTCACCGCGCTCCCCGCTCACGCACAGGCTCGGGAGCGTACTGGCGGACCTGAGAAAGGGACGTGGGGGGCAGAGGCTTCCATCAACGGCGGCCCGGCGGGTAGTGGAGGCCAGGGCGGATCGCTCATCGCGTTCGTGACACCGACGGTCGCGCTGACGGGTGGACTATCCTTCTCGCGGACGTCATCGCGGGGCGAGTTCATCGACGAGAGCAATTTGTTGTTCACCCCCGGCATCACCACCGTCGCGTCGAACGTTTGAGTGCGCCAGTATGGTCGGAACGGCCTTGGCCTGCGCCCGATATACGGTGGCGGCGTGCTGTATACCGTCCGGTCGGTCCACGGCGCGCGTCGCGATAACGGCATCGGAGGCTACGCCGAGGCGGGTGCGGCCTGGTTCTTCAATCCACACGTTTCGCTTGGTGCACTCGGCGGCGTCAGTGCGTTGCGTACGGACGGCAGCTGGGATGTTCGTGGATCGGTCGCCCGGCTGACTGGCGCGGTGTACTTCTGAGGGCTGGGTTGTCGTCGACGAGAGGCCACCACGCATCTCGGGCCGCTCTCTCTCGGCGATTTCCTCTTCTCTTGCAACGCTTGCAAGAGAACGGCGGACGTGCCGCCACGGTGCTTCGTTCCA
>CANGXD010000067.1 GCA_947457545.1 Gemmatimonadaceae bacterium
GACCAAAGCGCATTCACGAGCTGGGCCATGAATTCCATGAAACGTCACCTCCCATAGGGTAAGTCACGCGTGTCCCGCTCGGGACGCCACGTGCTTGGACTAGGTTGGCTCCGCTCGTACTACTGGCCTGCCCGCTCAGCTCCGCTCTAGACGGCTGACGGGGACGTTGGGGTTCTCGTCGTGTCGATGACGAAAAGGGTAAAGGGCGGACACGGGGACCCGTGTCCTAGTTATCGCTCCAGGTGCACCCACCTGTTGGTCGCGTCGAGCACCGACAATACCGCGCTCGTTTCCGCGCTCTCCCGTACTTCACAGCTACCCGTCAAGCACACCGGCTCGCGACCCACGCGCGCCGAGACGCTCACGAACACGAACTCACGATCGAAGGCGTCCACCAGCTTCGCTCCTTCCAGCGAAATGCTGCGCTCGCCGCCCGGCGTACTCTTCATCGCCGAGCTGATCGCCTGCAACGTGGCCCGCGCCGCCAACTCGATGCGCGATCGCTCCGTTTCCTGCCCTTCCGCTTCCCCAAAAAACTCCTGCCCGTCTCGCGACAACGTCACCCGGCACAACACACCGCGTGACCGCGACCGACGCACCTCGACATCCTCGAAAATCAGCAGCCGACGTCCGGCCGCCACGTCAGGCAGGGTCGCCGAAGAGAGAGACGACCGAGTGCGCGCGGGGGCACTGGCCTCCTCCATGGGGACCGGCTGCGCCACCGGCGGAACGGTCGGGGTGACCGGCGCCGTGTAGCCACCGGCAAACGCCCCCGTGAAAGCCGGTGCCGGAGGTACCGGCGTCGGCGTCGCGCCCCCACCCGACACGGCGCTCAAACCGGGCACGACCGTGGCCTCGGCCGGCGTATCCATGGCCCGCGGCACGTCGAGCGTGGTGGCAATGGAGATCTTGCGGTGGTTGACCCGCAGCCCGAGGTGCGCCATGAGGGCACTCTCGATGTTCCGCACCGTGTTCTTGGGCGGGACCTGGTCGGTCGTCAGCACATGGATTTCGTCGACCGCGCCCATGTCACTGGGCACGATCCGCACGGAAATCACGCCGGGAAGCGTGGCTATCAGCTCCTCGGCGCGGCGGATGGGCAGGACACTACCGGCGATGCTGCCTGAGGCAGATGACGGGATGGTCATGCCAATGTTGGCGGGAATGGACAGATCAGGCTCCGAGGCATGGGCGAACCGGGTGGAAGGGTCCGGCTGTCGACTAGAGCGAATATGTGACCAGTATCCGTTTCCGGCAAGGCCGAAAATTCTTCCAAGGTCTTGTCCCACATGAAGGTAAGCGCCTAGACCTCAAGTTTCGTCTCGTCCATCATCCCGGCCGTCGTCGGGGCCCGCGAAATCCTCCCCTTCGTACTCCCGAAGCTTCCGGTACAGCGTCCGCTCGCCAATGCCGAGCATTTCGGCCGCCTTGCGACGGTTTCCGGCAGTATCCCGAAGCGCCGCGCGAATGGCGACCCGCTCGATTTCGGCCATCGTCATCCCGGGCCCAAGCGTGATGACCGTCGCCGGCGGCGTTTCGTCACGCGGCTCGATGCCACGCACCATGCCGTAGCCGTTCGCAGGCAGAATTTCCGTGAGTCCGGCCACCGGCGCGGGCACCGGACGTACGTCACCAACCCACGAGGGCTGCGGCGCTGGTCGCGTCTCCACATCCATGCGACGGCGCAGCTCTTCGACTTGCAACTTGAGCTCGACAAGCGATCGCACGATGAATTCGAGTTCGCGGCCCTGCGCGCGTTCACTGCCCTGCACCAACGGTCCCACATGCACCGGCAGCAAGCGACGACCACCACTGTCGCGAATGGCGCGCGGAATATCATCGGCGACGATCTCGCGGCCATGCGCGAGCACGACCATGCTCTCGACGAGATTGCGCAACTCGCGCACGTTGCCCGGCCACGGATACTCCACGAGTAAGCCGAGTGCGTCACCGGAAATGCCAAAGAACTCGCGGTCGTGCATCGCGCTGAACTCGGTGACGAACTTGCGCACGAGGAGCGGAATATCTTCCCGGCGTTCACGCAGCGGTGGCAGATACACGCTGAGCACGTTGAGCCGATAGAAGAGATCGGCACGAAACGCCCCCTCGTCCACGTGCTCACGCAGCGGCCGATTCGTGGCGGCCACGACACGTACATCCACCGGGATCGTCTGCACGCCGCCGACACGCGTGACTTCACGCTCCTCGAGCACGCGCAGCAACTTCACCTGCGTGGCCGGCGGAATTTCGCCGATCTCATCGAGAAAGAGCGTACCAGTATCGGCCAGCTCGAAGCGCCCGAGCCGACGTTCAGCGGCGCCCGTGAACGAGCCCTTCTCGTGACCGAAGAGTTCGCTTTCGAGCAACGTCTCGGGGAGCGCGCCGACATTCACCGCAATGAACGGCTTGCCGCGCCGCGGACTCAGGCGATGCACCGCACGCGCAACGAGCTCTTTACCCGTGCCGCTCTCACCTTCGATGAGCACGGTGCTGGTGACCGGCGCGATCTGTTCGATCTTGACCAACACTTCGCGAATGGCCGCGGACTCACCAACCAAACCAGTGTCCGCCGCCAGCATGTAGCGCTCGAGTCGACGACGGATGCTGTCGACGACATCGTCAATGACAACCGGCTTGGACCACGTCTCGGCGTACCCGATCTCACGCAGCCGCTCGAGCATGAGCGGATCGTTGACATCGGTAAAGCCGATGACCGCCACGTTGTCCCACAACAGCTGCCGCACGAGAGCGACGTTGGCCGAATCGAGCAACGCCCCCGTGAGCACGAGCACCAGCGGACGCGCGCGCCGCAAATCGCCGCGCACGTCGTCCATGGGTGAGATCGTGACCGTCTGCACGCCCTGCGCTTCCAACGCCGCGTTGAGCCGGACAGCCGGCTCGACATCGGTCATGAGAATGGCCACGACGCCGGCGGCGGCGTCATCCATGCCACCACGCCGCGCCGCTGTCGGGCGTGCGCGCATGCTCACGCCTTCCCTGCGCGCTTGTAGAACGGGAGCTTCACGACGCGCGCGGGAATCTTCTTGCCACGAATATCCACTTCGAACGTGGCGCCCTCCACGGCCGCCGCCGTGGGCAGATAACACGTACCGACGGGAATACCGAGCGTGGGGCTCATCGTGCCGCTGCATACCTCACCGATGTGCACGCCGCCGTACACCACGCCGTAGCCATGGCGCGGGAACGCGCGCTCCTCGAAGGTGAAGCCCACGAGTTTGCGGTCGGTGCCGTCCTGATGCTGACGCACCAGCACATCCTTGCCCAGGAACGGCTCGGCCTTGCCCAACTTGACGAGCCAACCGAGCCCGGCTTCGAGCGGCGTCGTACGATCGTCGAGCTCGTTGCCGTAGAGACACATGCCGGCTTCAAGGCGCAGTGAGTCGCGGCACCCCAGGCCGGCAGGCGTAACGCCGCCCCCGTTCATGACCGCGTTCCACACGTGCTCGGCCTTCGTGTGATCGAAGTACAATTCGAAGCCGAGTTCACCGGTGTATCCCGTGCGCGAAATGATGCACGGCACGCCGGCGACATTGCCTTCGGTGAACCAGTAGTACTTGATGCCGTCGAGAGGCACATCGGCGAGCGACGCGACGATAGCGGGCGCATTGGGGCCCTGAATGGCCAGCAGCGCCGTCTCGTCGGAGATGTCGGTCATGCTGCAATCGAACGCGCCAATGTGCGCCTGCAGGTGCGCGAGATCCTTGTCGCGGTTGCTGGCGTTGATGACGAGCATGAGGTGATCGGCAAAGCGATACACGAGCAGGTCGTCGACGATGGTCGCATCGTCGCGCAGCAGCGTGCTGTACTGCACCTGCCCGATGCCGAGCGCGGCGACATCATTGCTCGTGACACTCGACACGAAGCGAATGGCGTCGGGTCCGCGCACGATGACTTCGCCCATGTGCGACACGTCGAACATGCCGCAGGTCTCGCGGACGGCTTTGTGTTCGACGGTAATCCCGGTGGGGTACTGCACCGGCATTTCGTAGCCGGCGAAGGGGACGATCTTCGCGCCGAGGGCGACGTGAACGTCGTGAAGCGGCGTACGCTTGAGCGAGCCGGAGTTGTCAGCAGTCATGGGCGGAAAAGAAGCGGGCGCACCCGATGTGAGTGCGCCCCTCTAAAATGCCGAAAGTGGCAGACATGTGCCAGCCATTGCGGCAGACGGTCAGGTCACGTTCAGGGCTCGATCAGCCGATGACCGCCATGACCTCTTCGGCGTGTCCCGCCGGCTTGACCTTCTCGAACACCTTGACGATCTGCCCCTTGGGGTCGATGACGAAGGTGGTGCGCTCGACGCCCATGTACTTCTTGCCGTACATGGACTTCTCCTTCCAGATGTCATACGCCTGCAGCGCCACCTTGTCCTCGTCGGCAAGCAACGTGAAGGGGAGCTCGTACTTCGTCTTGAACTTGACGTGCGACTTGACGGAGTCGGGGCTGATGCCGAGGATGACGGCCTTTTTCTTGTCGAAGCGCGGGAAGAGATCGCGGAATTCGCAGGCCTGGGTGGTGCACCCCGACGTGTCGTCCTTGGGGTAGCCGTAGAGCACGACCCACTGGCCGCGCAGCGACGAGAGCGTGAGCGTGTCGCCGGTGTCGGTCGGGAGCGTGAAATCGGGGGCCAGTTGGCCGGCAGCGATGGGCATGTGTGTGCAGAACGGAATGTGGTGATGAACTGCGCGTGGGCTTGGCGACTTACAGCGACACGTTGCCCATGAGCGCCGCCATGATGGCCTTCTGGATATGCAGCCGGTTTTCGGCTTCGTCCCAGACCACGCTCTGCGCGCCGTCGATGACCTCGGCGGTGACTTCTTCGCCGCGGTGCGCCGGGAGACAGTGCAAGAAGATCGCGTGCTTGTGCGCCTTGGCCATGAGCGCGCTATCGACTTGATAGAGGGCAAACGCCAGCGCCCGCTTGGTCTGTTCCTCTTCCTGCCCCATGGAGGCCCACACGTCGGTGGTGACCACGTCGGCGCCGTTGACGGCCTCGTTGGGGTCACGCAGCAGCTGCACATTGGCACCGCGCTCGGCGGCCAGCGCCATGAACGATTCGTCGGGATCGTAGCCTTCGGGGCAGGCGACGCGGAGGCCGAAGCCCAGATGCGTGGCGGCTTCGATCCAGGAGTTAGCCATGTTGTTGCCGTCGCCAATCCAGGCCACCGTCTTGCCGCGGATGTCGCCCAGGTGCTGCTGCACGGTGAGCACGTCGGCGAGCACCTGGCACGGATGCGAGAGATCGGTGAGACCGTTGATGATGGGGATGCTCGCATGTTCGGCGAGCTCGACCACATCGTCGTGCGCGAAGGTGCGGATCATGATGCCCTGCACGTAGCGCGAGAGTACGCGGGCGGTATCGCCGATGGGCTCGCCGCGGCCGATCTGCACGTCACGCGGCGACAGGAAATGCGCGGTACCGCCCAGCTGTATGGCGCCGATCTCGAAGGACATGCGCGTCCGCGTGGACGACTTCATGAACAGCATGGCGAGCGCTTTCCCCGTGAGCGGCTTCTCCGTATACCGCCCCGTGCGCATCCGCTCGGCGAGATCGAGCAGGGCGAACGTTTCGGCGGTGGAGAAGTCGGCGATGTTGAGGAAATCGCGGTGCGGGCGCTCGGCCCCGGACGGTGCGTGCATGGATATGCGGCCCAGGCTGGGGAGCGATTCCACTCCCCGGTGGGAAAAGCAGACGGCGCGACCAGAGGAGGCCGCGCCGGGCGAAGGCGGGAATTTATGTGGACCGAGGGGTGAGGGGAACGGGGCCGCAAGAGTCCGCACGGCTACGCCAAGCGCCATACGCGCTCGCAAGGAGGTTGAAAGGCATCCGCGATCGGCGTACCGCCCCCACGTGGTGAATTTATCCGACGCGTCGAGGCGCGAGCGAGGACGGCGCGTATTTGATGAGCCCTTGTCGACTCCGGTGCCAGCGAGAGCGCGTCGTCAATCAGCGCTTCCGCATTCGCGTAATTCGCAGCATCGGTTTGTCCGCGACACAGGTGCGACGCCAAGAGGTAGAGGTTGTACGCCTGCGGATTCACCGGTTCCGGCGTGACGCGCGCAGCCGGCTGCTGACCTGGTTGCCGCGTGAGGGTCGTTTGCAGCGCGCCGGCGACCTCGCGAGCGATATCATCCCGCGATGCGAAGAGGCCGGCCGCTCTTCCTCCGTCGACGCCGCTGCTTCGGAACGATCACCGCGCGTCGCACACGGCAATGCCCGACACCCGTGCGGCGTAATCGATGATGCCCCGGTCGCACGTGAGCAACGCTGCCCCAAGCGCCTGCGCCGACGCCAGCAGAATGCGATCGGCCGGGTCGCCATGTGGCTCTCCTGGCAGCTGCGTACTTCGCACCAGTATCGCCCGCGTGACCGGAGCCACGGTGATGCCCGGCGCCGTCGCCGCCCGATCCAGCCATGACTCGACGCCGCCGGCCAGCTCAAGGCGGCCTTTGGACACGAGCATGGCCACCTCCCAGAACGAGAAATCGCTCACGTACACCCGCCGCTGCGACACGGCATGATCAAGCGCGCGCTGGACGCGTGTATCGAGGGCGCCGGGCGTTCCGTCGAGGAGCCACAGCCACACGTGCGTATCGAGCAGCAGCGGCGTTTCCCGCTCCGGAGTGTTCGCCAGTCGCCAGAGGGCCGGAAGTCCGCGATAGGTAGGCTGCGGCTCGCGCACGGTTGTCCGCCCGCGGCCCACCCGAGCGGCACTCTTGCGGGGCATGGCCATTCAGCGGCGCCTTTTTTCGTTTAGCGGGTCCGTGTCCGACAGACTCCATTCGTCCGGATCCGCATCGACGATGTCGCCATGACGCACGATGGAGCCTACCATGTAACCGAACGGCGACTGCACGGCATCTGTAATGGCGGAGACGCGTACAACCGGGTGTCCGCGTTTGGTGATGACGAGATCGCGGCCAGTACTGGCAACCTTGTCCATGAGTTCCAGGCACGTCGCCTTGAACTCACTGGCAGAAACGGTGGCTGGCGTAGCATTGGTACGGCGAGGCATGGGCTCCCCTCTGTATGGTCATCTCAATATGACCATGGTCAGATATAGACGCAAATGGACCCAATCCCCCATCGCCGAATACCGCCGCGGCGGAACATGCCTGCCGATTCCTCACCGGGTATCTCCGTCAGTCACACCACGAGCCGTCGACGCGGGACATCGAGAGGCACCCCGAGGCGCTCATCGCACGAACAACGTGCTCGCCCTCCTCAACGGCCTCTCGGCAGGCGCTCCCTCCAGTTGGTGAGCACCAGCAACGGCTCATCGCGCCCCACACCGTACCCGATCACGACGTGGCGCCCATCGGGCGACACGTCGAGCGCGATGTCGTCGCGTGCCCGAAGGGCGTCGAGCATTGGCGCGGGCACCACCGTGCGCCGCGTACCGGGGGCTCCATCGGTACCAAGTGCAACGGCCTGTACCTCGCGCCCGCTCACGAATATGAGTTCGCGCGTGCCACTCCAGCGCGGCGATCGGCCGTCGCCGGAGGTGATACGGACCGGCGCGCCGGGGCCGGGGAACGGCCGCACGAAGACATTGCTGCGCCCTTTCGTGAGCAGTTCGTACGCGACCAGAGCGCCATCCGGAGAGACACGCATGTTGAAGACGTCGCCGGCATCGGTGAACAGTTGCCGGATCTTGCCGGTGGCTACATCTGCTACCCAGGCATCGCTGGGGGGATTCGCGTTCTGACCGGACGCTTCGAAAAGGATGTAGCGACCGTCCGTCGTCCAGTCGGTGAGTTCGATGCGACGCGAGCGATCAGGGAACCCGGCAATCTGTCGTTCGCTGCCCGTGCGCAACTCGATCGCGACAATGGAATCCGACATCAGCCCGCCCCGCGCCACGGCGAGCATGCTGTCTCCGGGGGCCCACACGGGATTCAGCACGGTGCGCGGCGGGGTGGGTGTCTTCACCGCTTCGGTCCACCCTCGCGATGCCCGGTCCCAGCGGACCACGCGAAAGCCACCCACGGTGATGGATCCGTCGTTGCGCGCGCGAAAGTAGCCAAAGCCGCCTTCTGTCGGCAGCGAATCCACCAGCGCTCCCTCTCGCGTGAACCGGGCATACCGTCCACTGCGGTCGTCGTGGCCGAACATCTCGGGATCCACGCGTACGAGCATCGTGCCGTTCTTCGCCACTGAGATAGCTGAACGTCCGCCCGGATTCAGCACATAGCGCATAAAGGGGAGAGGAGTGCCTTCCATGACGCCGCGTTGGACGTCGACGCGCTGCGCGACGATGTCCAGCGGCGGCGAGTCCGGCACGCTGAACAGCAGGTAATCGTCGGTGGCCGAGACAGTACGTCGGAGCTGTGTTTCGAGCAACCGCGTCAGGGACGGTTCACCTACGAGACCAAGCCACGCCACATTGGAATTCGACAGCACGAAGTGGCGCCCGTCGGACAGGAAGTCCACCTGCGCCCCGGTCAGTGAGTCGCGCACCGTCCTGAGCCCGAGCGGCCGGCATGCTGGCGCCCTAGGCGATGCCTGATGGACCACGCCATCGAACTCCGGCACGTACAGGATCACGTCATCTGCTCCCCAGCTGGCGCGATTCGTCGAGACGGAGGCCGGGCATAATGCGCGCACAGCGCCGGAAGCAAGATCGACGATCTGCAGCTGCCGATCAGCCAAGAACCCGAGTTGTGAACCATCCGGCGACCAGAACGGCGAGCGGGCGCCCTCGGTGTTCGCGAGGTAACGACTGCCCACACTGTCGAGAGAGCGGATGAGAATACCGTCCCAGTCGTTGGTCGTGGCGACGATGGCAGCACGTCGCCCGTCAGGGCTGATGGCCGCATCGTTGCCGCCGGCCCGCCACCGTTCCCCCGCGAGTGGCTCGAGGGTGGTGATGGTGGAGAGAGCGTCCCCGGACGGCGCGGTAGGCGATCCTGCGAAGAGCGCCCATCCACCGGCAAGGCCGACGAGGGCGGCGGCAGGGATCCCAAGCCAACGTGTGCGTGGTCTCGTTGCGCGAGAGGGAGCGGGCGCACCGCCGGTAGTCGTCGCCGACACCTGGGCGAGCGCCTGCGCAAACGCATGGGCCGACTCCGGTCGGTCTGCCGGCAGCTTGGCGAGCGCTCGCAATACAGCGGACTCGATGTCAGCCGAAACCGTGTCGCGTATCGTGCGCGGCGGGACCGGTCGTTCGGTAAGAACCTTCGCCACGATGGCCTGCACGCTGGCTCCGCCAAATGGCGGCTCGCCCGTGAGCATTTCGTACGTGACCGCGCCGAGCGCATAGATGTCGCTGCGCGCATCGATGGTGCGCTCGCCCATTGCTTGTTCCGGCGACATGTACTGCGGCGTGCCGAGGCTGAGCCCCGTCTGCGTCATGCGCTGCCCGCCGGCCTGTTGCACCGCGAGGGCGATGCCGAAATCGGCGACGACGGCCGCGCCATCCTGCAGCAGGATGTTCTCCGGCTTGATGTCGCGGTGAATGATCCCCTGCTTGTGCGCGTGATCGAGTGCACCCGCGACTTCGCGTGCGATACGCAGCGCATCGGCGACTGGCAACTGCGACTCGCGCTCGAGGCGCGCGCGGAGCGTTTCGCCTCGCACATACGGCATGACGTAGTACAGCAACCCATCCGCCGCGCCGCTGTCGAGCAGCGGGAGAATATGCGGATGCTGCAGCTTGGCCGTGACCTTGATCTCGCTCAGGAACCGCTCGCCGCCGAGCGCGGCACCGAGGTCCGGATGCAAGACCTTGATGGCGACATCGCGCTCGTGCTTGAGATCGTGCGCGAGATACACGGTGGCCATGCCACCGGCGCCGAGTTCGCGGTCGACGCGGTAGCGGCCGGCGAGGGCGGTGGTGAGGCGGTCGAGCACGCTCACTGTTTCACCTTGGCCAGCAGCTCGGGGATCCAGTTCTGCACGTAGACCACCGGCGGCACCGCGGGCGCTGGCGGCTCCTTGATCATGAGGAATCGTCCATCAGGGGAGACGTCGTACTGCGGCCGATTGCGCGCGCGCGCGTAGCCATCGAGACGAAACAGGGAGGTTGGTTCACCCATCGTGCGCAGCGGATCGGTGCCCATGGGAACCTGCATGAGCGTTCCGTTGCCGACGTAGTAGAGCGTGCGCCCGTCCTTCGACCATCGCGGTTCTTCGCCGCCGTCGCGCGACACCAACCGGCGTGTTCGGGCATAAGGGAAATCGACGATGTACACGTTTGCACGACCAGACGCATTCGACATGAACGCGATGGTACGGCAATCGGGGCTCAGAGCGAGCTGAATATCCTGCGCCGGGCCGCTCGCGACCGTCAGTGTAGTCGTATCCCCAGGGAGGGTCGCATAGATGTTCGACAGACCGACTGGATCATCGGTGCGAAATGCCAACGCGCCGTTATCGCACACTTCAGCCTCCCACAAAGCACCGGTACTCGGCCCGTAGTCGCGCAGCTTCGTGGGGAGCGCACGCGCGGCTGCGTCACTCTCGAAGATGGCGTTCACCCGTCCCACGGGTGCCGGCTTGGGCATCGATCCAACGAAGAGCATCCGTTCGCCGTTCGGCGACCAGGTGGGTCGCCATGCGATGTTCCCTACGGCGCGAACCGGGGTGCGCGAGCCATCCGCCTCACGCAACCAGAGTACCGTCGCAGCACCACGCACACTGACACCGATGCGTCCGTCCTTTGGCGCCACGGCCGGATACTCGAACCATTCGCGCCAGCTCGAGTCGACGGGTGTTGCCTTCCCTCCGCGATCCACCCACACCAGCTCGCGCTTGGCATCACCAGATCTGGTCAGCGAATAGAGCACATCGCCCGTCGCCGACATTGCGAACTGCCCCGGGGCAACGCGATCGATAATCGGCTTGAGATCGCCGGTAAGCACACCACGCTTCGCATCGAACGTTCCGGCGAACAAACCACCGTCGCGGGGAGTCGTGAGTACCAGACCGCTCTGCTCGTGGTACCACGCACCGGCCACGTCGGGAATCGCGAGGGTCAGTGAATCCTTGACGAGATCGTAGAAGAACGCATCGACCTTGAGAGAACAGTTCGATTCGCAGGCGACGATCAGGAGACCCTTTCCGCCGGGCAACGCCTCGATGTGCGGAAGCTGACCATTCCATTCGCGCGGCACATTGAGCGCGTTGGATACGCCGCCACTGGCGGAGATCCGGCGAACGCCACCGCTGTCGCCCGCCGTAAAGACGATAGTGTTGTCGGAGAGCCACGCGCCGGCGTAGTAGAATCGGTTCGTGGCACCCGTGACCAACCGAATGCTCGTTCCGCCTTCGACGGCAATCTTGCTGAGCGTGGCGTCGCTGGAGAAATAGCCGATCCAGCGTCCGTCCGGTGAGAAGAACGGACTGCGACCACCGTCGGTCCCGACGATCGGCACGGCATCCTGTTCAGCGCGACGCTTGCGAAAGAGCGACCATCCCGCCGATGTGGAGTCGGCGAATACAATGGTCTCGCCATCGGGCGAAAGCGCCATCTGCGTCGAGATGAATTGCGCGCCCGGTGAGGTGGCAACGGGTACCGCCGTGTTCCACAAGACCACGCGCTGGCGACTAGGCCTGCTGTCGGTACCGGAGCCTGCCGTAGCTCGCGCCGCGGCCCACGACGCTGCGGCTGTCGCGAGCATCGCGAGCGACACGCAGACGAGCACGCCTTTGCGGGACTTTCGATTTGGAGCAGAGAGTTGCGGCGTGTTGACGGCCGACGTGTCCTGCCGCAGCGCAGTCGCGAACTCCCGAGCAGAGGCGAACCGGTCGGCAGGAAGCTTGGCGAGCGCCTGAAACACCGCCGCCTCCACGGCCTGAGGTACAGTCTTGCGAACGCGGGTCAGCGGTTCGGGCTCGCTGGTCATCACGCGCGCCATGATTGCCTGCACACTGGCCCCCGTGAACGGCGGCGCACCGGTGAGCATCTCGAAGGTCACGGCGGCGAGCGCATAGATGTCGCTGCGCGCGTCGACGACGCGTTCACCGGAGGCCTGCTCGGGGCTCATGTACTGGGGCGTGCCGAGCGACAAGCCGGTTTGCGTCATGCGCTGTCCACCGGCTTGCTGGACAGCGAGCGCGATGCCAAAGTCGGCCACGAGCGCGTGCCCGTCCTGCAGGAGAATGTTCTCCGGCTTGATGTCACGATGCACGACACCCTGCCTGTGTGCGTGCTCCAGCGCGTCGGCCACTTCGACGGCGATGCGAATGGCCTCGGGAATGGCGAGCTGCGTTTCGCGTTCGAGTTTCGTGCGCAGCGTTTCACCGTTCACGAACGGCATGACGTAGTACAGCAAGCCGTCTGCGGCGCCCGAGTCGAGCAGCGGAAGGATGTGCGGGTGCTGCAGCCGCGCCGTCGTCTTGATCTCCGTCAGGAAGCGATCGGCCCCGAGCACGGCGCCAAGATCGGGATGAAGCACCTTGATGGCGACGTCGCGCTCGTGCCGCAGATCGTGCGCGAGATAGACCGTGGCCATGCCACCGGCGCCGAGTTCACGCTCGACGCGGTAGCGGTCGGCGAGGGCGGTTTTCAGTCGTTCGAGAGGAGGAGTCACCCCTTAAGTTGGCTACGATTCGGCTCGGCGTCGAGCATTCGTGCTTCTCTTGGGGCGGTTTCCGCTTCCGTGGCGGCCATGTCGCCCCCACCGGTGCCACCCACTGATCTGACAGCACCGGGAGACCTGAGTTGGCCGTGCAGCCGAGGGTGGCTGCCGTGCTATATTGCAGTATGGATCGAGTCGTTGTGGTACATCCCAGCCACGAGTCGGCTGCGAAGGCGGACCGAGTGGCGCTGCGGGAACAGTCCCCGCAAGTGCGATTGGATCGCCTGTTGCGGATGCAGCAGGCCTACCGGGAGCGATTGGGTGATGCTGGACGCGGACTTACGCGAGCTGCTCGCATTATTGATCGCCAACGGGGTTGAGTTCCTGGTCGTGGGTGGTCACGCCGTCGCGTTTCACGGCTATCCTCGCTTCACGGAAGACCTCGATTTGTACGTGCGGCCGAGCACGGAGAATGCGGCGCGCACGATGGCCGCATTGCAAGCGTTCGGATTTGGCAACGTCGGCATTACTGCCGAGGACTTTGTCGCCGATGACCGAGTGATTCAACTGGGTCGTGCCCCGAATCGCGTGGACCTGCTGACGCGGCTGTGGGGGGTCGAGTTCGACGCGGCCTGGGTTCGTCGTGTGAACGGCACGCTGGACGACCTCCCGGTCGCGATGCTCTCAAAGGCGGATCTCATTCGCAACAAGCGCGCGACCGCGCGCCCGCAGGATCTCGCGGATGCGGCGGCACTGGAAGCGCTCGACGAACCCTGAGCGCTCGGACACCACTACCGTCGGCGATCCGAACGCCTGTCACGGTGGCGTCATCCGTTTGCGGGCCTCGTCCAGCCAGTTGAGGACGACGGTCAGGTCGCCGGTGCCGCCCGGGTTACGGATCATGAGGAAATGACGGCCGTCCTTCATGGCGTCGTAGTTGGCGTGAATCCAGCCGGGGGTGATGTCGGACGTGAAGAGTCGCTCGTGGGCGGTCACCGCGAAGCCGTTGATACTGTTCACGCTGGCAGCCATGAGATCGCTCCCGTTGATGTAGAAAAGCCGACGACCATCCGGCGCCCATACGGGTTCGGAACCAGCATTCGGTGACACCTGCGTGCGCCCTCCCGGTCCTGGGAAGGGGCGCACGAAGACCTGATCGATGCCTGACTCATTGGAGGTGTAGGCGACCCAGCGTCCGTCCGGGGAGAAGCGCGGCATGACCTCGTCGGCCGGCGTCGCCTCAAAAACTTTGGAGTTCGTGTCACCCGTGAGTGCACGATACCAGATGTCACGTCCGGAGACGCCGGCGAGGATGCGGTATAGAAGATATTCGCCGTTGGGGGAGATGAGACCCTCGGCCATGAAGCGCGCGCCATCACCCGTGTAGGTCTGCAGCGGTTCGGCCGTAGCACTGCGATCGTACGGTTGCCACCAGATCTCCTCGCGGCGTTCGGCGTACAAGCGCCGAAAGAGGACGCGCTTGCCATCGGGGGTCCACTCGGGACGGTCGGCGTACATCCCGCTAGTGAGGCGCGTACTCGTCCCGCTGGCGATGTCGACGATATTGATCCCGACATTCAGCGATGTGCCCTCGCGCACCGACGCGGAGACCGCAATGCGCTTCCCATCGGGAGAGAGTCGTGGAAACGATAGACTTTGATCAACCGGTTCACCGATCGGTACGCCGTTGCCACGCTCATCGACGATCTCAAGCGACCACTTGCTGGAACCGGTGAGCATCGTGAGCGTGCCTGACGGCGACAGTGACGCGTGTGAACCCGCGGAAATGCCCGATTCCAGTGGCTTCGGCGAGCCCACAGTGCGCGTGGCCCAGTCGATGGGCACCCCCATCAACTGAAAGTTGACGTCCTGGTAGATCAGGATATCCGAACGCGCGCCGACGATCCCATCGGCCGGCAGACCAAGCTCTTTGACCTCGCCACCGTCGACGGGCGCCACGGCGATACTCGGGCCAGGAAACACGAGCCACTCGCCATCGGCCGAGAGCGCGGCGATGCCATCGATCGAATAGGGCTTCCCGTCCTTGGTGAACGAAACACGCTTGGCGGGTTCGCCCGCCCGGAGCAGCGCGATGTCACCCACCCGCCCAAATGAGAGCACCGTCGTGTTGCCGGCCCACGCAACTCCACCTGGCAAAAGCTTTCCGCGGCCCTCGGGAAGCACGATATCGGTGATGGTTCCGGACTCAATGACCACGCGCCGCGCGCCACCAGCGGCGAGTTGCATGATCAACTCCTTGCCGTCTGGCGACAGTGCAAAAAAGCGCGCGGTCTCCGTACCCGGGAGCGACTTGGCGACCAGACTGTTGAGGTCTTGTACATGAATGCGCCGCACACTGCCGCTACGCGCCATGAACGCGATGCGGCGGCCGTCTCCGGAAACCGCCACGGTAAAGTCGCGGCCGGCGCCGAGTCCGTCGGCTGGCGGTTTCACCACGAACCGCACGGGCGCTTGACTCAGTGGTGTCGTCGCGGTCCCGCGCATCGCCTGCCAGCCGAGGGCGACCAGCGAGAGGACGAGCGCGGCGGCGTATGGCAGTGGCTGGGTGTACCACGCGCGCCGCGTCGCGATAGGCACACCGCTGACCGTTGAGTTGGTCGAGGCGTCGCCAAGGGCGTCCGCGAACCCCTTTGCACTGGTGAAGCGATCGGCGGGCAACTTCTCGAGACCGCGCCGCAGCGCCGCATCCACGTGAGCAGGTACCGATGGCCGTAGCACCGTGGCGGGTCGCACCGCTTCGGTGAGCAGCTTGGCCACGATGGCTTGCGGATTGGTGCCCGTATGGGGCGGCTCGCCGGTGAGCATTTCGTACGTCACCGCCGCGAGCGCATACTGGTCGGCGCGGTGATCGACGGCCTTGTCGCCCATGGCCTGCTCTGGCGCCATGTACTGGGGCGTACCGAGCGACAGCCCCGTCTGCGTCATGCGTGCTCCGCCGGCCTGCTGCACCGCCAGGGCGATGCCGAAATCGGCGACGAGCGCGTGCCCGCCCTGCAACAGAATGTTTTCCGGCTTGATGTCGCGGTGCACGATTCCCTGCCCGTGCGCCTCGGCGAGCGCGTCCGCGACTTCGCGCGCAATGAGCAGCGCCTCGGCAAGTGGCAACTGCGACTCGCGCTCGAGACGCGCTCGCAGCGTTTCGCCGCGCACGTACGGCATTACGTAGTACAGCAATCCATCCGCCGCGCCGCTGTCGAGCAGCGGCAGAATATGCGGATGCTGCAGCCTGGCCGTGGTCTTGATCTCGGCGAGGAACCGTTCGCCGCCGAGCGCCGCGCCAAGATCGGGGTGCAGCACCTTGATGGCCACTTCGCGCTCGTGCTTGAGGTCGTGCGCGAGATACACGGTGGCCATGCCGCCGGCGCCGAGTTCCTTCTCAACGCGGTAGCGGGAGGAGAGGGCGGTGACTAATCGAGACATCAACACACCCGGCCATCCTCTGTTTCTTCACCGACCGTCTGACCACCCATCACGGCTTCGTCTCCTGCGATTCGACGCGACGTCTTACCTCCTGTGCACAGTTCTGGACGAAGATCATCGCGGAAGTTCTTAGCGGGCGAATCACGATTACCGAGCCGTCAGGTGCCACAGTTAACGGCGACGGTCGCATCGGCACGTTTGGCGACATGGCCGCAATCCTCCGCCGCGTTAGTACGGCGTCGGTGCCAACGGACACCTCGGCTTCGTGCAGAGCACCCTCTGACCAGTACAGCACGCTTCGCTCGGTTCGCCAAACTGGAGTAATTGTACCTGCTTCCGACGGAACAATGAGCCGACGTCCGCTATCGGGATACGGAGCGACGTAAAGCGCGGTCCTTCCGTTTGCGCCCACACCTACAAAGCTCGCGCGCCGCCCGTCTGGTGAGAAGTTAACGATTGCGCGAAACTGGGAATCGACCGCAACGGTGGAAGCACCCATCACCCATGTCCCGAATTGCTGGCCGCCGCGAACTGGGAGGCCAAGGCGCCCGACAAAACTTTGACCATCGGGACGGATCTTCGACTCGTAGACATGCTCGAGTCCACCGTAGACTAGCTCCTCTTCGCCGCTGTCGACGTCTCTGACTACGGGTACCGAACGCACCGCATCTTTGCGCATGAGATGCAGGCGCTTGCCATCCGGCATCCACTCTATCAACGAGTACCCGAATCTCTGGTCGGCAGGCGTCACGCGACGGAACCGATCGCCCCCCGGGTCGCGCACCGCGACGATTTCGCGTCCGCTTACGGAGTCGGCGATGCTCACGGCGATACGACGGCCGTCTGGTGACAGGGCAACCGAGCCGAATGGCAGCGTATCGGCTACCAGCAGTTGCTCTCTCCCGTCCGGTCGCAGCGTGATGATTGTGGCGTCGGTCAGGTCTTCGGCGTACAGCAAGTCACCTGCGGGTCCGAGCACCACGTCACCCAGTCCGCGCGCGACGGCCAGCGGTCGGCTCGGCACCTTCACACCGAGCGCAACCACGGCCCCGGTAATCTGGCCGGATTTCGAGTCAAAGGGGGACGCCATCAGCATGCCATCCCCATCCATGTATACCAAGTGCGTACCGATGCGTCCCAGTGCAAAGACGCCCGCTCCTCCAACCCGTCGGGCGTTTTCGTCACCGATACGCGCGAAGTACAGTTCAACCGAATCGCCTCTGGCAGAGGCGGCCGAGAAGATGACCCAATCCGATCCCGGGAGCGCGACAGGCCACCATGCGCTTCGGTTGCGGGGCAGTTGTCCAAAAGCCTTAGGTGTTCCGCCGTCAGGACTCCCCACCATCAACACACGTGACGAATCAGGCGCGTAGACGATCTTGTCGGGGAACGGCCACGCGATCCCGCGTGCCCACTCTACGACGGCAACGCGTCGGGCAGTTCCCCCATCGGACGGAACCACAAACACGCCTTTACCCGCTGCATGAAAAGCTATCTGGCGAGCATCCGGTGAGAACGCCGGACTCGTAGCGTTCTCCGTACCCTTGAGCGGAGTGACGTTTAGTTGGTCGAGTCGCCGCTGCACGAGAACCGGTGGAGCGCCAGGAGCCTGTCGAGCGACGTAAACTAAGGCGCTTCCATCCCCCGAAACCGCAGTCTGCGGACCGATGATGATCGAGGGCAGCTCCGATGGCTGCATCGGCAGCACGAAGCGCGTCACGGTCTCAGCTCGAACAGTGGGCAACATCATGCCTCGACCGAACCAACCGATCACCCCGGCAGCGATCGCGAGAAGGGCGGCAAGCGGCATCCAGCCCCGGTTAATCGTCGCTTTCTCAGCCGGCCGTTGTACTGCGCGCTCGCCGGATGTGTGCATCGCCGCCGCGAAGAATGTGGCCGACTCTGGTCGGTCGGCAGGCAACTTGGCAAGTGCTTGCAATACAGCGAACTCGATCTCCGCCGAGACCGTGTCGCGCACCGTTCGGAGCGGTACCGGCCGCTCGGTGAGCACCTTCGCCACGATGGCCTGCACACTGTTGCCGCTGAACGGCGGCTCACCCGCGAGCATCTCATATGTCACCGCACCGAGCGCGTAGATGTCAGTGCGGGCGTCGATGGCTTTCTCCCCCATCGCCTGCTCGGGGCTCATGTACTGCGGCGTGCCAAGACTGAGGCCCGTCTGCGTCATGCGCTGACCGCCGGCCTGTTGCACCGCGAGCGCAATGCCAAAGTCCGCCACCACGGCCGCGCCATCCTGCAGCAGGATGTTCTCCGGCTTGATGTCGCGGTGAATGATGCCCTGCTTGTGTGCGTGATCGAGCGCGCCGGCGACTTCGCGCGCGATGC
>CANGXD010000068.1 GCA_947457545.1 Gemmatimonadaceae bacterium
ACCTTTGTCGGCGATACCGGCACGGCCACCACGAAACTCGCGTTCGCGCCATCGAGCGAGTTTGACGCGGGTGGGTTTACACTCGAACGCGATACCGTGCTGGCCGTCTCCAGCCGCGGGGCAGGCGACTTGTTGTACATCGCCGACATTCGCACGTCGACATTCCGGCGCGTGCAGTTGCCGACGCGCAGCAATCCGTCACGTGCCAGGTTGTTTCGCGGCAGCAACGGGCAAGCGCTCATTGCGGCCGCACTTCGCGATTCCAACGCCATCGCACTCGTGTCGGTCGCGGGAACGGTAGCACCGACCATCACGCGCCTCGCGAATGCCGGTGTCTGCCCGACCGACATGTTCCAGTACGACAACGCCACGTGGGTCGTCGATGCCAACAGCGACTGCAAAGGCGCGTACACCGTATTGGGCGATGTGCGCCTCATTCGTATTCCCAACAGCGGCACTACGCGCGACACGGTCGTGCTCACGGGAGCGCGTGGGTCCGGAGCGTCGGCGATTGTCGTGGGTGACGTGGCGTATGTGAGTGCCGGCGGGGCCGCCAGCTTCGCCAGCTTCCCCTACACACTGCTCGCGACAGGATCCGTCACCAAAGTCGATCTGCGCAATCGCCGAGTGCAGGTCACGCGACAGATGCCCGCTGGCAGCTACGGCGCGAGCACCAAGCTCGGCCTCGATGGGTTTCTGTATGTGTCACTCTTCGAGAATCTCAGCGCCTTCGCCGGTCGTATCGTCAAGCTTCGTCAGGACGACATCTCGGCGGTAACCAACGGCACGACGTCGTTCCTCGACCTCAAGAACGCGGCGGGTGCGTCCGTGAACTGCGGCAGTGCACAGGCTGACGCCCTCGGCCGGCTGCACTGCATTCAGAACGGCACCGGCTCCGTCACGTCGCTGCTGGTTTTTTCTCCCACGTTCGTCGAAGTCCGTCGCGTGCTGGCGGGGCAGGGCGGCGTGGATCTCGCGATCCGGTGAGCGCGCTGGTGAAGGCGCAGTCGCGTGTGCAGCCGCGCGGCTGAGGTATCTGCAGCCCGCGGTTGCTCCGGCACCGCGGGCTGTACATCGTTCCGTATGTCCTTGCTCCAGACGGACGCGGTCGTCCTGCACGTCGCCGACTATCTCGAATCCAGCCGCATCCTGCGTCTGGCCACTCGCGACGCGGGCGTGCAGTCGGTGGTCGCGCGCGGGGCACGCTCTTCCAAGAAGCGCTTTGGCAGCGCGGTGGATCTCTTCGCCGAAGGTCAGGCGCAAATTCAGCTGAAGCAGGGGCGGGACCTCCACGCGTTGAATGGCTTCGATGTGACTGTGGCCAGACCGTCACTCGCCGTCGAGATGGGGCGCTTCACCGCCGCGAGCGCCATTGCGGAGTGTGTGTTGCGGTTGGTGCACGAAGAAGCGGCCCCAGCCGTCTATGATGCCCTGGTCGACGGCTTGAACCGGTTGGCCGCCGCGGCGCCGGCCGACACCGCCAGCGTGGCGCTGAGCGTACTCTGGCAGGTGGTGGGGGAGGTCGGCTACCGTCCCACGATCGACGATTGCATCGAGTGCCACACCCCGCTCGAGGCGGAGGACGACGCTCGCTTTCACGCCGCGGTGGGTGGGACGCTCTGCCCGGTGTGCGCGCGGCGCGCCCCCGGGGGGCGGCTACTCCCAGCTTCGGCCCGTGCGACCCTGCGGCGCTGGTTCCTGGGAGAGACGTTCCCGCTCGATGAGCTCGCGGTGCGCGCCCACCAGCGTCTGCTGCGGGAGTTCTTGGCGCAGCACCTGTCCGATAACCGGCCACTCAAGGCCTTTCAGGTTTGGGAGACCGGGCAATGGTAGCTGCCTCCTGAAGCAACCGCGTGACGCGTCGTGAGCTAAGTCACTATTGTGGGACAACTTATGTGATTTTTGGCGGTCAAAATGACGGAAAAATCACCAAAAAGGCGGCAGGAATGTTGCTTGACGGTTGGGGATATGCGTCTGTACTTTCACAGAGGACCCAACACCGTGGATCCACACTTCTCACCCTGTTACGGAGACGTCGACTCAGAACCTGATTCGTCAGTCGGAGAAGCACCATGAAACGTTTGTGGGGAGCACTGGGTCTGGTGCTCGCTCTCAGCGTGTTCATGCCACGAGTCGCAGAGTCCCAGCCGTCGCAAGACGGCAAGGAACGACGCAATGGAGCGACGCTCGGTCAGAACTATCCGAATCCGTTCAATCCTGAGACTCGCATTCCGTTTAGCGTGGGTGATTCACCCACATGTTCGCAGCCTGGTAAGCAGTACCGCGTCAGCCTGAAGATTTACAACGTCCTCTCGGACGTGGTGGCAACACCGGTATTGCAGGGCGGAACGAGCGGAGTGGCCGGTGGTCAACCGCTGGAAAAAATAGCTATTCCGTGTGGTGACTATGTCGCCTATTGGGATGGCAAGGTCCAAGCAACCGGGCGGGAGGCCGCCTCAGGCGTGTATCTGTATCGCCTCGAGGTGGATGGCGTGCCGCTGGTGAAGAAGATGATCGTGGTGAAGTAAGCAGTTGCAGGTCGAGCACCACGAGACCCAACGAAACACACAGTAAAAGTGGCGCCCTGGGTGGACGGACCCGAGGCGCCATTTTGCTGCCCATCAGTCAACTCCCCGGTCGCCGCCGCGCGCGTAGTGCGCCACACCAACGGCCCAGGGCATTCGACGGTAGATTCGCACCTGCCCCTGCGATCCCGCCAAATCGCGCGTCGTCAGTCCCTGACACTGCTGCATTGTCGTATCCGTAGGGGATGACTACCGCCGTCTGCCCGCTGCTCCTGCAGTTCCGGCAGAAATCGAGCGGCACTCCCGTTGCCCTGAATGTCGGCATGATCAATCCAGACCGTCTCACCGTGAAGAGCGCGGAAGCGCTCAACGACGCCGTGGCCATTGCCCGCAAGAACGGCAATCCCATGGTCTACGATCTCCATCTGCTCCTCGCCTTGCTTGCGCAGGACGAAGGCATCGTCGTCCCGGTGCTGCAGCGTGTAGGCGCCAATGTCACCTCCATCCGCACCGCCGCCGAACTCGAGGCCGGCCGCTACGCCAAGCAGAGCGATGCGCAGCCGACCTTCAGCCGCGAACTCACGCAGGTCGTCGATGCCGCCGAACGGGAAGCCAAAGCGCTCGGCGACGAATACATCTCTACCGAACACCTGCTCCTGGCCCTCTCCGACGCGAAGGGGCTCGACAGTACGCGGGTGCTTACCAGCGCCGGCGCGAACCGCGAGGCGCTGCTCGATGCCCTCAAGCTCGTCCGCGGCGCGCACAAGGTCACCGACCAGTCGCCTGAGGGACAGTATCAGGCGTTGCAGAAGTTCACGCGCGACCTCACCGAATCCGCGCGCAAAGGCAAGCTCGATCCCGTCATCGGACGCGACGAGGAAATCCGTCGCGTCATTCAGGTGCTCTCGCGCCGCACCAAGAACAACCCGGTGCTCATCGGGGAACCCGGTGTGGGCAAGACGGCCATCGCCGAGGGACTCGCGCAGCGCATCGTGAGCGGGGATGTCCCAGAAGGACTGAAGAACAAGAAGCTCGTCTCGCTGGATCTCGGCGCGCTCATCGCCGGTGCCAAGTTCCGTGGCGAATTCGAAGAGCGCCTCAAGTCGGTGCTCAAGGAAATCACGAGCGCCGAAGGGCTCTACATCATGTTCATCGACGAGCTGCACACGCTCGTTGGCGCCGGTAAGGCCGAAGGCAGCATGGACGCCGGCAACATGCTCAAGCCGATGCTCGCCCGCGGCGAGCTGCGCGTCGTGGGGGCGACCACACTCGACGAGTACCGTCTGCACGTCGAGAAAGACGCGGCCCTCGAGCGTCGCTTTCAGCCGGTCTACGTGGGCGAGCCGAGTGTCGAGAGTACCATCGCCATTCTTCGCGGCCTCAAGGAGCGCTACGAAGCGCACCACGGCGTGCGCATAACCGATGGAGCCGTGGTCGCCGCCGCGACACTCTCCAATCGCTACATCGGCGATCGTTTCCTTCCCGACAAAGCCATTGATCTCATCGACGAGGCGTCGAGCCGACTCCGCATCGAAATCGATTCGGTGCCGCAGGAGATCGACGAAGTCGAGCGTCGCATCGTGCAGCTCGAAATCGAAAAGGCCGCGCTGCAGAAGGAAACTGATCCGGCCTCACTCGAACGTCGTCAGACCCTCGAGCGAGAACTGGCCGATCGCAAAGAGACCGCTGCCGGCATGCGCGCGCAGTGGCAGCAGGAAAAGGAAACGCTCGGCGCCGTGGGCCGCATCAAGCAGGAAATCGAGCAAACCAAGTTCGAAGCGGAACAGGCCACTCGTACCGGTGACCTCAACAAAGCCGCCGAAATCACGTACGGGCGCATTCCGCAGCTTGAACGTGACATGAAGGAGGCCGAGTCCAAGCTGGCCAGTCACGACGGACGTCCGCAGTTCCTCAAGGAAGAGGTGGCTGCCGACGACATCGCCGAAGTGGTTGCCCGTTGGACCGGGATCCCGGTTACGCGTATGCTCGAATCGGAGCGGGAGCGACTCACGAAGCTCGAGCTCGTGCTCGGCACGCGCGTCATCGGCCAGACGGAAGCCGTGAAAGCGGTCTCCAATGCCGTGCGGCGTTCACGTGCCGGGTTGCAGGACCCCAACCGTCCGATCGGCTCGTTCATCTTCTTGGGGCCCACGGGAGTCGGCAAGACGGAAACGGCCAAGGCGCTCGCCGAATTCCTCTTCGACGACGAGCACGCGATGGTGCGTATCGACATGTCCGAGTACATGGAGAAGCATGCCGTCGCGCGGCTCATCGGTGCGCCGCCGGGTTATGTCGGATACGAAGAAGGAGGACAGCTCACCGAAGCGGTGCGTCGCCGGCCCTATTCCGTCATTCTGTTCGACGAAATCGAAAAGGCCCATCCGGATGTCTTCAACATCCTGCTGCAACTCCTCGACGATGGCCGGTTGACGGACTCGCAGGGGCGGACTGTCGACTTCCGCAACGCGGTCATCATCATGACGTCCAACGTGGGGAGCCAGTACATCCTCGAGCGTGGTCAGAGTGGCGACAGCTGGAAGTCGGTGGAGCAGGAGGTGCTCTCGGCACTGCGCGGCGTGTTCAAGCCGGAGTTTCTCAATCGCATCGATGATGTCGTGGTGTTCCATCCGCTCGGCCGCGATCAGATCGATCACATCGTCGATCTCCAGCTCGGACATCTGCGAAAGCTGCTCTCCGATCGCAAGCTCACGTTGCGCCTCACCGATGCGGCCCGACTGCGTCTCGCCGATGAAGGCTATGATCCGGTGTTCGGCGCGCGTCCGCTCAAGCGTGCGGTGCAACGGTTGCTGCAGAATCCGCTCGCGCTCGCGGTGCTCGAAGGGCGTTTCAAGGACGGTGACGTCATCGTCGCCGACGTACAGCCCAACGAAGAGGCGCTGGGCTTCAGACACGGCGACGCGGCCGATGCGGCAGCGCAAGCGACGTACGATGCGGCAAACACCAGTGCGGCACGGATCGACGCCGCGTTGGCGGGGGCGTGAGAAAGGCGGCGGCCACTGCCGCATTCGTACTTCTTGGCCTAACGGCATGTGGCGGCGATGCGGGTGGCGGGGGGGCGACCCCCGTGGCCCCTCCGCCGCCAACGGTCACGCCCTCCGGCCCGGTAGGGCCCCTCGTCACGGGGCAACGCTACACCGATGCGAGTGGCTACGTCGAACTCGTGCCCGGTGACGCGCCCGTGGTCATCGTCGCGCCGCACGGCGGTACGCAGGCTCCGTCGAGTCTCCCCGACCGCAGCTGCAGCGCCTGTGTCACGGTGAACGATCTCAACACGCAGGAACTGGCGCGCGCCATCGTCGACACCTTCCGGGTGCGTACCGGACTGCGCCCCGCGCTGCTCACGAATCAATTGCACCGCCGGAAGTTCGACGGGAATCGCGACGTCGCCGAAGCCACAGGCGGTACGGCGGCGCTCACGAACACCTGGACTTGGTGGCACGCCGCCATCGACTCGGCCAAAGCCGGTGTCGTCCGTCGTGCGACGCGCGGCATACTCATCGATCTGCACGGACATGGGCATTCGGTGCCGCGCCTCGAGTTGGGCTACTTGCTCAGCGCTTCGGAATTGCGCAGTAGCGACACCATTCTGAACATCACGGCCGCCATGGGGCGCACCAGTGTCGCGCGTTTGGCTGCCGACACCAGGAACGCTGGCAATCGCGGCCTCGCGTTGCTGCGTGGCCCCCAGAGCTTCGGTGCGCTCATTGCCGCGCGCGGCTATCCGGCAGTGCCTTCACCGTCCGATCCGGCCCCACTCGTCGGGCAGGAGTACTTCGACGGCGGCTACAACACCCAGCGACACGGGTCGGCTGGAGGCGGTGCCATCGACGCGATCCAGATCGAGTGTAATCTCTCGGGCGTCCGTGATACCGCGGCCGCTCGCGGAGCCTTCGCCTCTGCGCTCGTGACGGCATTGCTCCAGTATCTCGATGTGCATTACGGCTGGCGCCCCCCAGCGGGCTGAGACAGTCCAGGCGCCGCGCGATATCTTTGAAGCATGACCACGGCTCCGGTTTCTCCGCTCATTGAGCGCGCCATGCACGACGCACTGCAGCAGGCGCGCGAGGCGGCCCTCGCCAGCGAAGTGCCCGTTGGCGCTGTCGTGATGCATACTGGCAGCGGAGATATACTCGCGCGCGCACAGAACCGTATGCTGCGCGATCACGATGGTACGGCGCACGCCGAGCTGCTCGCCATGCGTGAGGCATCTCGGGTGCGAGGCGATCGGTCACTGCTCGACTGTACCCTGGTCGTAACGCTCGAGCCCTGCGCCATGTGTGCAGGTGCTATTGTACTCGCACGGGTCGGGTCGCTCGTCTTTGGCGCGTGGGATGACAAGGCCGGCATGTGCGGAAGCGTTGGCGATCTTGTGCGGCATCCGCGGCTCAATCATTCGCCGGCCGTTCGCGGTGGCGTGTGCGAAGCCGAGTGCGCCGCGTTGCTCAAAGAGTTCTTTGCCGTTCGACGCTGAGTCGTCTTCCCCCCTCCACGAAAGACTCCGTGTACAGCCATCGATTCATCGCCCGGGTGGGCGCTACGCTCTCGGTACTGCTGCTGGCGGCATCAGCCGCTGGCGCTCAGTCAACGCGCGTCCCTGCCGCGCCGCGCTTTCAGGCGCTCTCCATGCTCGGCGACACGCTTCGCGCCTTGCCGCTGTCGCCGGCGGTCCTCGCCAAGTACGAAGCGCAGCTGGCCACCGCCCGACGCGCGTATGTGCGCACACCAACCAACGTCGACTCGATCATCTGGTACGCGCGGCGCCTTGGATATCTGGGCCGACTGCGCGAATCGATCGAGATCTATACGCGTGGTATCGCGCTGTATCCCGACAACCCATGGCTGTATCGCCACCGGGGCCATCGTTACATCTCCGTGCGTGACTTCGATGCGGCCATACGTGACCTTCGGCGCGCTGACGATCTCACTCGCGACAAGCCCGACGAAGTCGAGCCGGATGGCCAGCCCAACGCGGCCAACACGCCAATCGGGACACTCAAGTCGAACATTCTCTATCACCTCGCGCTCGCGCATTATCTGCAGGGAAGCTGGGGCGAAGCGGCACAAGTGGCGCAGCGTGAAGTCGACGCCGCAACCAACGACGATCGTCGCGTCTCCATGGCGCATTGGCTGTACATGGCGTTGCGTCGGGCCGGTCGCAACGCCGAAGCGGCAAAAGTGCTGCAGCCCATTCGGCGCAACATGCGCATCGTGGAGAACGGTGCGTACCACAAACTCATGCTGCTCTACAAAGGACTGCTGCCCCCCGATTCCGTCTTGATCGCCAGTGCTACCGGTGAGCTGTCCGTGCAGGACGCTTCCGCCGCGTACGGCGTCGCCAACTGGTACTGGTACAACGGCAAGCGCCCAGACGCCGAAGCACTCTTCCGGCGGATCGTCGAGGGAGGCCAATGGGGCGCGTTCGGCACCATTGCCGCCGAAGTCGAGCTCTCCCGGTCACCGAACGGGGCGCCACCCAGGAAGTGACGCCATGCTCGGTACCGCGCCACAGACGATCAGTAGCCGCGGGCGCGGTCGACGGTCCACTTGGGCAACACGCCCTGCTCGAGTGAGGCCACGCACTCCAGAAAACCGTCGGCCGCACCGGCGACGGTCGTAAGGCCTGAGATATGCGGCGATACCAGAATGCGCGGGTCGTTCCACAGCGGTGAGGCAGCCGGGAGTGGCTCGGTGGCAAACACGTCGAGTGCTGCGCCACGCAGCCACCCCTGATCGAGCGCCTCGGGAATGGCCGCTTCGTCCACCACGGCGCCGCGGCCGGCGTTCAGCAGTACGGCGCCGCGGCAACGCGATAGAGTTTCCCGCGACACGAGCCCGCGTGTTGACGGGGTATCGGGAATCGAGAGCACGATCCAATCCGCGTCAGCGACCAGATCAGGTAGGCGATCAACCGTGTGCACGGCAGTGAATGCCGCATGCGACGCCTGACCGCTCCGGGAAACGCCGGTTACCGTCACGCCGAGCGCGGTCAGCTTGAGGGCAATCGCTGATCCGATGTCTCCCGTGCCCACGAGCAGGGCCTTGGTGCCGGCCACCATGCTGATATCGCGAGGCGCCCAGCGATGCTCGCGTTGCGCATCGAGCAGCGACACCAGCTGCTGCTGAACTGCGAAGATCCGGGCCACCGCCCATTCGGCAATCATCGGACCGAACGACTCCGGTGAACGCGTCAACAGCAGTGACTCGTCGAGGCCGGGGCCAAGCCAGCCATCAACACCGGCACCCGTGCTGTGCACCCAGCGTACCGATCCCATGTGGCGCGCCGACGGAGGACGCCGGAAGCCAATGTAGGTATCCGCCCATTGCAAGTCGTCGACCGTGATCTGCATGAACGGCGCACCGCGCACTTCGATGGCCGGACGTGCCGCACGCAACCGCTCGGCGATTTCAGCGTGCGCATTGGCCCCGATGACCACGCGCTGTGGGGAGAACGGAAGCGGAAGGCTGATGGACATGATCAGGAAGAGTGTGACGGACGACGACCGAGAGTGTCACCTACGGCATTGCAGGCGAGCACTGTCAGAAAAATGAAGACACCGGGGAACACGGCGAGCCACGGCTCGCTGCTCATGGTGGTCTGTGCCTGATACAACATGTTGCCCCAACTTGCCGTCGGCGGCTGCACGCCCACGCCGAAGAAGCTCATGGTGCTCTCCAGCAGAATCGCGCGACCGACGGAGAGCGTGGTGGCCACCGACGCGGTCGGCACCACGGCGGGCAGCACATGGCGCCATAGCACGCGCAGCGATGTCACGCCGGTCGCACGGGCCGCATCCACGAAATCCTGCGCCACCAACGACTGCACTTCGGCGCGCACGACCCGTGCGGTTTCCATCCAACCGGTGCAGGCAACCAGCGCAATCAGTGTGGGGATGCCGGGCTGCACCACCGCCGCGGCAAGCATGAGTAACGGCAGGCGCGGCACCGACAACATGGCGTCGGTGAGGCGCATGAGCAGGTCACCGCCCCAGCGACCGGTATAGCCGGCCGTACCACCAATCACCACACCAATTCCCGCACTCGCTATCGCAGACAGCAGGCCGATGGCGAGCGACACACGCGCACCGAGCAGCACGCGCGTGAGCACATCGCGTCCGAGTTCATCGGTGCCAAACCAGTGCGCCCCGGTCGGCGAGGCGCGCCGGTTGGCGAGATCCACCGCATCGTCCGCATAGGGAGCGATCAGCGGCGCGAGCAGCGCGCCGGCCACCAGCGCGAGCAGAAAGTACGCCGCCAGCGATGGGCGGGCACTCCGCGCCCCGGAACCGCTCAGGACCGTGGCGTTCACGACATGCCCTCACGGCTGCGCGGATCGAGTCGCTGCACGACGACATCTGCGAGCAGGTTGAGCAGGATGACCGCGACGGCGCCGCACATGAGGAAGGCCATGAGCACCGGGTAGTCCCGCTTCACCAGCGATTCGGTGAACAAACTCCCCACACCGGGCCACGCGAATACGCTCTCTGTCACGACCGCACCGGAGACGAGCATGGCCGCGTCGAGGAGCACCACCGTCACGAACGGAGCCAGCGCGTTGGGAAGTGCGTGCCGGAGCACGAGGCGCGACTCCGGCAGGCCACGAAGCCGCGCCGCGCCGATGAACGGTAAGGCGAGGGTCTCACGCATGGTGCGCCGCAAGTAACGGGACCAGGCTGCTCCTTGCACACCGGCCAGCAGGAGCGCAGGAAGCACGAGATGCAGGAGGCGGTCGGAGATACCGGTGGCGCCGAAGGACTGTCGTCCCGACGAAGGAAGCCACCCCAGTTGGTTCGCAAAGACCAGCTGCAGCAGCAGGCCGAACCAGAAGACAGGCAGCGAGATGCCGGCTACCGCGAGCACACCGGTGATCCGATCGGCGCGACGACGCAGAGCCGCGACAATGCCAACGGGCAGTGAAAGCAGCAGCGCCAACACCGTCGAGGCGCCAACCAACTCGAGTGTGGCAGGAACCCGCTCGAGCACGCGGTCGAAGACCGGCCTGCCGTCGGCATAGCTGTAGCCCCAGTCGCCGCGTACGAACGCCGAGAGCCAGCGCACATACTGCACGCCAGCGGGCGCATCCAACCCCATCGCCCGACGGAGCCGCTCGATATCGGCCGGTCGCACATTGGGGTTCTCGAGATACGCCGCCAGCGGACCACCGGGAACCGCCTGCAGCAGCGCGAACACGACGGCCGAGATCAGCAGCAACAGCGGCACACCCTGTAGGGCACGCCGCGCGATCAGCCGAAGCATCACTTCGGAAGAATCTCCCACTCGTGCACGTTCCAGAACGGCCCGGCGTTGGTGGGGTTTCCCGTAAAGCCTTTCAAGGTGGCGGGGACCGCATCGATCTTGGCCGTGTTGTACAGCACGATCTCCGGAACGAGTGCGGCGATCTGCTGTTGCGCGCGCTTCAGCAAGGTGATGCGCGCGGCCACGTCGGCAGTGCGATCACTCTCGTACAGCACGGACGTAAGGGCCGCATCATCGAGATAGTTGATGTTGCGGCCGGCGGGAGGCATGCGATCGCGCGCAAAGAAGAGCGTCAGCTCCGGATCGGCGCCCATCTGCCACCAGTGGAGCATGGCGTCGAAGTCACCCTTGAACCACACGCTGCTGATGGACGTGCCATCCAGGAGCCGGATCTGCATATCGACGCCAATCGCCTTGAGCGACTGTTGTAGCGTCTGCGACACGTTTTCTCGGATCGCAAATCCTGACTGCGTAATGAGCGTGAACGCCAACGGCGCGCCATTCCTGCTGCGCATGCCGTTCGCACCGCGCGTCCATCCTGCGGCGTCGAGTAGCGCGTTGGCTTTCGTGGTGTCGTACGCGTAGGTCGTGACGTTGGGTTCGTAGGCGGGAGAGAGTGGCTGAATGGGGCCGTTCACCACCTCCACCTGACCGTCCAAAATGGTCTTGACCAGCAGATTTCTATCCACGGCGTGTGCGAGCGCCTGCCGCACACGGACGTCGGCAAACGCCGGAAAGTGACGCTGATTGAGCGTGACATGCTCATAGCCGTTGCCCACGACCTTGTTCAGACGGATGGTGGGCACGGGCGACAGTTCGCGGACCTTGTCCCACGGGACCAGCGCGACCAGATGTACTTCTCCCGACTTGAGGAGGTTGATGCGTGTGGTGGTGTTGGTGAGAAAGCGGAAGAGCAGCTGTCTGATCTTGGGCGCCCGCTGCGTACGCCAGTACGTTGGCACGGCTTCGAGCAGAATGTACTCGCCCGTCTTCCACTCCTTCACACGGTAGGGACCCGTGCCCAACGGTGCCCGGTTGTAGTCGTTGGCACTGTTGAGGTCACGCCCCTCGAGCACGTGGCGGGGCAGGGTGCCGCGTACGAACTGCAGCTGATACGGCGCGTACACTTCCTTGTAGTGCACCACCGCCGTCAACGGATCGGGCGTTTCAACGCTCGAAATTCGGTCGAAACCGTCCACGCTCTCCGGCTTCCAGTCGCCCTTGTTGATGGCGTCGACGGTGAACTTGACGTCGGCCGACGTGTGCGGCGTGCCATCGTGCCACGTCACACCCGGCCGTAACTTCCACGTCACGTCCATGCCGCCGTCCGGGCGCAGCACCACGCCGCCGTTGTCGATCGTGGGGATCTCACTGGCCAGCACCGGCACGACGCGCATCTGCGCGTCGTTGGTCACCAATCCTTCCACCACGCACGATTCGATATCCTCGAGAATGTGCGTGGCGTAGCGGTTCATCGTATCAGGCTCACGATCATAGCCCACTACGAGCAGATCGTTCGACGCCCCACCCGCGCGCGTCGCGTCGCCTCCACCGCAGGCAATCGCCGCGAACAGCGTGAGCCCCGCAACAGCAGCGCGGCGCATCACGAGTCCGCCAACAACAGCTTTGCGGCCAACAGCACGGGAATCGATCCGCGGCTCAGCAGAGCGTCGTGAAACGCACGATACGAAAAGGCCGCGCCCTCGCGCGCCTGAATGGCCTCACGCAGCGCCAGAATGCCCTTCGTGCCCAGCCAGTACATCACCGCGGTTCCGGGAAACATCGAGTTCTTCACGGCTTCTGCCGTCGCCGCCGCATGTGGCATCCCAACCTCCGCCTCGTAAAACTCGACCGCGTCATCGAAGGTCATGACCCCAGTGTGCAGCGAGATATCGACGATAGCGCGCGCCAGCTGACGCACGCGACTCTGCTGTTCCGACGCCTGTTCGAGCGGCGTGAGCAAGCCCAACTCGTCGGCGAGTTCGGTCGCGTAACAGGCCCACCCTTCGGCCATCGAGCCGCCTTGGAAAAGGCCGATACGACTCGCGCAGTCCACCGCCGCGACCGTGCCGATCTTCGACGTCGACCGATGGCAGGCATGCCAGTTCTGCACATGGTGTCCGAGCGCGCCGTGATGCACGACATGGTTGAGCGTAATGGCGCTGTGGTTCCACTGCCGAAGCCGTCGTTCGCGTTCGGCGGCCGGCACCGTGTCGTCTACCGGTGTGACCAGATACAGTGTCTCGTCGCGTATCTCGTACGGGGCAGGAGACCGGTAAAACAGGAAGTAGAGCTGCGGCGCCGACTCGGCGGCCCACGCCGGAATCGGGACGTACCGCAGCGGCCACTCACCCCACTCCACCAGATCATGGTCGCTGGCGAACTCGCGACACGCCTCCCACCGGGACTGATACGCCGCGAGGTAGTCCGCTTCGTCCGGATGATCATCGGCGAGCGCTTCGGCGAGCCCCTCGATGCTTCCGGCGACCTCGATAGCCAATGATTCGAAGCGCTGCTGCGCGTCGGAGAGTTCCTCCTGCGCACGACGCAACAGCGAGACGGCGTCGTCATCACAGAAGTGGCCGCGCTTGAGCAGGATGTCGTAGGCGTCAGCGCCGATCGACACCGAAGCGCTGTCGTGCTCCGGTTGCGCCCGCAACCAGGCCGCCGAGGCGTCGAGCGCGGCGGCGGCCGTTTCTCCCGCTTCGAGCACCCACGTGCGCGAGTCCGCGTCGGCACCGTGCATGTCGAGCCACATTCCCAACTTGGTGCGGAACAGGTCCGCCCCAACGGTGCACTCGCGCAGCGCCCGCGCGACCCACAGCGGAGGCATCGGCTCCGTCAGCGCCTCCGGCATATCGCTCAGGAAGCGCGGCATGTCGTGCAGTCGCATCGCGATCGAGGCGAACGCGTCTTCGACGGGAGTGGGCGGGCGGAGCATGAGTGCGATCACGCCGAACAAGGCCTCGCCGGTCCAGAGGGCAGGGTTCTTGTCATGGAAGAACTTGCTCTCGAACTCCAGCTGACGAATGTCGAGACTCGCACGCGCCAGCTCCGCATCCAGGTGCATGTGATCCTGCGCCAGCAATGACCAATCCTCACTCGCCGGGAACGTGTCGTCGAGCGCAATGGTGATCGCTTCGAATTCATCCTGCTCGTCGTCGCGTGCCTCACGGGACCAGCCGGGCAGTTCGTGATCATGCAGGCGCATGCCGGTGAAGGTGGCATTCACCGGATGACGAAAAAAATATTGTTCGAGGAACTGGTCGATCGGGGATCTCACGTCGTGCCGTCAGCGTCTAGAGGGATCGTCACCCAGCGACGCTGGCGGAACGACTTTTCCACCGCGTTGATGAGTTCTTGGACGTGCGCCGCATCTTCGAAATTGCCTTCATTGCCCGCAACGTCACCGCGGATCTCGGAGATGAATGAATGGGTGAGGTTGGCGTAGAACAGCGAACGCCACGATTCCCGCGCACTGCCACCAGTGGGATAAAACTGTTGCGGAATCTCGAGCTCCTTGAATTCCACCGAATCGGCGCTCGCGGCCTTCAACGTCTCCGCGATGCCGTTCTCCTCCACCATGCGGCAAATGAGCGCGCCTTTGCGGCCATACACCCGCGCCTCGATACCGGGATAATTGCCCACCGTGACGAAGCTCGTCTGAATCGACCCGATGGCGCCGTTCGCAAATTCACCGATGAAGATGTCGCCATCGTCGATGTTCATGCGCATCATCGTTCCCGTCGCGCGCACCATGCGCTCCGGGATGAAGTTCTTCATGGTCCCCACCACCTGTGCGAACCGGCTCCCCATGCACAGGTGGCCGATGTCCATGATCGGCGCCCCATACCCCTCGAGCGACGAGACGTGGATGATGCTCTGGTCGGCAGTATGGTCCACCTGCCGTAGTGGATTCTGCGGGTCGAGCCACTGCGAGTTCTGCTCGTAACCGTTAAAGATGAACGGCTCTCCGATGAACCCCTCATCGATCAGCGACTTCATGTACCGCATCGCGGGTGAATACCGGAACGTGAATCCCACCTTGGTCTTCAGTCCTTTGCTCACGGCGAGCGCCGCCGCGCGGCGGGTGTCCTGGTAGTCGTACGCCACCGGCTTCTCGCACAGCACATGCTTGCCCGATTCCAGCGCCGCCCAGCTCAAGGCGAAGTGGGTCGCGCTCGGGGTACACACATCCACCGCATCCAGATCATGCCGCGCAATGAGCTCCTCGTGCGACGTGTACACGTGCGGGATGTCGAACTCTTTCGCGAACGCCTCGGCACGTTCACGAATGGGGTCGGCGATCGCCACCACCTTGCACCGCGGGTCGCGGGTGTAGCCCGGCAAATGCGCGAACTGGGCCCAGGCGCCGGCGCCCAGCAGCCCGACCTGTACTACGGAATCTCTGATGGACATGGGTGTATTCCGTCGGCGTCGGGAGTTTTCGAGGGGGGAGGGCCTTAGCCGTGTTAACGTGCCGGTCGGCGCCGACTTCGGCAATGTACGGGGCCGTCCATTCCTCGGCGGTCATATGCCACCGGGAGCCCCATGGGGGGACTTGATCCGGACCTATCCTACGGTTAACTATTGTGGCTCCAAGTGGTTCTCGGCCTTTCGGACGAGCGCCGCACAAAAGGATAGGTGGCCGAGTGGTTGAAGGCACCGGTCTCGAAAACCGGCGTACCGGCAACGGTACCGTGAGTTCGAATCTCACCCTGTCCGCTTGGTAGTTTGGCAATACAGCCTGAACGCGCCGCCACGGCCTCCGCGGTGGTGCGTTCTTGCTTCCTGGATGGGTGGCCGAGTGGTTTAAGGCGCACGCCTGGAAAGCGTGTGGGGTCGCAAGGCTCTCGCGAGTTCGAATCTCGCCTCATCCGTTGGTACCTCAGGTACACAGCACCCCCGCTCGAACTCCGGTTCGAGCGGGGGTTTTCTGTTCTCCGCCACCGCGGCGCCCGATCGTGGCGGACCCAGCCCCAGCGGATATACTCCGGAAGTCACCGTGCTACCACGGCACCGCTCCGGTCCCCCGCAAACACCCCCATGCGCCGTTTGTTGTCGTTCGCGCTCCTCGCCCTCGGCGCCGCTGTCGCGGCCGCGCCCCTGCGTGCGCAGGCCGACCCGCTCTGGTTGCGCTACCCTGCGCTCTCCCCCGATGGCCGGACGCTGGTCTTCACCTACAAAGGTGATCTGTACCGCGTGCCGGCCGCCGGTGGCGCCGCGACCATGCTCACGACACACGCGGCGCAGGACTTCATGCCCGTCTGGAGCCGCGACGGCAAAACCATCGTCTTCGCCAGCGATCGCTACGGGAACTTCGACGTCTTCGTCATCCCCGCCGATGGCGGTGCCGCGCAGCGCCTCACATTCCATTCGGCACCCGAATATCCGTACGCCTTCACCGCCGACGGTAAGTCGGTGATCTTCGGAGCCGCGCGTGGTGACGCGGCCAGCAACCGGCAGTATCCCACCGGTTCGCAGCCTGAGCTGTATCAGGTCGCCGCCGCCGGCGGTCGCCCACAGCAGCTGCTGACGACCCCCGCCGAAGACGTGCACGTCTCTCGTGACGGGCGTCTCATGTTGTATCACGATCGCAAGGGCGGCGAGAACACGTGGCGCAAGCATCACGTCTCCGCCATCGCACGCGACCTCTGGGCGTACGATATGCAGGCCGGGACGCACCGGCAGCTCACGACCTTCGCCGGTGAAGATCGCAATCCGCTGCTCACGCCCGACAGCAAGTCCGTGGTGTATCTCAGCGAAGAAAGCGGCACCTTCAACGTGCACCGCATCGCGCTCAGCGGCGGCACCTCGGAACGGCTCACGAACTTCCGCAACGCGCCGGTCCGCTTCCTGTCGACCGCCGACGACGGAACGCTCGCCTTCAGTCAGGATGGGCAGCTCTACACCATGCGCGCCGGTGCGGCGCCGCAACGAGTCGCCGTACGCATCGCGGCCGACAGCAAGAGCAACGCCGAACGTGTGCTTGCGGTCAGCGGCGGTGTGCGTGAAATGACGGTGGCGCCGTCGGGCAAGGAAGTCGCGTTCACCTTCCGTGGTGACGTCTTTGTGGTGAGCGCCGAAGGCGGCGTCACCAAGCGCATCACCAGCACTCCCGAAGTGGAGACAGGCCTCAGCTTCGCCCCTGACGGGAAGGCGCTGGTCTATGCCTCCGAGCGCAACGGCAAATGGGGCGTCTACGAAGTGCGTCGTGCTCGCGACGCCGAGCCGTACTTCTACGCGGCCACCGTGCTGCGCGAAACGCCGCTCATCGTCAACGACAAGCAAAACTATCTGCCGCGCTTCTCGCCGAACGGCCGCGAACTCGCGTGGATCGAGAATCGCGCGCTGCTGCGTGTGATGGACATGAGCAGCAAGCAGACCCGCACGGTCCTCACGGAAAACGAGATCTTCTCGCAGAACCCCGGCCAGCACTTCGAGTGGAGCCCCGACGGGCAGTGGCTGCTCTTCGATTACGACGTGCCGGGCATCGCGCCAGGTGAGGTCGGCCTGGTCCGTGCCGATGGCAAGTCGAAGGCTATCAATCTCACCGAAAGTGGCTTCAATGATAGCGGCGCCAAGTGGCTTGCCGGTGGCAAGGCCATGCTCTGGTTCAGCAACCGCGACGGCCTCAAGGCGGTCGCGCAGGGTGGCGGTGCGCAGAGCGATGCCTACGCGATGTTCTTTTCGCGTGATGCGTGGGATCGCTTCCGCCTGACCAAGGAGGAGTACGCACTCGTCAAGGAACAGGATGAGCAGGCGGCCAAGGACAAGCGCCCCGCGAGCGACAGCAGCAAGCCCGCGCCGAAGCCCGCGGCTGAACCTGTGGTCCTCGATCTTGATGGTGTCGATGAGCGCAAAGCGCGCCTCACGATTCACTCGTCCAACATGGGTGATGCGCTCGTGAGCAAGGACGGCGAAACGCTGTTCTACCTCGCCCGCTTCGAGCGCGGCATGAACTTGTGGAGCACGAATCTCCGCACGCGCGAGACCAAGCAGCTCGTCCCCCTCAATGCCAATTCGGGGAGCATGGTGTGGGACCGCGAGCAGAACTCGATCTTTTTGCAGGCTGACGGCAGCATTGCCAAGATCGATCCGGCCAGCGGTAAGCGGGACCCGGTCCCCGTGAATGGGGAACTGCTGCTCGACGCCGATGCTGAGCGTCAGGCGCAGTTCGATCACGTGTGGGTCAAGGTGCGTGACACGTTCTATCAGCGCGGCTATCACGGGGCCGACTGGGCGGCGTTGCGCACGCTGTACCAGAAGCAGTTGCCCCACGTCGGGACCAACTTCGAGTTCTCGGAGCTGCTCGCCGAGCTGTTGGGTGAGCTCAATATCAGCCACAGCGGGTCCAGCTACAGCGCATCCACGCCCACCGATGATGCCACCGCATCACTCGGCGTGATCTTCGA
>CANGXD010000069.1 GCA_947457545.1 Gemmatimonadaceae bacterium
ACCCCCATCATCGTCATCAACAAGATCGACCGCCCCGGCGCCGATCCGCTGCGTGTGCACGACGAAGTGCTGTCGCTGTTCATCGAGCTCGAAGCCACCGAAGAACAGCTCGACTCGCCGGTCGTGTACTGCTCCGCCAAGAACGGCATCTCCACCCTCGACCTCGATGTCGAGGCGGTGGACTTCGTGCCGCTGTACGAAACGATCGTCAAGACCGTGCCGCCCCCGCCGACCGATGCGAACGGCCCGTTCCAGATGCTCGTCTCCACCATCGATTATTCGGCCTACCTCGGCCGTATGGCCATCGGCCGTATCGAGCGTGGCACGGTGCATATGGGTGACAGCATCACGCTCGTCACGCCCGACGACAGCGCGCCGCCGGTGCGCGGCCGCGTGACCAAGTTGTACGGCTACGAAGGACTCGAGCGCATTGAAATCCAGGAAGCGTCCGCTGGAGAAATCGTGCTGCTCGCCGGCTTCGAAAATGTCGACATCGGCACCACGCTCACCGATCCGGGCACCCCCGAAGCGCTTGCCGGTATCAGCGTCGAAGAGCCGACGATCAGCGTGGACTTCGTCGTCAACAATTCGCCGTTCGCCGGCAAGGAAGGCAAGTTCGTCACGTCGCGTCAGATCCGTGAGCGCCTGTACAAGGAGCTCGAGCGGAACGTCGCGTTGCGCGTCGAAGACAGCGACACCACCGACGCGTGGAGCGTGAGCGGTCGCGGTGAATTGCACCTCTCCATTCTCATGGAGACGATGCGCCGCGAAGGCTTCGAATTCCAGGTGTCGCGTCCGCGCGTCATCATGCGCACCGACGAAAACGGCCAGAAGCTCGAGCCGTTCGAAGAACTCGCCATCGACGTGCCGGAAGACTACCTCGGCGTCGTCATTGAAAAGCTCGGGCCCCGCAAGGCCGAGATGATCGAGATGAAGAACCCGGGGCAGGGGCTGGTACGCCTGCTGTACCGCGTGCCGGCGCGTGGTCTGTTCGGCTACCGCTCGGAGTTCCTGACGGACACGCGTGGCACAGGCATCATGCACCACCGGTTCCTCGAGTACGGGCCGTGGGCCGGTCCGCTCTCGGGTCGCTCGCGCGGTGTGCTCGTCTCGATGGAAAACGGGACGATCATCGCCTTCGCCCTGTTCTCGTTGCAGGAGCGTTCCACGCTCTTCGTGACGCCGGGCGACGCGGTCTACGAGGGCATGGTCATCGGGGAAAACTCACGTCCGGGTGATATGGACGTGAACCCGTGCAAGGAAAAGAAGCTGACGAACATGCGCTCCAAGGGCGCGGACGAAGCGATCACGCTGGAGCCGCCCCGTCAGATCACGCTCGAAATCGCGCTCGAATACATCGAGGACGACGAGCTGATCGAAGTGACCCCGCAGAGCATCCGGCTCCGCAAGCGTATGCTCGCGGTGAGCGATCGCAAGCGTGTCAGCCGCGAAGTGAAGCGCGAGCGAACCGGAGCGTAACCGCTCCGCTGAAGGAAGGGTGCGTTTTTTTGCGTGATCGTGCGGCCTTTCGGCTTGCGTTGCGGCGGTGTCCTGCCGATACTGACGCACATACGACAACGCAGTACCCTTTCTTCACACTCGCAGGAGAATCGTCCCATGTTGGAGCTGTTCGGGTCGTCGTCGCTGGACGCGCTCGAAGAGAAGGTGCAGTCCTCGGTATTCATGCTCGCCGACGACGATGACTTCGATGATGAGGGCTTCGACGAGGAAGATCTCGACGAAGACGAGGAAGACGATGACGTCGACTTCGACGATGACGATCTCGACGATGACGACGATGACGATGACCTCGATGATGACGACGACGAGGATGATCTCGACGACGACGATGACGAGGATGAAGAGGACGACGACTTCGACTTCGATGAAGGATTGGGGTACGGAGACGAAGACGATCCTGACGCCTGAGCGCGGTCAGGACGGTTCATGGAACGGGCGGCCCGGTGGGTCGCCCGTTGTGTATTTCCGGACAGGCGCGGAGTGCGCCCTGAGCGGGTCCCGGTAGGCGACGCGCGAGGAATTCGCGGAGGTCCCTTTACGTTGGGTATCAGACGGGATACATTATGCGGCTCTGGTGGATCGGTGGCGCATTTGCGCTGCCTGGCACCGGGCCTGTAGCTCAGGTGGTTAGAGCGCACGCCTGATAAGCGTGAGGTCAGAGGTTCAACTCCTCTCAGGCCCACTTCACAAGCCCCCGTCACGGTTTCCGTGGCGGGGGCTTGGTTGTTTCCGGGATGCGCGGCCAAGGCTGGCGCGAGACCGCGCGGCGGGCCAGCGTGCAGCATGACTCGGGACTTGGTGGTTCATCGGAGCGCACGCGCTGTCTCCGCCCTCGTTGTATCGCTGGTGGCTTCGACCGCCACGGCACAAATGCGCGCGCCGGCGGCAGACACCGCCCTCGCTGCGGCCTGCACCGCGACGCGCCCCGACAGCGTGTTGCATCCCGCCTCGCCAGACAGCCCGCGGGACGCTCGCGCCATCTGGCTCGATGCGAAGACCCTGCGATGGCCGCAGGCAGGGGCCACGACACCGCCGTCGGCCCCGGGGCGCTACGTGCTGTATGGCAGCCGCTCTGGCGGGCTTGCCGTACGCCCGGGAGCCATCGTGCAGGGCGCCACCGATACGGTACCGCTGCTGCCTCGTACCGCGCCGCTGCCGGCGGGGACGCTGGCGCGCGTCCTTCACGTCGGGCCGGGCCCCACGCTGCAACTGTCGGCGTCGCGTCTGCCGTTCGCCTATACCGGCCAGCTCGTCCTCGTCCGCGAGGACGCCTCCGGCCGCGTACTCGAGGCGACCGGCACGCAGCGCGCGTTGGCACTCGATGACCTCCACGCGACAGCCGCCGAACCGCTTACCCTCGGCGCGCACGTCAGCGCCCGCGCGGTCACCTTCCGGCTCTGGGCACCCACTGCACAGCGCGTGCAGGTGTGTGTCTTCGAGCATGCCAATGACCACACGATTCCGGAGCGCGACGCGCGCGTCGTGGCGTTGCAGCGGGACGCCCGGAGCGGGGTCTGGCAGACCACACTCACACCCGCCGCGTCGCGTGCGCCCGTCCACGGCACGCCCTACGTGTATCTGGTCGATGTGTTCGTGCCCGGCGTCGGGATGGTGCGCAATCGCGTTGCCGACCCCTATGCGCTCGCCCTCACCGCCAACTCGGCGCGCTCGGTGGCCGTGCAGCTCGATCACCCCTCGCTGCGTCCGGCCGGCTGGCGGTCGCGGCGGGTCCCATCGCTCGCGCGGGCGACCGATCAGGTGATCTACGAACTGCATGTGCGCGACTTCTCGGTGCAGGACAGCACCGTTCCCGCGGCGCATCGGGGCAAGTATCTCGCCTTTACCGACAGTGCGTCGGCGGGCATGCAGCACCTGCGCCGCATGGCGCGCGCGGGCCTCACCGATGTGCACCTGCTGCCCGTTTTCGACATCGCCTCCATTCCCGAGGTCGGGTGCACCACGCCGATGGTCCGCGGCGCTCCCGACAGCGAGCGGCAGCAGGAGGCCGTTGTGGCGCAGGCGGCCACCGATTGCTTCAACTGGGGCTATGACCCGCTGCATTACACGGTGCCAGAGGGGAGCTATGCCACCGTGGCATCCGACTACGCCGCGCGCATACGCGAGTTCCGGAGCATGGTGCAGGCGTTGAATGCGAGCGGGCTCCGCGTGGGCATGGACGTGGTGTACAACCACACCAGCGCGTCGGGGCAGCACCCGCAGTCGGTGCTCGATCGCATTGTGCCCGGCTACTACCAGCGACTCGATGCGTCCGGCACGATCGAGACCTCCACCTGCTGCGCGAATACCGCCACCGAGCATCGCATGATGGCGAAGCTCATGATCGAGTCGGCGGTCACGTGGGTCACGCAGTATGGGGTGAGCTCGTTCCGTTTCGATCTCATGGGGCATCAGCCGCGTGCGGTCATGGAGCAGCTGCAGCGTGCGGTGAACCGCGCCGCCGGCCATCAGGTGCCGCTCATTGGTGAAGGGTGGAACTTCGGCGAAGTCGCAAACGGCGCACGATTCGTACAGGCGTCGCAGCTGTCGCTCAATGGCAGCGGGATCGCCACGTTCAGTGATCGCGCGCGCGACGCCATCCGCGGTGGTAGCCCGGGAGACGATGGCGACGCGCAGGTGCGGAACCTGGGCTACGTGAACGGTGGCGCCACGCCTGCAGCCGCCGATATGGTGCGCGTGGGGCTCGCCGGTTCGTTGCGCAATTACCGGATGCAGCGCGCCGACGGGGCCATCGTGCCGTTCTCGGACATCAAGTACGGTGGCGGTCAGCCGGCCGGATATGTCGCCTCGCCTGCCGAGGTCGTGAACTACGTGGAGAATCACGACAACCTCACGCTCTTCGACGCCAACGTTCTCAAGTTGCCACGGCAGACGACGCGCGAGGAACGCGCCCGCGTGCAGATGCTCGCCTCGGCGCTCGTCCTCTTCAGTCAGGGCGTGGCGTATCTCCACGCGGGCCAGGAGCTGCTGCGCAGCAAGAGCCTCGATCGCAACAGTTTCGACTCCGGAGACTGGTTCAACAGCTACGATCCCACCGGGGGCATCCATGGCTTCGGCCGTGGACTGCCGCCGCGTCGTGACAACGCAAAGAGCTGGCCCATCATGCGCGGGCCGCTCGCCGATACCAGCCTGGTGCCAACGCCAGCCAACGTGCGCTTCATGCGCGATGCCGTGCTCGACTTGCTGCGGATTCGCACGAGCACACCGCTCTTCCGGCTGGGTACTACAGCGCAGGTCGTGCAGCGTCTGCGATTCGCCAACACCGGGCCTGCGCAGGAACCCACCGTCGTTGCCGCGCATATCGATGGGCGCGGACTCCCCAATGCGCGCTATGCCCACGTGGTGTACGCCGTGAACGCCGATACCGTAGCGCACGAGGTCACGGTACCGTGGCTCGCAGGCACGGCCCTGCAGCTTCACCCCGTACAGATCGCCACCGACGCCGCAGACGTCCGGCCACGCTCGTCCACGTGGTCCACCTCGCGCGGGGCGCTGCGCGTGCCGCCCCGCACCGCCGTCGTCTGGGTTCGCGAGTGAGCCAACGCGCCGGCCTGCGACGCCCTGCCATTCGGCACCGGCATCGGTAGCTTCCGGCAGCCCCGCGCGGCAGAGGGTCTTCTTCTCGTCTTGGCGTAAACGGAGTAGTCAGCGTGTCGAGTTCGGCGTACCAAACGTGGCAGATCGGACCGGCGCATGTAGGCGACCGCAGCGTGCCGGTGGCCTCCAAGCCCGGCGTCATGGCCCACGGTAGCATCGACACGCCCGCCATGATGATGGCCGAGTGGATCTCCGCCATGGACACCCCCGCCGCCGGCGCCCGCTCGCTGCACCTGGCGAGCGGAAACGGGCTCGTGCCAGCCGTCGCCATGGCCGTGGGCTTTGCCCCGTATGCCTTCGATCGCTACAAGGCCAACGCCGAGAGCACACGCCGTTCGCTCGCTGCGGCGCCGGGTGTCGTGGAAGGGGCGTATGCGGTGCACCACGAGGTGCTCGCCAACGAACTGGTGCCGGCCGCGTCGTGTGCACTCGCCACCATTCGCATCCCGACCGACAAGCACGGTGTGCAGCAGGCGGTCGCTGAGGCGTTCCGCGCCCTCGCCGTTGGTGGCGTGTGTCTCATTGCCGGGGCCAACGACGAAGGCGCCAAGCCCGCGGCCAAGTTGCTCGCGCAGGTCTTCGGCCACGCGCGGCTCGATGCGCAACACAGCAGCTGCCGGTTGCTCGTGGCGACCAAACTCGCGGAGGCACCCGTCGACGCGTCGAGCATCTCGTCGCCGTGGCTCGACCAGCACCGCTTCCACGAAGTGCCGGTTACCGTTGCCGATGATCGCATCGTGCTGTCCACGCGTCCCGGCGTGTTCTCGTGGGAGCATCTCGACGAAGCCTCGGGCATCCTGGGCGACATCATGCGCATTGCGCCTGGCGAGTCGGTCCTCGACCTCGGCTGCGGCTCGGGCGTGCTGGGGGTGCTCGCGGCCCGGCAGTCGCGAACCGGACGCGTGGTGCTCCTCGACGCCGATGCCGACGCCGTGCGCTGCGCGCGTCGCACCGCCACGGCGGCGGGGTGCAGCAACGTGGAGGTCCGGGCGAGTGACGTGACTGATGCCGTCGCCGAGGAGGCATTCGATGTCGTGCTGAGCAATCCGCCCTTTCACCTCGGCAAGGGGACCGACCTCGCCATTCCGCGCGCGTTCATCGAACAGGCCTACGCGCGCTTGCTGCCCGGCGGGCGCCTCTACCTGGTGGCCAACAGAACCCTGCCGTACGAGTCGCTCATCGACGAGTGCTTTGGCGAAGTGCGGACCGCGCACGACGGGCGCCGCTTCAAGGTCATCGGCGCCGTTCGTCGTGCCTGACGCCGCACCGGTCGGCTGGCGCCAGCGAGCCGTGCGCTGGCTGTCGCTGCCGAACCTCGTGACGGCGGCGGTGATGCTCTGGGCGGCGCCGCGCTGCTGGCCGCACGTGGAAGCGTTGGTGGGGGTGCAACAGCGGGAGGCCCGACGCCCCGACTTTGCCGTGGCGACGCGTACCGGCGAGACGCTCACCATGGCCTCGCTGCGGGGACGGGTAGTCCTCGTGAACGTGTGGGCCACGTGGTGCGGCCCCTGTCGTGCCGAAATGCCGGCGTTGCAGCAGCTCTCTGAGGCGTACAAGGCCGAAGGCATGGTGCTACTCGGGTTGTCCGTCGATCGTGGCGCAGCGGCGAAGGTAGACGCCTTTCTCGCCGAGCGCGGCATCACGTATCCGGTGGCGATCATCGGCGGCGACGTATTGGCCGCGCTGGGTGGTGTCCGAGGCTACCCCACCAGCTTCCTCATCGATCGCGCCGGTGTCGTGCGACACACGGTCATGGGGCCGGTCGCGCCGCTCACCCTCCGGCCGGCCATTCAGCGTCTGCTCGCCGAAGCGACTCCCGGACAAGGCACACCCGCGCGGTAAAGCGGGCGTCGCGAGTGCGGCCAGCTACGCGCCGCTCCGCTTGGCGTTGCGTGCCGCGGTCACCAACGCCGCGACCTCCGACGCCTCCAATACGCGCCACTCACCTTCGGCCAGCGTGCCCAGCTCCAGTGTCGCCAGCGCGGTGCGTCGGAGCGACACCACGTGGTTGCCCACGGCCGCGAACATGCGACGCACCTGATGGTACCGCCCTTCGCTGATGGTGAGCGCGGCCTCGCGCTCGTGGATCTGATCCAACCGCGCGGGGAGCAGCGGTGTCGACTCGCCCTGCAGCCGCAGTGTCCCACTGGTAAAGCGCTCCCCTTCGTCACCGCGCAACGGCTCGGCCAGCGTCGCCACATACGTCTTGGGCACGTGCGACTTGGGGGAGGTCAGCAGGTGATTCACGGCCCCGTCGTCGGTCAGGAGCAACAGCCCCGATGTATCGGCGTCGAGACGCCCGACGGTCGCCATGATCGGATCGCGATGCGGAAAGCGCGGGGGCAGCAAGTCGTACACGAGCGGCGGCCGATCATGCGTCGAGCAGACGTAGCCCACCGGCTTGTTGAGCAGAATCACCGAACCCTGCGGCGGATCCAGCGGCGCACCGTCCAGCCGAATGCCGTCGTGATCGACGCGGTCGCCGTCCTTGAGCACGGCCCCGTCGGCCGACGTGACGCGCCGGGCGGTGAGGAGGCGCTCCGTCTCCTTGCGGGTACCGTAGCCGAGTTTGGCCAGCTGGCGGGCGATGGACACGGGGGCGACGCAAGGGGATGAGGGAGCCAATCGGACACCACGGGCGTTCGACTGTCGGCGACGACAACGAGTATAATGCGCGCCGAGCTGTTCTTCCCGTCATTTGCCCTCCGACATGACCGATACGCCCCGCCGCTCACGTGCGCCGATCACCACCAGCGACTTTTACGACTGGTTCTCCACGATCCCCGAGCAGGTGAATGCCGAACGGCTCAAGCTCCGGACGTTCATGAGCGAAGAGTGGGAGCCACAGGCGAACGCGTATTGGGAGCAGGCGGCGTTCCCGCGTGAGTATCTCGTGGGCAAAATGAAGGAACTCGATCTGCTGCGCGACAAGTACACGCCCGCGCGCGCGGGCTCAGCGACGGTGTCGGATGGCCTGCTGAGTATGGAGTTCGCGCGTGTCGATCCGTCGCTCGCCACGTTCTTCGGCGTACATGCCGGGCTGTGCATGGGATCGATTGCGCTCTGCGGCTCGGATGAGCAGCAGGCCGAGTGGCTGCCGCCGCTGCGTCGGTGGGACATGGTGGGCGCGTTCGGGCTCACCGAACCCGAGGTGGGATCGGGGGTGGCGCGCGGCCTGACCACGACTTGCCGACGCGAAGGCGATACGTGGGTGCTCAACGGGCAGAAGAAGTGGATCGGCAACTCGACGTGGTGCGATATCGTGATCATCTGGGCCCGTGACGAGGCGGACCAGTCAGTGAAAGGCTTCATCGTGCGAACGACCCTCGACGGCTATTCGGCCGAGATGATGGGCGGCAAGATTGCACAGCGCACGGTGCACAATGGTCTGATCACGCTGCGCAACGTGCGTGTCGCCGAGCGTGACCGACTGCAGAACGCGACGTCGTTTGCCGCGACACAGCGTGTGCTCGTCACCGCGCGGTGCGGGACGGCCTGGCAGGGCGTCGGCTGCGCCATGGGTGCGTACGAATACGCCCTCAAGTACGCCGGAGAACGTTCGCAGTTCGGGCGCCCCATCGCGGGCTTTCAGCTCGTGCAGAACATGCTGGTGAAGATGCTCGGCAACGTCACGGCGATGATCGGGCTGGCGCTGCGCGCTTCGGAGCTGCAGGACCAGCTTGGCCCTCGCGATGAGTTGTCGGCACTTGCCAAGCAGTTCTGCGCGGCGCGCTGCCGCGAAACGGTGGCGCTGGCTCGCGAGGCGCTCGGCGGGAATGGCATCCTGCTCGAGTACCACGTGGCACGGCTATTCGCAGATGCCGAGGCGATTTACAGCTACGAGGGCTCCAACGAGATCAACACGATGATCGTGGGACGGGCAATTACGGGGCACTCGGCGTTCGTCTGAGCGGGTCGAACCGTCTGTCCCGAAAATCTGGCGGCGGGCGTGCAACGTTGGGCGCGCTCGCGCGTCAGCAGCATACGACCGTGCTGCTGCCGACGCAGGATGGGGAGCATGAAGTCGTCTTTACGTGGTGTGTATGCCCAACGGACTTTCCCCGCGCCTCACTGATCCCGCCCGACTGGCGACGCTCAGCGATGCCATCAGCCCCCGAACGTATCCGGCCAGCGCGTACGACGCGCTCACGCGGGTGGCGGCGACGGCGCTCGATGTTCCCGTAGTGCTCGTGTCGCTCGTCGACGACAAGGGGCAATTTTTCCAGGGCATGACCGGGTTGCTCGGCGAGATCGCCACCTGTCGCAGCACGCCGTTGTCGCACTCGTTCTGCCGCCACGTCGTGGAGAGCGGCGCCGTGCTGCGTATCGTCGACTCGCGCGTGCATCCGCTGGTGAGCGACAACCCGGTCATCGAGGAGCTCGGCGTCGTCGGATATCTCGGCGTCCCACTCACGACGTCCAACGGGCACTGCCTCGGCTCGCTCTGCGCCATCACGCATTCCCCGCGCGACTGGACGCCGGCAGACGAGACGACGCTCCGCGATCTCGCGCACATCGTGATCAACGATCTCGAGCTGCGCGCGGAGTTGACGCATCGCGAGCGCGTCGATGATGGACGCGATCTGTCGCTGTATGCCGAAGGCCTTCCCGCGAGAGCGGAAGACCTGTTGGCGCAGCTGCACGAAGGGGCTGCGGCCATCGATCGCCAGTGGCGGCTGACGTATGTGAACGATGTGGGGGCCCGCGCGCTGCGACTGAACCGCAGCGCTGCAATCGGCCAGGTGATCTGGAGCGCCATTCCGTCGCTCCCCGGTTCGCCGTTCGAACGGGTGTTGCGCGATGTGGCTGCCGGACATCAGCCGCTCGAGCTGGAGGCGTTCGTGGCCTCCACGGGGCGGTGGTTCGATGTGCGCGCCGTCCCCGCCCGTCACGGACTCTCCGTGTATTTCAACGACACCACGGAACGTCGCAATACGATCGAAGCGCTGCAGGTACGCGAAGCGCAGTTGCGGCAGGCGCAGAAGATGGAGGCGATCGGTTCGCTCGCCGGTGGCATAGCTCACGATTTCAATAATCTGCTCACCGTGATCCGCGCGAACACGGAGCTGCTGCTCGACGGAATGAGCGGGGAGGACGAACGGGTCGTGGACCTGCAGGAGATTCAGAGCGCCGCCACGCGTGCCGCGACCCTCACGCAGCAGCTGCTGGCCTTCGGCAGAAAGCAGCAGGTCCAACGCCGGCCAGTGGATGCCGCTGCGACGATGCTCTCACTGACGCCCATGTTGCGCCGGCTCATTCCGTCGAGCGTGGAGATGGAGTCGCGTTGTCCGCTCAACCTGCCCAAAGTGTTGATGGATGCCGGGCAATTGGAACAGGTCGTGGTGAACCTCGCCGTGAACGCGCGCGATGCCATGCCGAACGGCGGTCACCTCCGGTTGCACGTGAGCGCCCGCGAACGGTACGGACCCACCCGCGACGGTGGCGTGGAGGTCTCCGCCGGTCGTTGGGTGACGGTGACCGTACAGGATACCGGTGAAGGCATTCCGCCAGACGCCATGGGGCGCATTTTCGAGCCGTTCTTCACCACCAAAGAGGTGGGCAAAGGCACCGGTCTCGGGTTGGCGACGGTGTTTCGCATCGTCGAAGATGCGGGCGGGGTCATCGCGGTCGAATCGCGGGTAGGGCAGGGAACCCGCTTTTGCATTTACCTGCCCGCGCTCGCGCCCGACCTGGAGTTTCCCGAGGAGCGCCGGGACACGCGGCCAACGCCGCGATTCGTCCAGCGAGTGGAGCGTTGACCGGCAGTCAGTGTTCGACGGGCAACTTGATGTCCACGCGGCAGCCGCCAGTGGGCAGATTGCTCATGCGGAAGGCATAGCGGTCACCGTACAACATGGCGAGTCGCGAGCGGGTATTGGTCAGGCCAATGCCCAAGCCATCCACGCTCGGCACAGCAGCGAGGAAACGGCCGCTGGTCGTAAGCAGGCCGTGAAGGCCCTTGCCGTTATCTTCGACGAGAATTTCAAGGCTGTTGCCCACACGCTCGAGCTTGACGAGGATGGACTGATCGGCGTGGCCGGGGGCCAGGCCATGCTTGAGCGCGTTCTCTACCAGTGGCTGCAGCAAGAAGCTGGGGATCATGAGATCGACGGCATTCGGATCCACATCGATATCCGCATCGAGCCCGGCACCGTAGCGCACACGCGCAATCTGCAGGTAGAGCTCGACGAGCTCGATCTCCTGCCACACCGGGATGAGTGATTGCCCGGCGCTCCGCAGCGACAACCGGAGCAGATCACTCACGCGGATGAGCGTGCGCTGTGCCTCCTTCACATCCATCTCCATGAGCTCGGCCACGGAGTTGAGCGCGTTGAAGAGAAAGTGCGGATTGAGCTGCATGCGCAGCGCTTCGAGCTGCGTGCGTGCCAGCTTCTGCTCGAGTTCGGTCGCCGCCCGGTCGCGTTCGCGGTAGCGGCGCACGAATTCAACCATGTAGGCCGCACCAAGCACGGCCCAGTACAGCACCACCTGAATGTCGAGATGGTTGACCAGCACCACGCGCAAGGCGAACGCATAGCTGGTCACTTGTCCCACGGCGCCGAACACATGGTCGAGCCACGCAATGGCGAGCACGTTGATGGAGCTCGCCAGCACGGTCATCCCCGCGTGCAGCGACAGCCACGGCAACACGCGGGCGGTGTCGAGTTTGACCCGATCGACGAGGGTGAGCACGAGCTGCGACCACAGGCCCCAGATCATCCATGCCGAGCCTTGCCAGATGAGGGCGGTGCCGAGCCCGTAATGCGTCCCGGAGGCATCCCCGACCAGCGTCATCTGCAGCGCCGCGAGCGCCCCCGGAACGGTCCACACCACGGCGAAGAGCCAGCGGGTCAGGTGCCGTAGTCCGAGGCCTTCGTCGGCGATTGTGAGCGGAGGTGACGAAGCGGTCATAGGGAGAACAAGACGCGTGTAGGTGCTGCAAGCCGCCCAAACGGGCGGAACCTTGCTGTGCCAATGGTGTAGACAGCAAGCAAACTCTTGCGCAGCAGCCTCGCGGCTGCACTTCCGTCCATAGGACTTTGGGGCAACTCTTCAGGGGTATGTTGCAACCGTACGCAGCATTCCCCGTTGGGACAACATGGAATGAATCCATGATGCACCGGGACCGTACGGATTGCACAGGCTTGCTTTCCTGAACCGGAAAGGAAAGCACCACAGTTGTCGGTGTTCCGCCGCCGCATCGTACCTCCCGATGCGAATCCACGGCGAACACCGACTGGCCAACGGGAGGGGAGATGGTGAGCGTGCGAGTTTTGATCGTGGATGACGAGGCGCTGGCCCGTCAACGTGTCCGTCGGCTGCTGCAGAATGAAACCGACGTGGAAGTGGTCGGAGAAGCGGAGTCGGGACATGATGCGGTGGCGATGATTCGCGACCTGCAGCCCGACTTGGTCTGCCTTGATGTCCAAATGCCCGGGCTCGACGGGTTCGGGGTGCTCAGCGAAATCGAAGGCGGCCATGTGCCAATGGTGCTCTTCATTACGGCCTACGACGAACATGCGCAGCGTGCGTTCGACGTGCACGCCGTGGACTATGTGCTCAAGCCGGTCGACGCCGATCGCTTTCGTGCGGCCTTCGACAAGGCGCGAAAGCAGCGCGCCAATGCGGTCGCCGCCGAGCGTCTGGGCGAACTGCTGGAGACCGTGCGTCGGTTGGCCGATGGTGGCGCTGCCGAAGGCCGCGGAGATGGCGTGGCCGCGTTGCTTGGTGGAGGCGCGAGTGCGGGCGCGGCAGCGGCCGCCGGCGCACCGGCGAACGGTGCGACTGGCCGCTACGCCAGCCGCATTCTCGTCAAGCAGGACGGTCGCATGTTCTTTGTGAAGACCACGGAAATCGACTGGATCGAGGCCGATCGCAACTACGTACGCCTGCACGTGGGCAAGACGGCGCACACTATCCGCGAGCGCATTTCGCACCTCGAGGAAACGCTCGATCCTCGGCTGTTTGCACGCATCCACCGCTCGACGATCGTGAACCTCAATCGGGTGCGCGAAATGCAGCAGTGGTTCTCCGGCGACTACGTGGTCATCCTCGAGGATGGAACACGGTTGCGCCTGAGTCGTCATTATCGGGACCGCGTCGAGAAGCAGGTCGGCGTCTGAGTCTATCGCGAGGCTGGTCGACATAAGTCGGCCAGCCCCTCGTCGGCCCTACGCTTGAACTCCACCATGAACGTTTCCCCGACACCGGTCGCTGCGAGCTGGCAGGCGCATCTGGTGCATTGGCTCGTCGCCGCCCGCATGCGACCGCATGCCAAGCGCCCCATCGATCCGCAGTGGATTCGGCGCAACATGGGCAAGCCGGAAGCACCACGGCGCTACATGGCGCGCTCCACCGGGGCCACGTTTACGCGGCACGACGCCACGGGCGCATGGCCCGGTGGTGAGTACGTGAGCGGCGCGCGGCGGAGGCCGGGGGCACCGACGGTGCTCTATCTGCACGGTGGCGGCTTCATCGCCTGCTCACCGGAAACGCATCGACCGCTGGTCGGGTCGATCGTCGGGCGTATCGGCGGCGATGCCTGGGTGCCGGCGTACCGCCTGGCCCCTGAGCACCCGTACCCCGCCGCCCTCGAAGACGCCAAGGCGGCCTATCGCTATCTGCTCGATGAGGTCGGGGTCGATCCCTCGCGGTTGGTCGTCGCGGGGGATTCGGCTGGTGGTGGCTTGGTCCTCTCGCTCATGCTCGCCGCGCGCGATGCCGGCTGGCCGTTGCCGGCGGCCATCGTTGCCTTCTGCCCGTGGGCCGATCTCGCGGCCACCGGAGCGTCACTCGACGAAAACAGTGAACGCTGTTCCATGTTCGCCGGCGATACGATTCGCCGAGCGACCGGGTTTTATGTCGGCACTGCGGACCCGTACTCGCCGCTCGTCAGTCCGGTGTACGGCGATTTCCGCGGACTGCCTCCGCTGCTCGTGCACGCGAGCACCGATGAGGTGCTGCGCGACGATTCCGTCCGGGTTGCGCAGCGCGCGCGCGAGGCGGGCGTCACGGTGGAGTTTCAGTTGTGGCGTCGCGTGCCGCATGTGTGGCAGTTCTTTGCGGCGGTGCTCCCCGAAGCGGAACAGTCACTCACGCGTGCGGCGGCGTTCATCGCGCGACATACGAGTGGTAACATACCCGCCAGTCGCCCATAACAAACGAACCTTCCGCACCTGTGGTGTGACAGTTCGTGACGGGGCACGACGCGGCCGCGTCAAACGGGAAATCACGATGCCGATTTCCGACGATATCTTCCCGCCGTACCGTCCACCGGACTGGTTCCCGCTGCAGCGAGCGCTCGCGTCGGTGTTCGGCGTCGCCGCTGTCGATGCGGCGGCCTCATTCTGGTTCGTCGGGTTCGTGGCCGGTCCGGTCGATGTGGGCGAATTGCGCATGTACGAACACAGCGCCACCCGCCGGACCATCGCGCTCGATTCGCACGGGAGCGCGTATCGCTGGATGGACGAAATCGGCACCTATGTCCGCGTCGACGACGAGGAAGCGCTGGTCGAGGCACTGGTGTAACGCGATGACCGGGGCTGTCCGGTCACCAGATGTTCACCATGACCGGCGTACCGGTCGATACCTCCCTGCATGCCCCCTGACGTCTCTGGGCTGAGCGGCGCCGCTGGCGGCGCGGCGATACCACCGGCCGGCCCCACGCGACCGGTGTCGCCTTCGCGCGCCCTGGTGCCGGTTGAGAAGGCGGGGCCCCGCGCTCTTCCGCCCCACGGCTCGCCGCTCGATCGCAGCGGGGTGGCGCTCGAAGACCTGCTCTTTGCGCCCGACCTGCTCGAAACCCGTCAGGCGGTGGCGCCCGTGGCGCTGGAGATGGGGCTCGAGTCGGCTCGCGGGCAGCTGCTGCGGCAACTGCCTGGGGACGCCCTCGTTTCTCTCGATGCCATCTGGCCGGGAGCTGCCACCACCGAAGAAGGGTGGTATCTCCGCTCCGGAGCGCTCACCGTGCTTGGCCATCCTGGTGACGGTGACCGGATTGCCAGTGCCGGCCTCGAAACGCAGCCGGGATCGCTCGCGCTCCGCCTCATGCAGTCGGTGGCGCGTGCCGTCCTCGGTGATCTCTCCGGCGCCCGTGCCGCTCTCGCGCCGGCGCTCGACGCGGCGCCAGGCAATCCGGTGCTCACGGCGCAGCAGGCCGTCGTGCTGGCGCGCCAAGGGCACGTGGACGATGCCGGCGCGCTCCTCGACGGTTTGGCGCTCGAGGCGCCCAACCACCCGGCCGTGTCGTGGGCCCGTTTGGCCGTGCGGTCGGCACGCGCCGACCGCGCACGCAGTGGCGTACGCGCGGCGTATTCCGACGCGCGGCGTACACCACCGTCCGCCAATGCGAGCATCGTGGGCGACCCCGTTGTCGACGAGTCGCTCGACGAGGTCGACGCGGCCGAGATCGATGCGGCGCTCGACGTCCTGCCCGCCGATGAAGAGCACGGCGATCTCGTGACGGCGGCCTTCGTCAATCTCGGGCGCCGTATCGCGCGTTCGCCTGATGACGACCTCCTTCGCGCGACCCGCACCCTGCTGCGCGCCTGCTCGACCGGTGGCACCCTGGCCAGCGCCGGTCTCCCCGACGATGCCCACGCGGCTCGACAGCTGTTGACGGCCATTCTGGTGGTTATCCGTCAGGATGCGGCCGCCCCGTCACCGGTGGGGACGTTCATGGCGCAGTGGTTGCCACTGCTGCGCCCCCCGCACCGCGAAGACGGTAGCGACCGGCTCGATGAGGCGCTGCGCCTGTTGCGGCGCGCTGGCGCCAGTATGCCTCCCGCCGTACGGAGGCTGCTCGATGTCTTGCTGGAGGGCGCTACGCACACCGATCGCGCGGTGCACGACCGGACAGATCGAGGCGTAACGGGTGAGTTCACGGTGGTCACCCCGGTCGAGCGTGAAAGCGGACCACTTCTGCCGGTACGCCTGGGATTGTCGCTGCTCACGGAGAGCGCCGCCTCGCGCGCGTTCGAACGGTCGCAGATCATCGAGGACGCGCCTTCGGGCACGCCACGCGGGGAGCTGAGCGGCGAAGGCTGGGGCGCGGCCAGGGCCAATCCCGCGCGTGCGACCGAGACAGCGGCGGATGCCACGACCTCCGGTGTATCGCTCCCCGTCATCTTGTGTGTGGCCGGTGGCATCGGCGCAGCCATGAACGGCGCCGCACTGCTGGCGGGTGTCCTCGGCGCCGCCGCCGTGATCATTGCGTTACGCCGCTCGCCGGACCGGAACGATTAGATTGTGAGATTCGCGCGGGCGCGGTCCCTTTCGGGTGCCCGGCGTGTCCAGACCGTCTGACTCCGACATCTCCATGGCTCAGTCCACTTCCGCGCCGGTCACGGCGTTTCTTCGCCACAACTATCGGCACTTCAACGCGGCGGCACTGATCGACGCGGCCGACGCCTACGTCAGCCACCTCGAGAAGGGGGGCAAGATGATGGTCACGCTCGCCGGCGCCATGAGCACCGCGGAGCTGGGCATCTCGCTGGCTGAAATGATCCGCCAGGACAAAGTGCACGCCATCACGTGCACCGGCGCGAATCTCGAAGAAGACATCTACAACCTCGTCGCGCACGATCACTACGCGCGCGTCCCCAACTATCGCGATCTGACGCCGGAAGACGAGCAGAAGCTGCTCGACCAGCACTTCAATCGCGTAACCGACACGTGCATCCCCGAAGCGGAAGCGATTCGCCGCATCGAGAAGGCCGTGCTCGAAGAGTGGCAGGCGGCCGATCAGGCGGGCGAGCGGTATTTCCCGCACGAGTTCATGTACCGCATCCTGCGCAGCGGGAAGCTCAAGGAGTTCTACCAGATCGATCCCAAGAACTCCTGGATGGTCGCGGCGGCCGAGAAGAACATCCCGATCATCGTGCCGGGCTGGGAAGACAGCACGAACGGCAACATCTTCGCGGGCCACGTCATGGAAGGGGACATCAAGAGTGTCCACACCGTGAAGAGCGGCATCGAGTACATGATGTATCTCGCCGAGCTGTACACCGAGATGACGAAAACGTCGACGATCGGCTTCTTCCAGATTGGTGGTGGTATCGCGGGCGACTTCCCGATTTGCGTGGTGCCCATGCTGCATCAGGATCTCGGGCGCACCGAAGTGCCGCTGTGGGGCTACTTCTGCCAGATCAGCGATTCGACCACGTCGTACGGCTCGTACTCGGGCGCGGTGCCCAACGAGAAGATCACGTGGGGCAAGCTGGCCATCGATACGCCCAAGTTCATCATCGAGTCCGACGCGAGCATCGTCGCCCCGCTCGTGTTTGCGATCGTCCTCGGACAGTAAGTCCGGCGTTCGCCCGCGTTACAACTCGGGTGTCGGCGGTGGCGCGTTGTCTGGCGCGACCTTCGGCACCCGTAGTCGTTGCCCCGCCTGAATCGCGTCGGTTTGCAGGCGATTGAGCTGTCGCAACACGTCCGGGGTCGTGCGGAATCGCGCGGCCAGGCCGGTAAGAGTTTCGCCGCGACGTACTACGTAGGGCATGTACTCTTCGGCGCGTCGCGGCGCCGCCTGAATGGTCCGGTCGAGCGCCTGCTGTTCCCGCGTCACGACGCCACGTGCCTGCGCACTGGCCTGCGCCACTCGCTGCGCGTCGGCCCACGACGCATCATCCACGATGAAGTCCACCTGCGCGACCGGGGTGCGGAGCACGAGTCCGCGTCCGCGGCCACGAAAGATCGTGCGCGGATCGAGCGTGAACGCGGCGTCGTACGGATAGCTCTCGACCAGCAGCTCCAACGGGCCGTCGTCGC
>CANGXD010000070.1 GCA_947457545.1 Gemmatimonadaceae bacterium
AATCAGGGTGGTCAGCGTGCCGTTGCCGACTCGTTGACCGCCCTCTGGAAGGGGGCACCGATCGTGGCGCACGTGCAGGAGTACTACGACTACGCCAGTGTCTCCAAGCACATGGAAACCAAGGGTGTGCACCAGACCAAGGCCGATGGACTGCACGATGACGCAGAGATCTCGCTCAACATGTTCATCGACGACCCCAAGAGCATCCGGTACGACGAACGCGTGAAGGCCGGTCTCGCCACCATCAACGGCGTCTCGCTCACCAATCGCAAGCAGATGACCGAGTGGGCCAAGGAAGTGGTGGCGTTCCGTACGCAGGTCACCATCGAGGCGATCAACAAGGCCATCGCCAACAAGGGCACGCTCCCCGCACCGCCACGTCGCGCCGGAAACTGACGCGTCGACGCAAGAGCAGGGCGTGACTATCCTTCGGGATGGTCACGCCCCTTTTACGTTCCACGCTCCGGGCCAGCGTATGTGCGCTGTTGCTCCTCACCACGCGTGTCGACGCGCAGCCGGTGCTCCGCGCACAGTGGCTGACGTCTCCGCTGCAGCTCGACGGCCGACTCGATGAACCGGTGTGGCGCACCGCGCCGGCCGCCACGAACTTCGTGCAGCGCATCCCGCGCAATGGTGACGCCGCCACGCAGCGCAGCGAGGTACGCATTGCCTACGATGCCAACGCCGTGTACGTCGGTGTGCGCAACTTCGACAGCGCTCCCGACAGCATTGCGCAGCAGCTCGGCCGCCGCGATGCCGACGATTTGTACTCCGACTGGTTCTACGTCGGCTTCGACAGCTACGGCGACAAGCGCACGGCGTTCGTCTTCGGCGTCAATCCGCGCGGGGTACTGAACGACTTCTACATCACTAATGACGACATCGACAACGCTGATGTCAGTTGGGATGCCGTGTGGAACGTCGTCGCGCGAATGGACAGTGCAGGATGGACCGCTGAGTTTCGCATTCCGTTGTCTCAGCTACGCTATGACGTCGCGGGTGCTGTCGGTGCGGTCCGTCCATGGGGACTCAACTTCTCCCGCACGGTTGCGCGCGGCGGCGAAGAGTCGTTCTGGGCGCCCACGCCGGCCAACGCGCCCGGTTCCGTCTCGCGCTTCGGCACCCTCGTGGGGCTCGACTCCTTGCGCCCCCCGTCGCGTACCGAGTTCGTTCCCTACGTGCGTACGCAGGTGGAAACGCAGCCGGCCGCAGAGCGCAATCGCTTCGTGCCCGGCGCCAAGCTGGCCGGCGCCGTCGGTGGTGACGCGCGCTTCAAGCTGCCACAGTCGCTCACGCTCACGGCCTCGATCAATCCGGACTTCGGACAGGTGGAAGCCGATCCGGCCGTCGTGAATCTCAGTGCGTTCGAAGTGTTCTTCGAAGAACGTCGCCCATTCTTCCTTGAGAACGCCGACGCGTTTGCCTTTGGTGCGACGCGCACCTTCAATAGCAGCGACCCGCCGCGCTTTTTCTACAGTCGTCGCATCGGTCGCGCGCCGCAGCGCAATCCCTCGGGAGACGATCTCGAGGCGGTCGGCATCAGCGCGCAAACGCCCATCGCCGGCGCGCTCAAGCTCTCCGGTACCACCCCATCGGGATGGCAGATCGGTGTACTCAACGCCAGTACGCCTCTCGAACACGCCGACGTGTTGCGCAGCAACGGACAGGTCACGCGCGAAGCCGTCGAGCCGTTCACGAACTACCATGTGTCCCGCGTGCGAAAGTTGTTGAACGGCGGGAACACCGGCGTTGGTGTGTTCGTCGCCGACACGCGCCGCTTCACGGACGACAGCTTGCTGACGATGCGGATTCCGTCATCGGCGACCATTGGCGGCGTCGATTGGGAGCACGCCTGGCAGAATCGCACGTACACGGTGAGTGGTCTCTACAGCCGGAGCGACGTGCGGGGACGCACCGACGTCATGCGACGCCTGCAACGCGCGAACTACCGCAGCTATCAGCGTCCCGACGCCACTCATCTCGATTTCGACCCGGCACGCACTGCCCTCAACGGACACTACGGCGCCCTCTCGCTCGCCAAGACGGCCGGCGAACGCCTCCTCGGCAGCGTCACGTACGAAGAGACCAGCCCCGGTTTCGAAGTGAATGATCTGGGCTTCCAGGTCCGCTCCGATTTTCGCAGCCTTTCGACCGCCTTGCAGTACCGCAATCCGTTCATAGACCGCTTCTCGCGCGAGTGGTCGGCGACGCTCTACTCCACCCACAGCACCAACTTTGGGGGAGATCTGCTCGAGCGGCGGTACGCGCTCTTCACCGAGGCCACCCTGCTCAACTTCTGGGAGATCTCGGCGTTCACCTCGTTTGCGCCGGCCACGCTCAACGACCGTCTGCTTCGCGGCGGGCCACTGGCACAACGTCCCCGCGCGCTGTCGCAGGGACTCGAGTTGAGCACCGATGGACGCAAGACGCTCATCTTCGGACTCGATCTCTCGCGCACCAGCGATGTCGCCGGCGCCCGCACGACGGGGGTGGAAGGCTCGATCGACTGGCGCCCACTCCCGCAGATGCGTCTGCGCGTTGGCCCCGAGCTTTCGGCCAACCAGGCGGTCGATCAGTACATCCAAACGGAACCCGACGCGCAGGCCGTCGGCACCTTCGGCGCTCGCTACGTCTTCGCCAACGTGCGCCAGCGGGAAGTACGGTTCAACACGCGCCTCGACTGGACCTTCTCGCCGTGGCTTTCGCTGCAACTGTTTCTGCAGCCGTTCGCCTCGACCGGTGAGTTCACGCGCTTCAAGGAATTCACGACGCCTCGTGAATTTTCCTTCGCCGAGTACGGCGTTGATCGCGGTACCGTTACGCGCGCGGCCGATGGTGACCTCACCGTCGATCCCGACGGCGCCGGCGCGTCGGCGCCGTTCGTGGTCCCCGTTCAGGACTTCACGGTGCGCGCGCTCCGAGGCAACGCGGTGTTGCGCTGGGAATATCGCCCCGGCTCGTCGCTCTTCTTCGTGTGGTCGCAGCAGCGTGAAGCCGAGCTCTATCAGGCCAACTTCGACGTCGCCCGCCAACTCGGTCGCGCCTACGCCGATCCCGGGCGCCACGTATTCCTCATCAAGTATTCGCGCTGGATCGGACGGTAGGTCGCGTTGGGCGAGGTCGGTGAACTGCTCTCACGGAGGCATCCGAGGTTCGGAGGCCACGGAGTTCGTGTGGCCACAAGACCCGGCCGTGTGCGCCTCCGCGACCTCCGATCCTCCGATGCCTCCGTGAGAGCAGTTCCACCCAAGCCGGCCAACCAGCACCGAAGCGTCCAAAGCGAGACCGCGCTACGTTCCATGCATGCCGCGCAAAATCATCATGGCCTGGACGCTGCTCTTCGGCGCCTGCTCGACACCGAGTCCCAAGTCCGCAGTCGCCGATAGTACGACGACCCCCGCGATCTCTGCCATTCCCACGTTGCCCAAGTTCGCCCGGGAAGCGCCAGACAGCGGGCCGCCCTATCGCGTCGAGCGCCTACAGAGCGGGGCAAAGCTCGTAATGGACCCTGCGCCGGGCGATCAGATCAACGCGCTGCAGCCACCGGCCATACAAACGGCGAACGGCCAACGCCTGTTGTTCACAGGGTCGGCCGTTACCGCAGACAGTTCGTACTTTGTAGGAGACGTCACGCTCACGATAGCCGAGTCAGCGTTGCCTCTCGAAGGCACGCTCACCACCAGCTACTGCCGCAAAGGCGAGAATCTGTGCCGTAGTGCGAAGCGGCTGGTGGTCGTGCCGTAAGCAGGGCGCTGCTCAGCGCACCGTAGCGCGTTCGATCTTGGTGCTCGTGGCCGTGCGCTCGGCCAGATACACCACGCCACCGGGGCCAAAGCCCAGAATGGTGCGACCCGCCGGGACGAGCACGCGCTCGGTCACCTCGCCCTTGGTGTTGATGACGTCGTACACCGAGCCCGCGGGCTGCGGCTTGGTGGGAATGGTGAGCACCCAAAGATTGCCATCGGCATCGGCACGCGTGCTGTTGGCGAAGAACGGCGGCTGATAGTCGGGAATCTCGCTCGCCGACACCACGTTGATCTTGGGCGCCGACACCTGCGGCGCGCGCGTCGGCGCACCGCCGCCGCCCGGGCCGCCGTCCATGCGCACCATGACCTGCGTGCGCGGCGCGCCGCCACCGGCCCCGCCACCCATCATGGCACCGAACGCCGACGCCATCGCCTGTCCCTGATTGGGATTGCCCGCCGCCTGCGCATCGAGAATGGTCTTCACCGAGTCGACGAGCTTGGATTTGTCTTCATCGGTCATGCGCTTCCAGTCGAACGCCATCTTGGGAGACGCGCGACGCGTGCCGTTCGCTTCCACCCAGTCCACGTGATAGTCACGCCCGCGCAGCAGCGCGACGTCGCCGTTGGGAAGCACCGTCCACTCGTCGATCGTCGGCAGCGGATTGACTTCGATGGAGATGTTCATTCTTCCATCGTCGGTGCGGCTGAAGTTCGTGTTGGTCTTGGGGATCTTCACGAAGCCCAGCGTATCCACCACACGCGATTGCAAATTGACGCGCGTAATGGCCATGGTGTCGGGCAAGCTCGGCATCTGCGGCACGCCGTTGTTGATCTGCATGCGCATGGCGGGCATACCACGATACACCAGGTGACCATTGCTGTAGAACGCACCAGCGCCCATGCCGCCGGCCGCCAGCATCATCGCGTCCTGTGCGCGCGGCACCGACATGACGCGCTGCACCTCGCCGTTGCCATCGATCACGAGCATCGACAGCGACCGCGCGTCGACGAACAGCGTGGAGTCGCCACGAAACGCAATGAGGCTCGCCAACCCGCCGCCATAGGAGTTCGGATTACCGGGCGTGGTATCCGCGACGACTTTGATGACCTTGAACATCGAGTCGAGCAGCACCACGCGACGGTTGGCCGCGTCGTTCACCAGCAGCTTACCGCCGGGGAGCGCGCGGACGTTGTTGACCATCCCCATGGAATCCTTCGATACCGCCTTCACGCTGCCGAGCGGGCGAATCGCTGGACGCGACGAGGATACTGGGGCTTGCGCGGCAAGCGTACTCGCTGAGAGCGTGAGCGCGCCGAGAAGTAGTCGTGTATGCATGACGAAGAGTGGTGTCGTTGAAGTGGTCGTGAATTGCTGCGTGCTTACTGTCGCATGATGATGGTCTGCGAACCGCCACCCATGCCGCCGGCCATCATCATGCCGGGGTTGAGCATCATGCCGCCGCCACCGCCGGCGGTGCCGGAACGGATCGTCTTGAGGTAGCGATCATCGAGTGCCAACGCGATGAAGGGCGGCAGTTTCCTGAACTGTTGGGCCGTCAGAATCTTCTTCACTTGCGGAGCATAGCCACGCAGCATGTCGATGCTCGCTTCACGCGCGCGGACGTACTGCATGTAAATGCGATCCTTGTCGTAGCCATCGGGGAGCGCGGCGAACTGTGTGGCAATGGGTGACCAGATGGAGTCGAGTCGCACCAGATACCGGCGGTTCATCGTCGCGAGCGCATCCGCCTGGTCGGAGCTCAGCTTGAGCGTGTCCTGGTCGCGCAGAATGGTCCCGAGCGGGTTGGGGACACCACCGTTGCCGAACTGCGCCTTGATGAGCTGCGCGGAGGGCTTGGTGCCTTCCGTGCGACGACCACGATCGAGCGCCTGCGTGAGCACCTGACGCTCGCGGGTGGGACCGATGTCGTAGCGCAGCTGTGCCGTGACTGTGACCGGCGCGCGGAACTGCTGGAACTGCGGGTTGGTGGCGGCAAATCGCTGGTTCACTTCGTACTTGTAGCGCTTCGACACCGGATCGAAGCCGCGCACATACAGCAACGACTGATCGAGGAACGGCTGCTGTCCCCAGCCGCGCAGATTCTTTTCGCCGTGCAGCAGCAGGTCGGCTGCGCCAATGGGGTTGCTCACATTGAGCGACAGATTCATGCGCTGCGGCAACCGCAGCTTGAGCGGGTTGAAGCCGATGCTCAGGTTGGCCGTGGTCACCCACGGACCCTGGCAGCTGTTACGTGCCGCCAGAGTGCCAAGCTGACGCGATAGGCATTCGCGTGCGACGCGCGAGCCCTGCTGCAGGAGCGACTGCATACCACTCGCCACCGCGGCGTCGGCAGTGTTGGCCGGGTTGAAGATGAACGCACGGTCGTTGGCAAAACCGTCGCCGTTCACGTCGCCGCCAATGGTAGGCGTGAGCGGTGTCCCCGAACGCAGCTGGCCGAACCAGCCGATGCGTACGATATCGAAGGCGTTCCAGTTGATGTTGTAGGTGAACTGGTGACGCGAATCGAAACCCGAGCGTGACCAGTCAACACCGAACGGATCGCCCGCCGTGCTCTGGAAGCCGCGGAACTGCTCACGCACGTTGCCATACGTGTAGCTCCCGCTCCAGTTGAAGTTGGTGTTGAACGCCATGGGTGACAGGCGCACGCTGAACTGGCCACTGCGCGAGCGCAGGTCACTCAGCTGCTCGGTGACGCGCTGGTACTGCGACAGGACGCGTCCGTCACCCGCGGCAATGCCACCCGTGAGCGGTACGATGCTCGAGGAGTTCACATACACCGGCCGTCCGCCTTCGTTGTCGAGTACGAAGCGCTGCGTGCCGGCAAAGTTGCGATCGACGAAGCTCGCCTGCTGCGTATTGAGCGAGTACGTCGCGTCGAACGAGGCATTGAAGATGTTCCACAGCACCGGCCCGCTCCAGCTCAGGTTGGAGCGCACGCTCCGCGCCGGCGCGAAGTTGCTGCTGAACAGCGTCACATTGGGGACACTGTTGTTGAACAGCGTACCCGTGCTCCCGTCGGTGCAGCGCGACGGAATGTTGGAGAACGACGTGAACGCGTTCCAATCCGGTGTCGGTACCGCGCCCCCGACGCACACCAGCTGCTGAATGGCGCCCGGCAAGCCGGTGTTGTCGATCGCCGTACCGATCGTGGTGGCCTGCGGCGTATTCTGGAATACACCAATGCCACCGCGCACCACGGCCCGCGGTCCGCGGAACGCCCCTTCGAAGGCGCCGATCTGCGGCCCCGTGCCGTACTGCCACGAGAAGCCAATGCGCGGGCTCACGAACACGCCGTTGGGTACGCGATCGTTGCGCACGCCAAGCCGCGATTCGAGATCGGTGTTGCGCGCCGGTGAATCGAGAAACTGGTTGGCGTCGAGTCGTACGCCGTACTGAATCTGCAGCGTCTGCGAGCGACGATACGAATCGCCGAGCGACAGCGCACCGATCACCACGCTGGCGTCGCGCTCACGCGGCGACAGGGTACGTGTATACGACAGCGGCAGCCCCGCCTGCAGGTCGGCGAGCGAATTGTACGTGTAGGTGCCCAGGCGGTTCACCGTCTGGTCCTGTGCCGACGCGTCACGACGAATTTCGGTGCCGAGTTTGAGGCGATGCTTGTTGTTGCCGCTGAACCACGACAGCGTGTTGTTCGCCATCAGGCTGCTACCGTTCTGCGTCGTGTTCAGAAACTGATTGCCGCCAAACGACAGCTGCTGCACACCGCTCGTGCCGTCGGTAAACGTCGAGTTCACGCGGACTCGGCCGCCCGGCAAGTTGAGATACGGCGTGCCCTCGCTGTTCGAGGCGCTGAAGCCCGCGCTCGTTTCCGTGAGCATGCCGACACCGAAGACGGTGAAGTATCCGCTGTGCCGCCCCTGCAGGCCGCCGTTCCAGCTCGTGCGTTCGGCGCCCGTATTGGGCAGCGCCGTCGTGAGCGGTGTGAAGGCCGGGTTCTGCTTGTTCCACCCTGCGTTCACCGTGAGGTTGTACGCCGAGCCACTGCTGCTCGAGGGCGGCGCGAAATCGATGGCACCCAGCAATGAGCCTTGGTCGGCGAGACGGCTGCCCGGAATGCCACCCGTGTTGATGGGCACACGGCTGTTGCCGAGGATGCCGAGCAAACGCGACACGGAGTCGGCACTTACGCCGCTGGCCTGCAGACCAGACGGCGACGTGTTGAGCAGCGACTGCAAGTCGCTGCTGCGACGACCGAGCTGATACGACACGTTGTAGAACGCTTTGTCGAAGACGAGCGGGCCGGATACCGTGCCGCCCAGCGAGCCGTTGGTGTATTCCTGACCCGTGGCACGCGCGGCGGCGTCGGTCCATTGCAGCTGCGGCGCGTCGCCCACGAAGCTCAGTCCGCGGTTGCTGAAGTTGGTGCCTGAGCGGGTGCGCAGCTGGAACTGTCCGCCACTGAAGCCGCCGCGCGATACATCGTACGGTGACGTGATGAGTGAGCTGAGCACACCTGCATCGCGCGGCAATCCGGCGCCACCGAACATCATGCCGTTGAGCGTGGTGTTGTTCTGATCGGCACCGAGGCCAAGCACCGAGAAGCCGTTGGCACCGCCATCCTGACCGGGTACGAGCTGCACACCGGGGAGCGTGGCGGCCATCGCGGCGAGGTCGCCCATCTGGTCGGGCGGGAGCGCGGCGAGGTTACTGATAGTGCGCTCGGTCCCGCCGATATCCTGCGATACTTCGCCGCGCGATACGCGCTGACGCTCCGCCGTGACACGCATGGCGTCGAGTACCGTGCCGACCTTGCTGAGCTTGGCGTCGGCGAGCAGCACGTCTTCGTCGGCGGCGCGCTTCACTTCGAAGCGGCGCTGGGCAAACCCGACGGCGTTGATGGTGACCATGTAGTCGCCATCGCCGTTGGGAAAGGTGACCGTGAAGCGACCGGCGCGGTCGGTTCGCGCGGTGCGGTTCACGTTGCCGGAGATCGACGTGACGAGCACCGACACATTTTCGAGCGGTTCATTGTCCTGGCCGGTAATGCGGCCGCGGATCACGTCGAGCTGCTGGGCGTATGCCGGCGGTGCGAACAGCGCCAGCATGCTGACCAGCAGGGCCAAAAGAGGGATGCGACGGAGCACGTCGGTATTGGTGTCAAGGGAGCGAGCGGTGACCTCTCGTGAACTACGGAGAAGTCCGTACGTGCGTTTCGACACCAACCATGCCGCAAACCGTTTCCAGTGGTTTGCGGCGAAACTGCGCGGCCTCAGAACTCGCCGATGAACCCGACTTCAGGCTCCAGCTCGTACCCGAACTTCTCCCGTACCGCCTGCTGTGCGTGTGCAATGAGCGCGCGAACGTCGGCGGCCGTGGCGTGGCCCAGATTGACGAGGATATTGGCGTGGATGTGCGAGATCTGCGCGTCCCCTACGCGAAATCCCTTGAGGCCGCACTGATCGATGAGGCGACCGGCGCCAACGCCTTCGATCTTCTTGAAGATTGAGCCGGCGCTCGGGTGTACCTGCAGCCACGGGTGCCGCGAGCCGCGCCACGACAGATTCTCCTGCAGAATCTGATGGAGCCGAGCCGGGTCGGCGCGTTCGAGCTGAAAGCGGGCGCTCAGCACGACATCACGGCGATGATGAAAGACCGTGTCGTCGTAGCCAAACTGAATGTAGTCGGCGTTGACCGTGCGGCGTTCGCCTTCTTCGGTGAGGATGTCGCAGTCGGCGAACACTTCGCTGATGAACATCGTGCGTTCGCGCTCGGGGGCCGGCGACAGGAAGTGCAGGTTCTGCCAGAGCGCGCCACCCACGGTACTGGGGATGCCGATGTAATGCTCGAGCCCCGACCAGCCGGCGCGCACCGTGTCGAGCACGAGGTCCTGGATCACCGCACCGCTTTCACTCCACAATACGCCATCGTCGCTCAGCGTGTGGGCGGCGGCTCGGTTGCGAATGACCAGTCCGCGCACGCCACGGTCACCCACCACGATGTTGGCGCCCAGGCCGAGCACGAACCAGGGCATGTTGGCGGCACGAGCGGCGGTGATGGCGGCGGCGAGGTCGTCGGCCGATGTCGCTTCGTACAGCCAGTCGGCGGGGCCGCCGATCTTGAACGTGGTGAACGGCGCGAGGGGCGCGTTGGCCGTGAGGCGAGCCGACGACAGCGAGGAGAGCGACGATGGAGCCATCAGGGAATGACGGGAAGTGTCAGGTCGTTGGGCGCTACCACTGCAAGGATACACCAGCTGCTGGAGAGCTGCGTGAGGTAGTGCTGGACCGCGAACGATTCCACTGGCGTAAGCCTTTCGAGTTGCGTGGAAGTCGGGGCGGCAAGAGCGTTGCCGAAAGAGTCCGGTCCCCGAGCTTCAGATTTCGGTTGCACCGTATACGATATTTAGTATGTTGATACCATGTACGATAAAAAAGTCATCCACCGCGCGGTCCGAGAAGCGCGCCAAGCCGCCTATCTGACCCAGCGGGAGCTGGCCGATCGCGTTGGGACGTCGCAGTCGGCGGTCGCCGCCCTCGAACGTGGCGACGGCAACCCGACAGTGGAGACGCTGGCGCGCCTCGCGGCGGCGGTGGGCATGCAGCTGCAGGTCACCCTGACCCCGGTGGCGCCCCCAGATCCGGTCGTCGCGCTGTACAAGCAAGGCGTCGATCGGACGCTGCTGCGCCAGAACCTGCGCCGCTCTGTAGACGAGCGGCTGCGCACCCTCGGCGAGTGGCAGGAGAATGGGCGGGCCCTCGCGGAGGCGACTGCGCGGGCACGACGCGCGCGGCTTACGCCACCCGGCGGCAATCCATGACGCAGCTCGAGCAATTGCTCCGGGCGCTCCACGAGGCCCGCGTGGAGTTCATTGTGGTGGGTGGGGTCGCCGCCCGCGCACACGGCTCCTCTCGGCTCACCGACGACCTCGATATCTCGTACGCACGATCGCCGGCGAATCTCGCGCGCCTGGTAGCGGCGCTTGGGCCGCTGAATCCCTACTTGCGTGGCGCACCACCGGGGCTGCCGTTCGAGTGGTCGGTGGCCACGCTCCGGGCGGGACTGAACTTCACCCTCACCACCAGCGCGGGGGCCATCAATCTGCTTGGCGAAATCACCGGCGGCGGTCACTACGAAGACCTCCTCGCGCATACCCTCCCAATTTCCATCTTCGGCTGCGACCTGCAGCTGCTCGACCTGCCGTGGTTGGTGCGCGTGAAGCGCGCCGCGGGTCGCCTCAAGGACCTCGAGGTGATCGCGGAACTCGAGGCGCTCCAGGAAGAAATCGACGCGCAGGATACGTGAGTCGCGGTCCGGGACGGCGCACCGTCGGACCGTCTTCGTTCGTGTGCGGACCCCGGCGCTAGCGAGCGCGGTAGCAAGGGTGGCATCCTACCCTACAGAAATCTGCGTCGGCTTCCTTTCACCTTCGGTATGACTGCTCTTTCGCTTGCCCGTCGGCTCGCTGGCGTGTGCCTCGCCGCGACCACTCTGGCTACCGCGGCGCTCGCCGTCAGTGCGGCACCTGCATACGCTCAGTCCCGCGCCGAGCTCGACAAAGTGCTGCGCCGCAAGGTGCTGGCGAATGGCATGGAAGTGATCGTGGTGGAGAACCACGGCGTCCCCATTGCCACGCTCGAAATCAATGTGCGGAACGGCGCGTTCACGCAGTCGCCGGAGTTTGCCGGCCTCGCGCACATGTACGAGCACATGTTCTTCAAAGCCAACAAAGACCTCCCCGACGCCGACGCCTTCAACGATCGCGCGGCGGAACTGGGCGCAGTGTTCAATGGCACGACGCAGGAAGAGCGCGTGAACTACTATCTCACGCTCCCCGCCGATTCGGTGCGCGGCGGACTGCGCTTTTTGGCGAGTGCGCTCATCAACCCGAGCTTTCGCGACGACGAACTGGCGCGCGAAAAAGAAGTGGTGCTCGGCGAGTACGATCGCAACGAAGCGCAGCCCGGCTTTCAGTGGCAGCAGCGTGCCAACGAGCTGCTCTACCCCGGGCAGGCAAGCCGCAAGAATACCATTGGCGATCGCAAAGTCATCGCCAACGTCACGCCGGCGCAGATGCGCGAAATTCAGCGCAAGTACTATGTGCCCAACAACTGTGCGCTCATCGTCACCGGTGACGTGAATCCGGAAGCGATCTTCGCGCTCGCCGAACAGATCTTCGGGGCGTGGCCACGCGGCGAGGACCCCTTCAAGGTCGACCCCATTCCGCCCATTCCGGCGCTCACCGCGAATCAGTCATCGATCAGCGAAGAGCCGATCAACGCCGTCGCCGTGTTGCTGCAGTGGCAGGGACCGAGTGTTGGCAAAGACCCCGGTGCCACCTTCGCCGCCGACGTGTTCAGCGATGTGCTCAACACGCCGGGCTCCACCTTTCAGAAGAACCTTGTCGATTCCGGGCTGTGGCTCGCGGTGGGCGTGAACTACTACACGCTCAACCAGGTGGGCCCCATTTCGGTGAGTGGGCAAACGACTCCCGACAAGTTCCGCGCCGCGATGGCCGCGCTGGAACGTGAACTCGCCCGCTTCAACGACCCCACGTATGTATCGGTACGCGAGCTCGAAGCCGTGAAGGCGCAGCGCACAGTGTCGAGTGCTTTCGGTATCGAGAAAGCGTCCGAGATTGCGCACACCATTGGTTTCTGGTGGAGCGTGGCCAGTCTCGACTACTTCATGAGCTACACCGATCGTATGGCCCAGCAGCGCATCACCGACCTCATGCGATATACGAGCACCTACATCGTCGGGAAGCCGCGCGTGACCAACGTGTTGCTCTCGCCCGATGCGCGACGCGCCATTGGCCTCACGGAGAAGGAACTGCTTGCGCCATTCAAGTCGGGGGTGAAGCAGTGAGCCCGCGTGCTGTTCGTGCGGCGTTTGCCGCGGTATTGTCGCTGTCGTCGGTCGTTGCCCACACTGCACTCGAAGCACAGGCGACCCGTGCGCCGGTGCGTCGACCCACTGCCCAGCCAAAACCACCCGCCAAGCCAGCCGCCGAGCCACCGGCGTCGCCCGCCATCATGGGCGACGACTCGCTTACGCTGAAGTTCGAGGTGAGCGGCATACCGGTCATTCTGCGCCGCGTGACCGCCAACAATGTGGTGGCGGCCAATCTGTATCTGCTGGGTGGTGCGCGTCAGCTCACGCCGGCCACGCAGGGCATCGAACTTATGCTGCTCGAAGCCAGCGAACGCGGCACGCAGAAGTATCCGCGCGATCGGCTGCGCACCAGCATGGCGCGACTTGGCAGCGCCATTGGCGTGAACGCCGGCGCCGACTGGACCAGCGTGGGGCTGCGCGCCACGACGGATGGTCTCGACAGCACGTGGGCCATCATGGCCGACCGCATCATCGCGCCGCGTCTCGAAACAGCCGACGTGGAGTTCGTGCGCGAGCAGTTCGTCACCGCGGTGAGTCAGCGGAAGGACAGCCCCGACGCCGTACTCGACTTCCTTGCGGACAGCATGGCGTTCGCAGGGCATCCGTATGCGCTCGAGCCCACCGGCACCGATGTGTCACTCAAGACCATTACCGCCGCGCAGCTGCGCGAGTATCAGCGCACGCAGATGGTCACGTCGCGTATGATGGTCGTGGTGGTGGGCAACGTATCGCGTACCAAGGTCGAAAAGCTCGTTCGCGAAACCTTCGGACGGTTGCCGCGTGGCACCTATGCCTGGTCGCTTCCCGATCCGCCGGCCGATTTGCCCAGTGCATACGTGGTAGAGAAGCGCGCCCTTCCGACGAACTATCTGCAGGGCTACTTCCACGGACCCAAGGCGTCGAGCAGCGACTACGCCGCGTTGCGATTGGCGTGCGCCGTACTCTCCGGCCGGTTGTTCGGCGAAGTACGTCAGCGCCGCAATCTGTCGTACTCCGTGAACGCACCGTTTGTGGAGCGCGCCTTTTCGCTGGGCGGCTTGTACGTCACCACCACGCAGCCCGACGAAGTGCTCTCCATCATGCTGCAGCAGATCAAGGCGCTGCAGGAAGGCATCATCACGACGGAAGGGCTCGAGCAGCTCGTGCAGCAATTCATCGTCACGTATTTCCTCGATAACGAGACGAACGCCGACCAGGCCAACATGCTCGCGCGCGCGCAGCTGTATCAGGGCGACTTCCGCCGTGCCTCTCGCTTTGTGCAGGAGCTGCGCGCGGTGACGCCTGAAGAGATTCAGCGCGCGGCGAGAACGTACATGCGCAACGTGCGCTGGGCGTATGTTGGGGATCCGGCGAAGGTGACGGGTGCGCGGTTACTGCGCTTTTGAGTGAGATCCGGGCATCGTTGAACCGATAGCACGGAGGCATCCAAGGCATCCAAGGCAACCAAGAACAGAAAGGTGTTTCTTGGATGCCTCGGATGCCTTGGATGCCTTTGTGTCATCGGTTCCACCCCCATCGGCCCAAGCAACGACTAATGCCGCGAATCATCTCGGTCGACCTGGCCTACAAGCACTATCGCGATGTCGGCGTAGCACTGCTCGAGGCGACGCCACGCGGAATTGCCGCCGCGCTCCTCGACATCCCGCTTACCGGCTCCCCAACCCCCGACGCGCTAAGCGACTGGCTGATCACCATCGCCGCGCAACACGCCGCCGACGGCCTGTGCATCGATGGCCCGCTCGGCTGGAAGGGTCCCGACACCGACGCGGTCCACAGTCGCGTGAGCGAAAAGATCGCGCGCGCCCCCGGAAAAACCGGCCTCCCACCCGACGGGGTGAAGCCGCGCGGCTATCTGGCGTTCACGCAATTCTCGATCGCGCTCTTCGAGCGGCTCACCATGCACGAAGGTTTCGTGCTCCCTGGGGACGAAACGCGCGGCGACGGACTGTTCGTCACCGAAACGTTCCCCACGGCCGCGTGGCGGGCACTCGGGCTCTCGGCGCTGCCGGGCAAGGCGACCACGAAGCCCGCCGACATGGTCGCCGCGCGCGACCGGTTGGCGCTGGCCACCGGCATCGAGCTGCCCGCGTACACCACGCACGACCAGCTGCAAGCGGTCGTTGGCGGTATTGCCGGGCTGCGATGGGCCGGCGGCGAGCGCGATGCCGTACACCTTGCCGGATTACCGCCGTACCGTCTCGACGGATGCTGGCGCGAAGGCTATATCATGTTGCCTGCCCCAGTTGCTGCGTCCGCGTGACCGCACGCGACCAACGCCCTCCTCGTTTTCCTCCCGCCTGCCATGTCTGATTCGTTATCACGCCGCGACTTCGTCGGCACCAGCGCCACGCTGGCCATGGGCGCCATGATCGTGCCGAGGCACGTCCTCGGCGGACAAGGGTTCCGCGCCCCCAGCGACACGCTCAACATCGCCTGCGTCGGTATTGGCGGCATGGGCATGAGCAACATGTCGCAGATGCTCACCGAGAACATCGTGGCCGTGTGCGACGTGGACTTCGGGTACGTGGAGCGTACGCTGCAGGGACGGCTCAAGCCGCGCGAAGGGCAGCCGACGCCGCAGAGTGTGCTGCTTGGCGAGAAGTACACGAAGGCCGCCAAGTACGCCGACTTCCGCGAGATGCTCGCGAAGCAGAAGGACATCGACGCGGTGATGATTGCCACGCCCGACCACCTGCACGCCACCATTGCGCTGGCGGCGATGTCGCTTGGCAAGCATGTGTACGTGCAGAAGCCGCTGGCGTTCTCCGTGTACGAAGCGCGGCTGCTGCAGAAGGCGGCGGCGAACAATCCCAAGATCGCCACGCAGATGGGCAATCAGGGGCACTCGATGGCAGGCTCGCATCGCGTCACGGAAATCGTGCGCTCCGGCGTGCTCGGCAAGGTGCACGACGTGCACGTGTGGACCGATCGTCCGGTGCGCTACTGGGCGCAGGGCATTCCGCGTCCGCGTCCCGCTGGTGCCGCGGTCGTGAACGCCAACCCGCGGCCTCAGTGGAACATGGGCACGGTAGACAACGCCGTGCGCAACCTGATGGCCAGCAACGATCATTCGCCGCCGGAAGGCTTCAACTGGGATCTCTACCTCGGCCCCGCGCCGGAAATTCCGTATCACCCGGCGTATCACCCGTTCGCGTGGCGCGGTTGGCTCGACTTCGGTGTGGGTGCCATTGGCGACATGGGTGCGCACCTCATCGATCAGGCGTACACCGCGCTCGAGCTCACGTACCCCACCAGCATCACGTCGAGCTCCAGCCCGTGGGGCGGCGGCGCGCAGAATCCCGCGACGTATCCGCTCGCGATGATGGCACAGTTCGAATATCCGGCGGTGGGCAAGCGCGGTCCGGTCAAGCTGCATTGGTACGACGGTGGCCTGCTGCCGCCGCGTCCCGACATGCTCCCCACTGACGCCCCCATTTCCAACCCCGGAAGCGATGGTGGTGGTGCGATGATCGTGGGCGAGAAGGGCATCCTCATTCACGAGACGTACGGCAACAATCCGCGGATCTATCCGGAAGGCACCGCCAAGAAAGCGGAGCAGGTCGCCCAATCCATTCCGCGCATTACGGTGTCGCATGAGCAGAACTGGATTCAGGCATCGAAGGGGCTGACTCAGTCGAGCTCGCCGTTCTCGCAGGCGGCGCCGCTCACGGAAACGATGTTGCTTGGCATTGCGGCGCTGCGGGCCGGTCAGGGACGCAAGGTGCTGTACAACGCCGAGAAGATGGAGTTCACCAACGCGCCCGAGGCCAATCAGTACCTCACGCGCGCGTATCGCAAAGGTTGGCAACTCTGATGTCACAGTCGTACGTGTCGCGCGCCCGGACTCCGGGCGCGCGAGTCGTTTCCGGGATTGTCTCCGGCATCGTCGCCGCAGTGGTGATGGGAAGCAGTCCCGTTTCCGCGCAGAGTACGCCGTGGACCGTTTCGACCGCCGCGCCCAAGGGCTTCGACCGCGCGCTCGCGCAGCGTGCTGCTCTCGAGCATCTCACGCGACTGATCGCACTCAACACGCAGAACCCGCCCGGCAACGAGCTCCTCACCGCGCGCTATTTCGACAGCGTCTTCGCGGCTGTTCCCGGCGTTGAGCGTCACGTGCTGCCGGTGGCAAATGGGCGCGCCAACTTCGTCGCACGGCTACGTGCGACCAAGCCCACCAAGCGACCGGTGCTCATCATGGGGCACATGGATGTCGTGGGTGTCGACAGCAGCAAGTGGATTACTCCGCCCTTCACGGCCACGCGGCGCATGGAAGGCGACGTGGAGTACCTGTACGGCCGCGGCGCGATCGACGATAAGGGCATGCTCGCCACGGCCACCGCAGCCATGCAGCAGCTGGCGTTGCATCGTGACCAGCTCGACCGCGATGTGATCTTCATGGCGACCGCCGCAGAAGAAGGCGGGCCCGAAGTCGGAATCGACGAGATGGTGAGCACGCACTACGAGCTCATTCGCGACGCCGAGTTTGCGCTCAATGAAGGCGGACGCGTGCGTGTGGCCGATGGCACGGTGAAGTCGGTGAATATTCAGACCACCGAGAAGGTGTCGTACAACGTGCTCGCCAAGGCGACCGGTACCAGTGGACATGCCAGCGTGCCCCTCGCTGACAATGTGTTGGCAGCGCTCGCACGGGCCGTTTCGCGGGTGCACAGCTGGAAGGCGCCGGTCATCCTCAACGAGACGACGCGCCTCTACTTCGCGCGTCTGGCCCGCATTGAAAAAGACCCCGTCATGAAAGCCGCTATGCTGCGCGTTTCGGCGCCGGGGGCGAGCAGTGCGCAGATCAACGCGGCTGCCCTGGTGCTCTCACGCGAACCGTTGCACAACGCGGTGCTGCGTACGGGCCAATCGCTCACCATCATGAATGGCGGCATTCGGAGCAACGTCATTCCCAGTGAAGCCACGGCAACCTTCAACGTCCGCGTGTTGCCCAACGATGACGTGACGGGAATCGTGGCCCAGTTCAATCGTGTTGGCGCCGAAAAACAGGTGGCCTTCGTGCTCGACGGTACGCCGCGCACGTCGCCGCCGGTGTCACCAGTAAGCACGCCGCTGTATCAGGCGATGGAGCAGGCGGCCGTGGCGATGGTGCCGGGCACGACGGTCATTCCGTTCATGAGCACCGGCGCCACCGACGGTGCCGCGCTGCGCGCCAAGGGCATTCCCACCTACGGCATTCTCCCCATGCCGCTGCCCATGGTCGACGAGCTGCGCATGCATGGCGATAACGAGCGGGTGCCGGT
>CANGXD010000071.1 GCA_947457545.1 Gemmatimonadaceae bacterium
ATGGAGACGCCGCGAATTTGGACTTCGGACCACTGCGCGCGAACCACGCCAGCCACCGCGCCTCGCTGACGATCTGCACGTCTGATGGTACCGAAGACGACGCCGAGCGAATCGCGTACGGTACTATCTCCACATAAACGTCGGATGAGGCTGAGCGCAGACGGCACGGCCACGCGAATCTGCGTGAGCTTTCCGGCCGTCACCCGCAGAGGGCGCGCGAGCTGCGTGAGCCCCACGGAATCGAGCCGTGCATGCCATGCGCCAACGATCCAATCGCCGGCAGTCACGGAGTCGAAACGGAATCGCCCGGCGCTGTCTGCAGCGGTCGTGCGCATCCCCGAATCGGATCCGACGCGCAACAGTTGTACAGTCGCCTCTGCGAGAGGGCGACGTGAGACGCTGTCGTACACCACCCCCTGAACCTGGCCGCGTGATGTGCCCTGCGCGGCCAACACCGGCGCCATCGCGGGCAGACAGGCGAGCGCCACACAAAGGCTGATGCATGCAGTCGCGGTGCTCATCGACGCACCGCCTCGAGCGGTGTGCGCGGCCCAGTCCAGAGAACGACGACCCCGCACCCCGACACCGTCGCGTATTGGGGCGGCACACTCCCCGCGCTGGCATAGATCTCCACCGCGCGCACCTGCTGCGGCTGCACGAACGAATCCATCGTGCCGTCGGTGGCAATGCGATTGCCGTCGAGCCAGATGTCCGGGGTGCAGAACTGGCTGAAGCCGATGCCTCGCATCAGAATCTGGTCACCAGATATGCCATTGGACGCAACACGCACGCCGGGCACGCGCTCCATGAGCGTCGCCATGCGCAGCGGGTCCAGCGCAATCATGTCTTCTGGTCCGAAGTAGCGCCCCGCTCCCACTTTGCGGCGCTGCTCGAAGTCGATCATGTCCTGACCCATGGCGATGGCGCGAAAGGCGCGGATCTCCACCTTGTCGAGTACGAGCGCTTTGTTCAGCGAGAACGTCGTGATTTGTGCTTCGTTCTCGAAAATACTGACCGGGATACGCAGCGGCTCGAAGCCGATGGCACGGACATCGAGAAGCTGCGTACCGGTGGCCACGCCCTCCACGTCAAAGCGACCGGTCTGCGCGGTGCGTTCCGTCTGTCCACTTCCCACAACGGCGACGACAGCATTGGCGATGGGGGTACCCTTGCTGTCGGTCACCACTCCGCGCACGCGCCCATCCCCGCGGCGCAGCACGACCGTAGCCAGGCTATCCCCCGCTGGAGCGGTGCTATCCAGTACCTGTCGCACGTACCGAGTGCGACCCAGTGCAAAATCGCGCTTGCCAATGGACGGCGGGCTCAACGTCACGTCGATGACACCTGTCGAATCGACGCTGCTCCAGGCCTGCATGACCGCTTGTGTAGAGGCAGGAATACCGCAGAGCAAGTATTGACCGGACGGAGAGGTTTTTCCAACGACGGAGACTTCTCTTCGAGAGAGGCGCCCGTCGCTCACGGCCAACTCCGTCCACTTGATGCGCACCGATCCCGTCGTGGCGGCTTTATCGCCATCGGCGCGTCGGAGCTGGCCGCTGACATACCCGGTCGAGTCGCGATGATTCACGCCGCACAATTGGCGACTCAAACTGCCAACGGACGGTACGCCGAGCGTGACGCGCGACGCGATGCCTGGCGTGACGGCTACTCGGAGGGCAACCTCGTCGACCGCCAACGTATCCAGGCGCGGATGCTGCGCGGCCAGGAGCCAGACACCGGCGACGACGCTGTCGAAGGCGAACCGGCCCGCGCTGTCCGCTCTGGTCGAGCGGGGAGCGGAAAGCCCCTCCGCGTGCACCATCTGCACCACGCTACTCCCCAAGGGGGCGGCGCGCGTACTGTCCCAGACGACTCCCGATACCCGAGAACTCGTCGTCCCAATCCCCTGCGCGGTGCCGTCACGCGAAAGGCTGCACATCAGTACGCACAATGTCAGTATTTTCCACATGGCTCTATTGTACTGCGCAAACGGCAAACGCGCCGCTACGGTTTTCCGTAGCGGCGCGTCCCACGTTGTCGACCTGAATGGTCGATGCCCGGCGAACGGCTTAGTACTTGTAGTGGCTCGCCTTGTACGGCCCTTCGAGCGGCACGCCGATGTACGACGCCTGATCCGCCGACAGCACCGTGAGCTTCACGCCGAGCTTCTCGAGGTGCAGGCGCGCCACCTTTTCGTCGAGATGCTTGGGGAGCGTGTACACCTTCTTCTCGTACTGTTCGGCGTTGGCGTGCAGCTCGAGCTGCGCCAACACCTGGTTGCTGAAGCTCGCGCTCATCACGAAGCTCGGGTGGCCCGTGGCGCAGCCAAGGTTCATGAGACGGCCTTCGGCGAGAATCAGAATGGAGCGCCCGTTCGGCAGCACGAACTCGTCGTACTGCGGCTTGATGTTGATGCGCTTCATCCCTTCGACCTTCTTGAGACCGGCCATGTCGATCTCGTTGTCGAAGTGGCCGATGTTGGACACGATCGCCTTGTCCTTCATGCGGCTCATGTGCTCAACCGTAATCACGTTCTTGTTGCCCGTCGCCGACACGAAGATGTCCGCCTGATCGACGATGTCTTCGAGCGTCGTCACCTGATAGCCTTCGAGCGCCGCCTGCAACGCGCAGATGGGATCGATTTCGGTGATCACGACACGCGCGCCCTGACCCTTGAGCGCCTGCGCGCATCCCTTGCCCACGTCGCCGTAGCCAAGCACCACCACGATCTTGCCCGCGAGCATCACGTCCGTCGCGCGGTTCAGACCGTCGACCACCGAGTGACGGCAGCCGTACAGGTTGTCGAACTTCGACTTGGTGACGGCGTCGTTCACGTTGATGGCCGGGAAGGCCAGCGTGCCCGCGCGCTCCATTTCGTACAGGCGATGCACGCCCGTGGTCGTCTCTTCCGACACGCCGCGGATACCCGCGAGCACCTTCGTCCAGCGGCCCGGATTCTTCTTCTGCTCGGCGCGCAGCAGATCGAGAATGACGCCCCACTCTTCGGGCTCGTTGTCGCTGTCGAAGCCCGGGATCTCGCCGGACAGTTCGTACTCGGTGCCCTTGTGCACGAGGAGCGTGGCGTCGCCACCGTCATCGAGCAGCAGGTTGGGGCCCGTGCCGTCGCTCCACATGAGCGCCTGCTCCGTGCACCACCAGTACTCTTCGAGCGTTTCGCCCTTCCACGCAAACACCGGCGTGCCGTTCGGCTTCTCGACCGTACCCGTCGGACCAACCGCGACAGCGGCCGCCGCATGATCCTGCGTGGAGAAGATGTTGCACGACACCCAACGCACGTCGGCGCCGAGGGCGACGAGCGTTTCGATGAGCACCGCCGTCTGCACCGTCATGTGCAACGAGCCCATGATCTTCGCGCCCTTGAGCGGGAACTTGCCCGCATGCTCCGCACGCAGCGCCATGAGGCCCGGCATTTCCTGCTCGGCCAGACGGATTTCCTTGCGACCCCACTCTGCGAGCGACAGATCGCGCACGGCAAAAGCGGGACGTTCGGCAGCCGTCAGGTCGACGACGCCGTGTTCGGTCATGATTGAAGTTGCCATCGTGTTGTGCGGAGTAGAGGGAGAATACGTGATTATCAAACCACCATCAGCGGCCGTGGCATCGCCACCGCCGTACAACTGAACAACGCGGGTCCACTCGCGTTCGGGTCCACCGGGAGCGGCACATAGTGCGGCCGCTCGAAGCCGGCGTCGTGCAACCATGCGCGCAGCGTGTCTTCGGAGAAGCCAAGCCACACGTGCCCCATTTGCTCGCGATAGCGTTCGTGCGCGTGCGGGCGCATGTCGGCAATGAGCAAGCGGCCAGCGGGGCGCAGCACGCGATGCACTTCGCGGAGCGCGCGCGCCGGCTCGGCCACGTGATGCAACACCAGCATGAGTACGGCCGCGTCGAGCGATCCCGTTTCCAGCGGCAACGCTTCGAGGGCACCTTCGGCCACGGTGACATTCTCGAAGCTGCTGAGCCGCGCCGACGCCGCCGACAGCATCGACGACGACGCGTCGATCGCGTGCACATGCTGCACGTGCGGCGCGAGCGCGGCTGACAGCGAACCCGTGCCGCAGCCGAGGTCGCCAATGACCGTATGCGGATCGAGCAATGCGAACGCGGCGGTCAGATCGGCGCGCGCGCCGAACATGTCAGTGCGCAGCGCATCCCACTCGGCGCTCGCCGACGCGAAGAACGCCTGCGTGGCCGTGCGACGTGACGCGACGACCGCCTCGATGCGCGCCTCGTCCTGCAGCGCCGCCGGCGTGTCGGCCATGGCGCCGCGCACCAGCTCCCACAGCCCAAGCATGTGTGCATCGAGGAGCGGGTTGCGGCGGTACCACCGGCTCGTGCCCTCGGCGCGCGAAGACACCCAGGCCTGATCGGCCAGAATGCGCAGGTGCCGGCTCACCGTGCTTTGCGGCAGCTGCAGCGCCAGCGCCAGTTCGCCAACGGTGAGCTCCTGCCGCTCCACCGCCACGAGCAGCCGGCACCGGGTGGTGTCGGCGAGCTCGACCATATGGTCGTGAATGGAGAGGCGCGGCGCGGTCATCCCGTAATATATCCGTGCATCCGGATAAAAGGATAGTCCCCCGGGTGAGTTCGTCGAAGACGTGCGGTTTTCCCCCTCGCGGCCGGACGGGGAGTCGATAGCATTCCTCATATATGCTCCTGTCTCCATTCGCCCTCGATCTCATGGTGGCTGCCCTCGTCGGGATGGCCGTCGGGGTGGAACGCGAGTGGTCGGGACATACGGCCGGGCCGGACGGCCGCTTCGCCGGCGCCCGGACCTTTGCCCTGCTCGGCGCCATCGGTGGCTTCGCCGGCTGGTTCCTTCGAATAGACCAGCCCGTGCTGGGGGCCATCCTGGCCGCGGCCGGCGCGACATTCCCGGTGGTGGCGTACTGGTCCACCATGCGCCGCCCGGGTACGACCGCCGACGGCACCACCGAAGTGGTCGCGCTACTCGTCGTCGCCCTCGGCATAGCTGCCGGGTTGGGTCATCGCACCCCGGCGGCGGCCGTCGCGGCCATTACCGTCGTGCTGCTCGCCGAAAAAAGTTGGGTGCAGAACACGTTGCGTCGGGTAGACGCCCACGAAATGCGTGCCGCCATTCAGTTCGCGGTGCTCGCGCTCGTCATTCTGCCCGTCCTCCCAGACGCCGCCTATGGCCCGTACGACGCCTTCCGCCCGCGGCAGCTGTGGGTCGTCGTGCTCATTTTTTCGGCGCTCAACTTTGCCGGCTATATCGCCCGTCGACTCATTGGAGAAACGCGCGGCCTTGGCGTGACCGGACTGTTGGGCGGACTCGTTTCCTCGACGGCAGTGACGCTCACCTTCAGCCGACGCAGTCGCGAAGAGCCGCAGCTCGCCTTGCCACTGGCTCTTGGCGTAGTGGCGGCGTGCACGGTGCTGGTGCCACGCCTCTTCGTGATCATCACCATGCTGCGTCCGGAGCTGGCGGTCGCCACCATCCCCGTGCTGCTCCCCGCGCTCATTGCCGGCCTGGGGGTCATCGCCTTCGTGCTGTGGAAGGAGCGGGACGCACGACCAGACACGGCCGAGCAGACGCGCGCCGACAACCCATCCACCGGCGCAGCGGGCGGCAACGGTATCGGATCCAATCCGCTCGGACTTGCGTCGTCGCTCCAGATGGCGGTCGCTTTTCAGGCGGTGCTCTTTGCCATCGCGTGGGTACAGCGCAACGCCGGCGATACCGGCGTGCTCGCCTCTGCCACGTTACTTGGCCTGACGGATATGGACGCTCTAACCGTGTCGATGACGCGCTTCGCGAACGATCCCGGCAATCAGGGTATTGCCGCTGCCGCCATCGGCGTCGGCATGCTCGCGAACACCGCGCTCAAGAGCGCACTCGTGCTCACCATTGGTGCGCCACGCTATCGCATTCGCGCCGTCTCCGGGCTGGCCGTGTTGGCGGTTGGCAGCACCATCGGACTCGTCCTTGGCTGGCCGCGCTGACATGCTTGCCATGCATCACGCACTCGTCGCATGCTGACCGCCACGGTCACCAGCATCGGTCGTGTCACACGACGCGTATTCGAACCGGTGGGAACGGGCGCGCGCTTCACCGCCGACGTGCTGCGCTCGCTGCGTGATGTGCGCAGCTGGTTGCCGGAGCTCTCCACGCATGCGCGCATTCTTGGTGTGGAGTCGTTGCCTATTGGCGTGTTCATCGCGCTCTTCACCGGCATCGTGCTCGCGCTGCTGGCGAGCTACAGTGTTGGCGACATCGTACCGCCGTACTTCGTGGGGACGCTCGTGCAGAAGACCGTCACCCTCGAACTGGCGCCCGTGCTTACCGGGCTGGCACTCGCCGGACGCGTGGGCGCCAACATCGCCGCCGAACTTGGCACCATGCGTGTCACCGAACAGATCGATGCGCTCGAAACACTCACCTTCGACCCCATGAGCTATCTCGTCGTGCCGCGCGTGGTGGCATCGGCGGCGATGTTTCCGATCGTCGTGGGAACGGCGATGCTCGTGGGCATGGTATCGGGGTGGGGCGCCTCCAACTTGCTCCTCGACATCAGCACGCCGCAGTTTCTCAAAGGGGTTCGCATTTTTTTCACCACCTTCGACGTGCAGTATGGGCTCGTCAAGTCGGCGAGCTTCGGTGCGGCCGTTGCGCTCATTGGTTGTCGCGCCGGCCTCACCACATCTGGCGGCGCACAAGGTGTTGGACGCAGTGCCACGCGCGCCGTCGTGATTTCGGCCGTCATGATTCTCGTGCTCGACGCGTTCTGGGCCGTCGTGTGGCTGACCAACCGTACGCTCAAATGATGCGCGCCTCCCTGTTCTTTTTTCACGCCGTCTCCGGCTGACCGTCATGACGACTTCCAAACGTACCAGCGACTTCGTGGTCGGCATTACCGTCATCGTCGTCACTGTCGCCATCATTGCGGCCACGCTGTGGCTCAACCGCGCTGACCTTGGCGGGCGCACGCGCCATCTCACCGTGCGCGCACGCGATGTCGGCGGCGTGGCCCTCGGCAATCCCGTCGTCATTCGCGGTGTGCGGGCCGGACGCGTCGAAGGCATCGCGCTGGGCGACAACAACTGGGTCGTTCTCAAGCTCGGCCTCGATCGCGGGGTCGAGCTCCCCGCGGATCCGGTCGTATTGCTCGCCGCGTCCACACTCTTTGGCGAGTGGCAGGCGACGGTCATGAGCCGCGATGGCGTTCCTGCCGACCGTGAATTGCGCGCCGCCGTTGAGGAAGCGCGCAGCAGCAGCGATACGCTCGCCGGCGCGGTGCTCCCCGATATCGCCCAACTCACCGCTGTCGCCGGACGCATCAGCGGTGACGTGGCCAAAGTCGCCGAACGTGTACAGGTCGCCTTCGACGATCAGGCCGCGCGCGAGCTGCGACTCAGCATCCGCAACTTTGCGCAGCTCTCAACCGAGCTCGCCCAGTCGGTGAATACGCAGTCGAAGAATCTCGATCGCATCAGCAGCAACGTGGAAACCGGGATCGCGAGCATCAATGACGCGGCCGCCAAACTCAATGCATTCTCGGCACGTGTCGATTCGGCCACCGATCGCGGCGAATTGCAGACGATCGTGACGAATTCACAGACGGCAGCGCGCGAGCTCGTCGAAGCCACACGCAATCTGCGCGAGCTCACCGATCGACTCGACAAAACGGAAGGCAATCTCGCGCGCGTGGTCTCACGCGCCGACTCGGTGCTGGCCAAAGCCAATGGTCGCACCGGGACACTGGGGCTGATGATCAACGACCCCGCGCTCTATCAGCAGAGCGACACGCTGGTGCGCGAACTCCGTGCGCTGTTGGCAGACGTGAAGAAGAATCCGAAGCGGTATATCAACCTGCGCGTGTTCTAACTGAACAACGGGTGTTTGGTCCGGCGACTTACCGGCCACCGCACTAGCCCACAGGAGAAAGAACGTAAGGGCACAGGGTAAAGCGCGGTGCCATCCACACCGAACTGCGGTCTCGGTGTTGGTTCACGCAACCGCGCTTTACCCTGTGCCCTTGCGTTCTTTCCCCTGAGGGCTAATGCCGTCGGCCCGTAAATCGCCGGACCAGCCAACCGTAGTTCCGGACCAACCGCCGTTCACTTCCCGGGAACCGCCAGCACCCCCACCCTCGCCGTCCGCAGTACCCGCGTCGCGACAGACCCCACCACCAGACGCTCGATGAACGAGTGGCGCTGCGTCCCGACGGCGATGAGATCGGCATTCGACTGCTGCGCATACGCCAGCAACGCCGGCGCGGGATCGCCACGCACCGTCACCGTCTCGACCGTCACGCCATCAGGCGCGTCGAGCTGCGACCCCACTTGCTCGAACAGCGGCGGTAACGTGCGGCCGTAGTCCGCATCCCAGGCCTGCCAATCAGCGCTCGGGTGCTCAAAGCGCGGGCGCACGTGCACGAGCGTCAGTCGACCACCCTGCGTGAGCAGACGCAGCGCGAGATGCGCCGCATGGATGCTCGCCTGACTGAAGTCGAGACCGACCACCGCGTGGGTGGGCGGCGCCGGAAAGTTCGGGCCGACGGCAAGAATCGGGACGTGCGATTCGCGCAACGTCGACAGCGTCGTTTCGGTCCCGAACAGCCGGTCGAGCGGATTGTGTCGCCCAATGCCCATCACGATCAGCGACGCACCACGATGCTCGGCTTCCGTCGCGATCATGCGCGGCGGTGACCCCACGAGCACCGAGATCGGCCAGCGCGGATCACCGGCCGCCGAGATGTTCACCGACCGCTGCAAGTCGTCCAGCATCGTCGCCCGTCGTGCCTCGTCGAGTTCCGCTGGCACCGGGAGCACATCCATTCCTGCCGCGACGCCGGGCATCGGCTCACAGACGCCAATGACCTCCAGCGCCCCGCCGAACGCCGACGCGGCCAGTCGAGCCGCCGTAAAGAGCGCCTCGTGCGAGAACGCCGAGCCATCGCTGGCCACGAGAATGGGCCCGCCAATGGCCAACGAAGAGGGAGAGGGAGACGACACGGGAAGTAGAGCAGTGGCGGACATGGACGACCTCCGGGCGTAACACGCCTGGGTGGCTCGTGTCGACGCGACCGGAGTGCATCCCCGGAAAGGCACATCGTGCGACACAGAAAGAGGGTCGCACATTGCCGCCAATCACTCTATCGGGGAGGACTCCCGTGAGAGTCAGGGAATCCCGCACATCAGCATGCGGTACGCGTGGTTTCACTCTTTTGGAATCCATAGCTCCGTGGACTCCATCCCTCCGCATCTCCGTGAGAGCAGTTCAACGGGCGTCCGGAAACGAACCGGAGCTACAGCGCCCACCGCAGCATATACGCCACACGATCCGCGAGGCGATGGCCAAGGGAACGCGTCGCCCACACATCACGCGTGATCTCTATGCTCCCCTCGAGGTCCGATTTGTACGACTGCTCGAGCGCCTCACCACACGCGTCATCGAAGAGCAGCACGTTGCATTCCGCATTCAACCAGAATGAACGGAAGTCGAGATTCGACGAGCCCACCAGGCTGGCATAGCCGTCCACGACCAGGGTTTTGGCGTGCAGTGTGGCCCGCTGATACTCGTAGACCCGCACACCGCCATCGAGCAACCGCTGATACGCGCCGTGCGCGGCATGGCGCACCAGCGGGACATCGGCGCGATCGCCGGGCACGAGAATGCGTACATCCACGCCGCGCTGCGCCGCCGACACCAGCAGACGCAGTGCACGCGCGGGGGGCGCAAAGTACGGCGTGGTAATCCACAACCGTTCGCGCGCCGCTACGGCGAGCGCCGCCAACACGGTCAGCATCTCACGCTGCCCACGACCGGGGCGCGGATCGAGCACCAGCACCGCTGGACTCTCATCACCGGCCTGCTCCGCATTGCGCCGGACGCGACGACCGCGGCGGCGATCGCGACGCTTGCCGACCCGTCGCTGCCACGCGGTTTGTAATCGTGCCTGCAACGCGCGCACCGCCGCCGGCGACGAATGCAGCAACCGTTCGGCGAACGCCGGCGTATGCACCCGTCCCTCGGCCCAGCTCACATACTCGAGCCCCGGCAGTACCGGGCCGCGCGCACGATCCCACCCTTCGGCGAATACCGCCGCGAGTTCACCCGCCACCGAACCACGCACTTCGATGAACGTGTCGCGCCACGCGTCATGTCGACTCCTGATGCTCGACCCGTACTCTTCGCCGATGTTCATGCCGCCGGTAAAGGCGATCGTGCGATCGCACACCAGCAACTTGCGATGATCGCGACGCAGGGCGTCGAGCGGATGATGCCAGAGCCGGTGAAAATGACGGACCGTCACGCCGCCCTGTTCGAGCGTCGTCCAGAAATCGTCGTCGGTGGCGAGCGATCCGACCGCGTCGGCCAGGACGTACACCCGCACCCCGCGCAACGCGGCATCGATGAGCGCCGTCTGCACCGACACGCCCAAACGGTCGTCTCGCAGTATGTACGTTTCGAGCAACACCTCGACCCGCGCGTCGCCAATGGCGCGCAACATGCGCGCAAACGCCGCTTCACCGTCGGGGAGGAGCTGTACGGGCGGGCACACGTGCAGCGGTCCGCCATCGACCAGCTGCACGAAAGCCCGGAAGGCGGGGTCGCGCACGCCATCTCCCAGACGGCGGACCGCGCCAAGCGCACGCCGGAGACTCGTCATGCCTGAAAGTATAACACGAGTCCTCGCCCAACCGGTCGCATCCGCCCCTCGCGTCTCGCGCGATACGCGCACATTCTTCAGTCATGAACCTGCTGTTACGACTGCTGATCAATGCCGCCGCGCTGTGGATGGCCGCGAAATTCATCGACGGCATCCGCTACACCGGCACCGCCACGGGACTGCTCACCCTGTCGCTCGTGTTCGGTGTCGCGAACGCGTTCATCCGCCCCATCATCGAGTTCTTCTCGCTCCCCGTGCTCATCATCACGCTGGGGCTTTTTTCGATGGTACTCAATGCGGCCATGCTGCTCATCACGAGCGCCCTGGCCACGCGCCTGCAAATCCCCTTTCACGTCGACGGCTTCGGCCCCGCCTTCATCGGCGCCCTGCTCGTCAGCGTGGCCTCAACCGTACTCGGCTGGATTCTCATCCCCAGCGAGAAAGACGACGACTGAGGCCCAGCGCCGCCGCTCACGATGCCGCGCCGGCGGCATCCTCGAGCAACTGCTGCAGCACCTGTAGCACCCGCTCACGCACCGCCCCCGGAGAGACCACCGCCGCATCGGGGCCGTACTGCAGAATGTGCCGCACCGCCCACGCTTCGTCGGCCAGCGGATACGACACCTCCAACGTGCCGTCGTCGGCCACCGCACCGCCGGTCCGTTCGGCAATCCACCGCGCCACCTGCGGTGAGTAGCGCACGACGAGCGCATCCTCCACATGATCGTCGCGCTTGAAGACACCGCCCTGCTGCAGCACCTGCGCCAGCGAAAAATCAGCGGGCACGTCATAGCGATCGGTGGTGAGCGTCGCCCCGGTCACGCGATCGAGACGGAACACCCGCAACGCTTCCGCGCGCTCGCACCACGCAACCATGTACACGTGTGCATCCGCGCGCAGTAGCGCATACGGACGCACCCGACGCACCCCCGGCTGCACTTCGTCGGGACGCTGATACTCCAGCGTCACCACGAGCTGCTGCTCCTGCGCCTGCTGCAACACCGCAAGCATCGCCAGCTGCGACGCGCGCGCACTCTCCGCCATGACAGCATCTTCGCGGCGATCACCCTCCGACCCGCTCGTCGCACGACGCGCCGTCACCGCCTGCAGCAGCTGACGCGTACGCGCGACCACCGCGCGTTCGTCCACCGGCAACTCCGACTGCAGCATGCCAAGGCCAAGATCGAGCGCGAGCATCTCGGGACGGTTGAGCTTCTGCGGCCGCTTGAAGTGCGACGATTGCATCGACGCCTGCCCCTGCTGAATGAGCAGCTGCACCGTGTCCACCCATCCCGCAGGTGTGTCGTAACGTTCGAGCGACGCAAAGTCTTTCGTGAGCACCTTGGTGTTGGTACCAACGCGACGCGCCAGTTCCTCGACCGACATGCCCGGCTCATCGGCCATGAGCGGAAAGGCCAGCAGCAACCGCTGCAGCCGTTCATCGGCGCGAATCATGCGGCCTCCGTCGCAATGGCCACCTGTGCATCACGCGACGCGCGTAGCAGCGCTGTCCACTCCTGCACCGCATCGTCGGGCGCCACGGGTCGCGCATCACCGGCAAACGACAGCACCCATCGCAAGAACGTATCGCGGCGTCGCACGCGGAAGCTGCGCACACTGTGCGTCGCACTCAGCGACGCGAACTGCCCGTCGTACGGCGCCGCCAGCGGTTCACCCAACGCGCGCCCCTGCGAGACCACTCCGGTATCGCCGCGAAACGCCACGATCACCGTCTGATGGTCACCGTTGCCAAGCTCCCACGACTGTCGCGATGCGGCATACGTGGAAAGGTTGAACATGGGTGGTACTTCGAAGTCAGGATGTTGCTTGCGCTGATCGCCCAGCACCGCCGAGCGAATGCGACTCACGCGAAACTGCCGCATCCCCTGAGCGTTCACATCGTGCGCCACCAGGTACCAATGGCCCGTGAGAAAGACGAGGCCGTACGGTTCCACCACGCGTTCGGCGGTCTCGTTGCGCTCCATGCTGTGATACGTAAAGCGCAGCCGCTTCCGGAGCGCGACGGCATCGGTGAGTGTGTCGAACACGTCACCGTCCACGCGCAATACCGCTGCTGCCGGCAGTCCTTCGGCAAACACTTCGAGATCGAACTGCAGCTTGCGCAGCGCACGCGCCGCGTCTTCGGCAAGCTCCACGTGGCCAAGTCCCGACACGCGCGCAGCCGCACGCCGGAGCGCATGACACTCGTCTGGCGTGAGCACGAGCGATGGCACGCTGCCCCCCATGGTGGGGGCCCCGTATCGCGGCTGCTGGCGCAGTTCGGTCTCCGACGGGAGCAGCGTTTCGCACACCGACAGCAGCGGCAAGTAGAAGTCGGCTTTGCGCAGCTGATAGCGCGACACACCGTCGCTATCGGGAATGGTGTCGATAACGACCCCCAACTCACGCAGCTCGCCCTTGTCGCGCTCGAACATGCGGAGGATGCTGTCTTCCTTCACCGATTCGTCGGCGTACCCCGGCACTTCGCGCCGCAGTTCACTGAGCGGCAAGGGGTAACGACGACTCAGCAGAGCAGCGAGAATATCGAGCCAACGGTGGAGCTTGTCGGATGCAGACATGACATGAAGCCGGGAAAACGGGAAATCGCAATGGAACGGTTACATCGCAAACAGTGGGATGACCGTCTGACAGAAGAGCGCGCCCACCACACTCATGGCAAATCCCCACAAGAGTAGCTGACGGAACAGGCGGCGCGTGTCCTGCCCCGCTGGTACCGCCGCAATGCACAGCCCGCCAATCGTCGACAGCGGCGACACGTCCACCAGCGCCGCGCCAACATTCACGCTGAGCGCGATCTCCAGCGGATTGCCACCGCCAAGCTTGGCCACGAGCCCGGGAATGGCCGGAATGAAGGCCGGATACACCACCCCCGACGTGGAGCTGTACGTCGAGATCAGCCCCGTCACACCGCCAATGACGCCATTCACCGTGGCCGGCGTGGCCAGCTGCGACAACAGCGTGGTGAACAGATCCATGCCACCGGTTTTCTCGAGCACCCCAATGAGCACGCTCACGCCGCACACCATCGTGATCACGGGCCACGGGACCTGCTTGAGCATCGCCGTATCGTCGCCCGCGCCCAGCAACACCAGTGCACCCGCTGCAGCAAAGGCGGTCAATCCCGGCGGCAGCTTGAGAAACAGCACGCCCGCGATCCAGAGTGCACCCACCGCAAAGGTGACGGCATGCCGACGCTCGAACGGGACCGGCGCAATCTGCTCCGCTTCCACCGCCGGTACGCGACGCAAGCCAGGACCACCGAACAAGGCCCACGCGGCCACCGCGACCATGGCGTGCGCGGCAAAGTTGGCCAGGAACACCGCCATTTCGTGGCCACCCAGTCCCGCCTTCTCCATGAGCGACAGCACCAGCACCCCGATCGCGCTGATGGGCGACAGGTTGCCCGCGTTGGCGCCGTTCCCAATCATGAGCGCGGCAAGCAGCATCGGCACCCGCGCCTGATGCGCGAGCCCCATCGCAATGGGCGCCAGCAACGCCACCGTGGCAATGGCCCCCGGCCCCAATGAGCTGATACCGAACGCCAGCACGAACAGCAGCAGCGGCATGAACGCGGTCTGCCCGCGCAACGCGCGCAGCCCCGCGTTGGTAATCGTCGACATGCTGCCGTTGCTCTGCGCCACACCAAAGAGCAGCGTCACCCCCACCAGCGTGAGAAAGAGCGACGACGGAAACGCCGCCATCACCTGCTCCGGCTTCCACCCCGCGGCGAACACGCCCACGCCCCACGCCAGCGCCACCGCCAGTACGCCCACGTTGAGGCGCGACGTGAGACTCACGCCCACCACGATCAACAAGGCAACCAGCGACAGCGCGGCGGGGCTCATGAACACGCGCGTCTCGTCGTGCGACTCACTGCGGCGTCCACGGCGGCAACAGATGGCGCTGCACCTTCCCCAACGCCGTGCGCGGCAGGACCGGCACACGCACGAACGCGCGGGGCACCTTGAACGACGCCAACTGCGTACGCACCGTCGCGCCAAGCGCGTCGAGATCGACGTCGTCGCCGCACACCACATACGCGACCGGCACTTCACCACGCGCCGCGTCCTTCACACCCACCACCGCCGCTTCGGCAACGCCCGGTTGCTCGGCCAGCAGTTCCTCGATCTCGCGCGGGTAGATGTTGAAGCCGCCGGAAATGATCAGATCACTGCGCCGGCCTTCAAGTGTGATGTAGCCGTCGAGCGCGCGCACACCCACGTCACCCGTGCGGAACCATCCCTCCACGAACGCCGTCGCTTCGGCATCGGGACGATTCCAGTAGCCGCGGCACACATTGGGGCCGCGCACGAGCAGTTCACCGCTGGTGCCGTCGGGCACGTCACGCATCGATTCATCGACGATGCGCACCGACGTCATCGGCAGCGGAAAACCCACCGTCCCAGGACGACGTTCACCATGGTACGGATTGCTCACGTTCATGAGCGTCTCGGTCATGCCGTAGCGCTCGAGAATCACGTGGCCGAAGCGCTCACCGAACGCTTCCATGACCGGTGCCGGCAACGGCGCCGAGCCGGAGACGAACAATCGCACCGACGCGCCAATGCTGCTCGCCTGCTCCGTCGGGAGTTCGAGCAATCGCACGTACATGGTGGGCACACCGAAAAACAGTGTAGGCGTGTACGCACTGAACCACCCCGGCGCGCGCTCCTGCTCGAACCGCTCCACCAGCTTCATGTGACAGCCGCTCAGCAGCCACACATGCACGCCGTTGGCGAGTCCGTGCACATGGAACAGCGGCAGCACCGCCAGGTACCGGTCGGCCGATGTGATCTCCCATGCCTGCACGAGCGCGAGTGCGTTCGCGGCAAAGTTGCCATGGGTGAGGATCGCGCCCTTCGAGGCGCCCGTCGTGCCCGAGGTATACACGATCGCCGCGGCCGTGTCGGCGGCGAGTGACACCACCTGCCGTTCCGCGGACGCCGTCTGCATCTCGGCGCTGAGCATCGCCACATCCCACCACGCCGTGCCGCCGGGCAGCAGCGAAGCCTGCGCCGCCGTCGTGACCACCGCCACCGGCGCGGCATCCTGCACGATGTGCGCAATTTCACGCTCACGGTACAGCACGTTGATGGGCACCACGATGACGCCCAACTTGACGCACGCCAGCCAGAGGTCGATGATCGCCGGCTGGTTGATCAGATAGAACGCGAGGCGATCACCAGCGTGTACGCCACGGGTACGCAGCACCGCCGCCAGCTGATTGCTGCGACGCTCCAGATCGCCGAAGGTGTAGTGCGTAACCGCACCCGCCGCGTCTTCGAATTCGAGCGCAGGGTGCGATGCCCGCCCCAGCAACGAGCGGTCGAAAAGTCCGGAAAGTGACATGGCGCGGAAAGTACCGTTGGAGGTACCCCCGCGCCATGCAAGCGGCCACAGCCGCTACACCAACGTCGTCAGTCAGTGCCGATGCGCCATCGTCAACGCCGACAGCACCGGCTCGGCGAACCCTTCACGTCGCAGATCCTCGATGGTATAGCCCGCATGGGCGACCACATCCTGCAGGAGTGTCACCAACCGCGAGAAGCGATCGAATTCGCTCGTCGGTCGCTGCGAGTCGATGACGGGCGTGAGTGTGCCGCCGCTGGGCTGCACGGCGTGCGCAAACGTCGCGATGGCGAAGGCGTGTTCCAGTCCACCAGCGAGTGCACCAAAGTGGGAGCGTAGGGCAAGTGGCATGAGAAGGTACCCGTGGATCCAACATCGAATCCGTGATGAGGTCACAGCGTTTCCTGCTGGAACCCTTCACCATTGCATCTTCGGTGCCGATACTCATCAATGCGAGTACGGCCATTCGCGGTGATCTGCGGTGCACACCACGCGACTACTTGAAGCCGAGCTCCTGCACGAGCGCGCGCACCCCGACCAGCGAGAGGCCGTCTTCCTCGAAGACGATGACCCCCATGAGCGCCCGGCTCACGTCGTCGGGGAGCCGGTCCGCGCGGAACACCTGAATGACCGGCCCGCCGCTCATCGCATCGCCGAGGCGGGGGCCCGACCACACGGTCCCGAGCGTGGGATCGCTGTCGTAGCCGTTGGCGAGCACCGCCTGCAGCCGCACCGCCGACACCCCCCGATAGTGGAGCGGCGGATGTTTTGCGCCCAGACTCCGCTCGAAGAGCACCTGCCAGGCCATGGGACGCGCGCCCTGATCGCGCCGGCCGCTGGCCACCACCACCTGTGGCGAACGGGAAAGCACGTGCATGCGTTCTACGGCATCCTGCAGATCTTCGAGAATTCGGTCCTGACGTTCCGTCGCGCCGGTCCCGGTCGTGCGGTCTTGATCGCTCATTCCCCAAATCTCCGTTCGCGCGCGCTCCTCGGCCACCCCTCGTGTTCACACTCTTTCTCGTCGTCTTTCTCGACCTGATCGGCTTCGGCATGATCATCCCGGTGTTCCCTTTCTACGCGGAACGCATCGGGGTCTCGCCGTCGTCGGTCATCTTCTTCTTGGGGCTCTACTCCGCCGGCCAGCTCGTGGGTGCGCCGCTCTGGGGGAGCCTCTCGGACCGGATCGGACGACGGCCGGTGCTGCTCTTCACGCTGCTCGCCAATGCCGCCTCCTCGTGGATGCTCGCGTACGCCGACACGGGCGTGACGCTCGCCATCTCGCGCATCATCGCGGGGCTCTCAGCCGGCAATATCTCCGCCGCCTACGCCTACACCACCGACATCACCACCGACGCCACGCGCCCCAAGGCGCTCGGCCTGCTCGGCTCCGCCTTCGGCATGGGCTTCATTCTCGGACCCGCACTGGGCGGCTTCCTGGCCGGAGCGGACAACGACAATGGCAGTGCCCTTGGCCGTGTGGCGCACGCGGCCGCCATCATGTCGCTCGTGGCCTTCGTGCTGACAATGGTGCGCC
>CANGXD010000072.1 GCA_947457545.1 Gemmatimonadaceae bacterium
GGTACGCGCGCCGCGAAGACTACTTCGCGGCGCGTCGTGCCTGATCTGCTTCCCACTCTTCGAACGGCCCGTCAAAGTCCATGAGACGCGTGCCGTTGAACCACCACACGCGCGTGGCCACCTGACGCAAGAACGCGCGATCGTGGCTCACGATGAGCACGGTGCCCTCGTACTCGTCGAGCGCATCTTCGAGCACTTCGATGTTTTCGACGTCGAGGTGATTGGTGGGCTCGTCGAGTACCAGCAGGTTGGCACCGGACAATGTCATGAGTGCCAGCGCCATACGTGCACGCTCGCCACCGCTCAGGGTGCGGATTTCGCGAAAGACTTCTTCGCCGCTGAATCCGAACGCGCCCAAATGGTTCTGCACCTGCCCGCGATTCCAGAGCGGACGCTGTACCTGAATAGCGTCGAACATCGCCATGTTCAGCGGCAGGTCACTCAAGTCCTGACGGAAGTACGCGGGGGTAATGGAGCTGCCGACCTTGGTGCTCCCGTTCGCCGGTTCACGATCACCAAGCATCGTGGAAATGAACGACGACTTGCCGGCGCCGTTGGGGCCCACGAGCGCGACGAAGTCATTGCGGCGCAGCACGGCCGTGAAATCGTCAACGAGCACGCGCCCGGGCACTTCTACACGAAGGTCCTTGATGGCCACCACCTGATCACCGCCGCGGTCGCCCACTTTGAACTCGAGTGACATCGCGGCCGGATCGCCCGGCGGCGGCGCGAGCCGCGGCAACCGCTCGAGACGCTTGCGCTTGCCCTTGGCCTGGAAGGAGTTCACACCGGCGATGTTCCGCTTGATGTATTCCTCTTCCTTCTTCACGTACGCGCGCTGCTTCTCCAACTCGCGTTCACGCGTGAGCCGGCGTTCGGCGCGCTGCGGGACGAACTGGCTGTAGTTGCCCTTGTACCACTCGCTCGACTTGGCCTCGATGTGCAGAATGTGCGTGCAGATGGCATCGAGGAACGCACGATCGTGTGAGACTACCAGCACGGTCTCACCGGCATCCTTGAGCCACTCCTGCAACCACGAAATGGTGTCGAGATCGAGGTGGTTGGTGGGTTCGTCGAGCATGAGCAAGTCGGCAGGCGCAATGAGCTGCGCCGCAAGCCCGACGCGTCCGCGTTCACCACCCGACAGCGTCGACACGAGCCGCGTTTTGGACTCCTCGGCGTCGAAGCCAAGACCCTGCAACACGGCATCGACACGGGCGTGATACTCGTACCCGCCCATGTCGGCAAAGCGCTCCTGATCGTGCCCGAACTTCTCGAGCATCTCGTCGGTGACCTTGTCGCCCAACTCGCCCAGCTTCATCGCCTGGTCGGCGATGCTCTGCTCCAGCGCAATCACCTCGCGCCACGCCGCCGCGCCGGCCTGCCACACGGTCGTTGCCCCTTCGAAGGCGCGGTGCTGGTCGAGCAGCGCGTGGCGCATACCCGGCTTGCGCGCCACGGCCCCCACGTTGGGCTGCCGGTCGCCGGTGATGACGCTGAAGATCGACGACTTACCGGCGCCGTTACGCCCAATGATCCCCCACCGTTCGCCCTCGGCGACGGTGAAGGTGATGTTCTTGAGCAGTTCAGTGGCTCCGAAGGAGACACCGATATTGGAGCAGGAGAGAAGAGTCACGCGGCGATGAAAGCGACAGGTGGAAGAGGTCGCAGGAAAGCTAATCGCTTCCGGACTGCATCACACCACAGATGCTCCGGCGGCGAGAGCGGTTCACTGGTCTCGTCGGGAAGAGCTGACTGGGTTTGAACTGCTCTCACGGAGGCATCCGAGGATCGGAGGTCACGGAGTCGCGCACGCGATCAAGCCGAAGCGAAGCTCCGTGGCCTCCATACCTCGGATGCCTCCGTGAGAGCAGTTCATTCCAGCGAGCGAACCCTTACCATTCTCTTGTGCGAGCACACTCTCACCGCCTGCGCAACGACACTGAGCCAGTCATGCCACCCATCGTCATCATCGGCGCCGGCCTCGCCGGTCTATACACCGCGCGTTTGCTGCACGCCGCCAACATGCCGTGTGTCGTGCTCGAAGCACGCGACCGCATTGGGGGACGCATTCTGTCCGTCGATGCGCACGGCGCGCCGAGCACCGATGGATTCGATCTCGGCCCCTCGTGGTTCTGGCCGCAGGCACAGCCAGTCTTGGCAGAGCTGGTACAGGAGCTGGGGCTCGACGCATTTCCGCAGGCGAGTGATGGCGACGTACTCTTCGAGCGGATGTCACGTGAGGGGCCGCAGCGATTTCAAGGCTATCCGCAGGAGGCGCACAGTTATCGCGTAGCAGGTGGAACCGCAGCACTCGTACACGCTATCGCCGAAGCACTGCCAACCGATTGCGTGCAGCTCAGTAGCAAGGTGACGCAGCTGTCACTCGAGACCGACGGCATAGCCGTGCAGGTCGAATGCAACGGTGACGCGGTCACCATGCGCGCTTCGCACGTTGTGGCCGCACTGCCGCCACGCTTGCTGGCGCACGCAGTCACGTTCTCGCCGGCGATCGATGAACCCGCGCGCATTCGGTGGAGCAGCACGCCCACGTGGATGGCGCCACACGCCAAGTTCTTCGCGCTCTACGAGCGAGCATTCTGGCGTGACGCGGGATTGAGCGGCACCGCACAAAGCATGGTGGGGCCCATGCCGGAGATTCACGACGCCACCACGGCGTCGGGTCAGGCGGCGCTCTTTGGCTTTATCGGCGTTGGTGCCGCTCAGCGCGCGGCCATGGGCGAGGGCGCGCTCACCGGGGCATGCATGGAGCAGTTGGTTCGCATGTTTGGCGCCGAGGCCGGCACCCCGCGCACGACGCTGCTCAAGGACTGGGCGGCCGATGATTGCACCGCCACCACCGAAGACCGCGTACCGGGCGGACACCCAGTGCCCGACCCGGCACCATGGGTTACAGGAGCATGGGCGGAACGCCTTGTACTGGGTGGGAGCGAAACGAGCAGCAGTGAGCCCGGCTATCTCGCCGGGGCAGTGACTGCCGCCCAGTCAGCGGCTCGACGCGTACTGCTCAGCGCGAGCCGCTGAGCAGATTGCGGCAGCCCCGTAGACGTCCGGCCTCATTCGCCGGGGCATTGCTGCGCATAACCGGCATGGGCGGCACCGCCGCTGAGTCGCGCACGAACACGGGCATGTTGCACGTCGTGGTGATCTCATCCGCGGGCACGGAACTCACGGTATCCTGATTTGGTACCGCGGCCGCCATTGCCCGGAGCGGCAGCGAGTCGATGGGGATGGAGCGACGCAACTGCCCCGGCGGCGTGGCCACGGAGAGCGAACCAGCGTACTGCTCGAGCGGCAACCTGCGCATGAACAGCGCAGACGAGGGCGGTGCCTGACGCGTGAGCGGAATGGTCTGTGCCTGCGCGGAGCTCGCGGCGCTGGCGAACAGCATTCCGATGGCGAGAGGCCAATGGCGTGACGTCATCTGGTCAATTCCTGATTGTCGGGTGAACGGCTAGTGTCACGAGCACTACTGAACGTTGGTCGCGCACTGTGGGAGGCGCAACTTGTTCCTCCGCCGTCGCGTAGCTGGCGTGGTTTGAACGGCTCTCACGGAGGCATCCGAGGGAGGGAGGCATCCGAGTATGGCGAATATGCTACCGGTTCTGTTTGGGCGTGGGCAACCCGTCAATGAATGCGTGCATCTCGCGAAGCACCTCCGCCTCGTGCGACTGGAACACCGCATGATTCGCGTTGGGGATGAGCACCACTCTGGCCGTCGGTACGTCGCGCCCGAAGGCGCGCGCCTGCACTTCGGTGGTTCTGTCGGCGTCCAGCATGCCGGCACGCGTGAGGGAATCCACCGTTGGTGGAATGAGGTGCGGATACGCGTAAATCGCCAGCACCGGCACCGGGATGCGCGTGTGCTTCTGCATGCCGTTGAAGATGTACGTCGGAACTGCTTCCCATGCTCGGGACGGTGGCGGCGTTGGCGACGACGCTATCAAGGCGGCAAGCGAGATGGGCACATCGCGTTGCAGATCCGGCAGTGTGCGCTCACGCAACCCGCGAAGCACCGCGATCTGTTCAGCGGGCGTTGCACTGGACGCCAGACTGATAGTCTCCAGTTGACGTCGCACCTCGGCAGCACTCACGAACAGATCGCCACGCCGAGTATCCTGAAACGCGTACACATATCCCGCGTCGAGATACACCAGCCCCGACACGCGCTCGGGGGCGCGCGCGGCAATGGAGCTCATCTCCGCACCACCAAACGACCAGCCGGCCACCACCGGCTTGGTCAGTTTGAGTGAATCGAGTACATCGAGGACGTCGTTGGCCAGGCTGTCGGTGCGGTATCCCGTCGATGCGATGCTGGAGGCACCATAGCCGCGGCGCGAAATCCCGAGCACGCGATAGCGTTGGGCGAGCTTGGGGGCAAACGTGTTGAACACGTGCGCACTGGAGCCGAGTCCGGGAAGCAGCACGAGTGGACGACCAGTCCCGCCCCAGTCGAGCACTTCGATCTGAACGCCTTTCGCGACGGTGACAAAGCGGACCGTCGGCGCGTTCGTCGCGCGATACTCGGTGTCGCTGCTGTTGCGTTTCAGCGTAAACGGGCGCGTTGAGGTGCCTGAGCCATAGCTGCCGGTCATGGTGACGCCGTCGGCGTTCGTGCGTACCTCGTAGCGCGTGCGCCCGCCGAAGACCGCGCGCAGTCCGCTGCTCAGCAACTGCACGGTGTCGGCAATCTGCCGGTCGTCCATCCCGCCCTGATCGAGCTGCACCAGGTACGCGGCCATGCGATGGTCCGGCCCCTCGAACACGCGCACAATGATACGTCGCGGCGTCGGTGACGTGGCGATGGTTCCCTGATAGTTCCCCACGAGAAACGCGCCAGGCTCAACCATCGGTGCTTGCGCTGACAGTGCGGATGCGAACGCCAACGTCGTGACAACTGCCGTGAGCGTTCTTTGCGGGGAAACCGGCACCGTTCTCCTGGACAGAGCTCTATCGATCAACAAGCCGCTACGCCTCCGTCATGTCATATGCCAGGTCATACAGCATGACATCGACCAGCGCGATGAACACCTGCAGAAACAGCGCAACGGAGAACGCGAGTACACCCGCAGCGGCCAGCAGCGGACCAAAGCGGGCGGGCGAGAACGACAACACCGAGAGCAGGCCCATCGTCGCGAGGACCGCGACCGCAGGGAACAGAAAGAGCGCTCCGAATTGCGCAACGGCCATGGTGGCGAACGCGCGTTGGAAGCACGCGCTCCATCTCGGCCAGTCGCTCCGGTGGCGTGGCGGTGCCACCATGTCGATACAGATCGACATACGCCAACATGTTCTTGACGGCGTTGCCCTTCGTGGTGCGACCGACGGCGACGTAGCGCGTCAGCGCCGTGCGCAGCCAGGCGATATAGAGCGCGACACCGTCGAGTGCCGCCCCAGTCGGTCCGACCACTGCGCGCGCGACATCACGCCAGCGAATCGTGACGAACGGCCGCTCGCGCAAATCGCCAAAGACCGTCGCGATGCTCGCCATGGCGAGCGGCGTGGCGAGCAGCAGGGGCACCAGCAACACGATCATCCAAAGCACCGGCTGCGCATACCACGGCAGCAGCACGACGGCCGCGCCAACCGCTGCGGCCATCACACCGGGCAGCGCAAAGCACACACCCAACATCGATAACTCCGGCATGCGTTCGGCGAAGACACCCAACGCGCGACGCATGCTTTCCCCAAATCCCGACGCGTGTGCGCGCAGTGCCGCAGCAAACGACGGTGCCGACTGAAAGCGCGTCTCCGGCTCCTTGGCCAGCGCCCGTCGCAACACCGCTTCCACTTCGGCGCTCACGCCGATTTCTGCGGGAAGTGCTGGAATCTCCGCCACGAAGTGCTGCCGCAGCAACGCGCGAGTATCCCCGCGAAACGGCAGCGTGCCCGCCAGCATCTGGTACACCACGACACCGAGACTGTAGACATCGCTGCGAAGGTCGACGCCGTCGCCGACACACTGTTCCGGCGACATGTAGGCGGGCGTACCGATCGACTCACCAACCTGTGTTGCGGTCCCCGACGTGGCGCGTTTCGTCGCGCCCTCGCTCTCGACCGGCACGACGGCATCCGGTTCCCGTCGTGCGAATGTATCGTCGCGCAACTTGGCAATGCCGAAGTCGAGCAGCGTCACATGAAAGCCACTGCGTGCGTCGGGCGTGAGCCAGATGTTGGCTGGCTTGAGATCGCGATGCACCACACCACGCGCATGTGCCGCCGCCAGAGCCGCGGCGACCTGCTCGACGATATCCACCACCTGCATCAGCGGCAGTCGTTTGCGCGCCTCGAGGACATCCTCGAGCGTACCGCCATGCAACTGCTCCATGACCAGATAGGCCACGTCATGACCGGCCACCTGATCGACACCAAAGTCCGTCACGTTCACCACGTGACGATGCTGAATGCCACCAGCGGCGCGCGCTTCGCGCACGAACCGTTCGGCCGCCGTGGCGTCGGCCAGCAGCTCCGGGTGCACCACCTTGAGCGCCACCATACGCCCGATGCCCACATGGTCGGCGAGGTACACCGCGCCCATGCCACCCTCACCGAGGCGGCGGCCTATGCGGTACTTGTCATGCAGCACCGCACCGGCAAGCCACGGCATGGTGTCAGTGAGCGCCTCATGTTGGGACATGCGGCCAAGTTACAGACAGAGCCGAGGCGACGCCACGAACACCGCTTGTGACGCGCAGGTCAGGCCCGTTCTTCCGGATCTGCCAAAAACCACTCGATGCGTCCGCACGCGACACACGCCAGCGTTGCGGCCGACCGGTTGGCCCAGTCGAGATTGAGAAACGACATTCCTGCTGTATTCAGCTGCGCGCGCCCCTCGACGAAGAGCTCTCCGCGGCAATGTGCGCAGCGCACGGGGAGCCCCGCGACTTCGAACTTGTCGCCGTCGGGACCACTGGCCATGGCGGAGGCGCTGGCGGCGAGCATGTTGAACAGTTTCTTCATGGCGTACTCGAGGGCATCCAGGTGAACTTGTACAGATCGACACCAATGGCGTAGGCATCGACCGCCTTGCCATTGGGCACCAGACGAATCTTGTTCACCGCGCGACCCATCGGGACAGCGCGCCACGTCGCTCCGCCGTCACGCGTTTCGTAGCCACCGGCAATGGCTCCCACCCAGCCAGTGCGGTCGTCGACAAACCCTACGCCGAATTCCCGCACCGCGTGATTGCGCACGAGGGGGATTTCCTGCCACGTCTTGCCGCCATCGGTGGTCTTGGCCACCACACGCTGCGCCTGACTCGTGTCTGGATTGTAGTTCTGCACCGTGACGTATCCCACCAGTCGTGAGGGGAACGATCCCTTCCAGGTGAGCTCGAAGGGACGCGGCCCCTCGTAGACACGCTGCCAGCTGCGACCGCCATCAGTTGTGCGGATGATCAGCGCACGAGAGGTCGCCACGTCCGTACTCGTCGCGCCCATGATCAGCCCTTCGCTCTCGCTGAAGAACTTCACGTCGAGAATCATCGCGGTATGCGCCGAGAGATCGAGCGACGTCCAGCTTTCGCCGCCGTCGAGCGAGCGCAGCAGATACGCGGGCCCGCCCACGCGCCCGCCGGCGTGAATGACCGTGCGACGCGACAACGTGCCGGCGTTGACGAACTGTGACTGCAGCACGTCGATCGCGCAAATGCCCTTCACCGAAGGGCCGGTGATGCCGGTAACCGGTTGCCACGTCGCGCCGCCATCGCGCGAGCGATACAGGGGCAGTGTGTCGGTTACTCCCGGGAAGTAATCGGTCCCGGTGTTTCCGGCGAAGATGAGCGAGTCGTTCACGGCGCCGATGGCACGAAAGAAAGTGCCTGGCTTGTGTACCTGCTCGGTCCACGTCTCGCCTGCGTTGGTGGTGCGGTAAATGCGGCCACTCCCGTTCACATACCAGCCGCGGGTGCTCGAAGAGAACGAGATATCGTCTTGCTTCCCTGCATACGCCACGGTCGACAGCTTCGTCCACACGGTGTCACCGGGCACCGACACGATTGTGTCGGCATACGCACGGTCGCGCGTTGATGCACCATCATGCAGGGTCAGCCAACCGAGTGCGAGTACCACCGGCAACCGTATCATTAATTCGCTCCTTTGCAGTACTGCTGCATCAGCTGTGCGGCCTCATCATCGCCCCGCTTTGCCGCTTCGGCGCCATCGGCACACGCTTCCGCCGTACGCTCCAGCGCAAGATTCGAGATGGCGCGATAGCGATAGACTTCGGCGCCGCCCATCTTCAACGCGATGGCCCGCGTGAGATCTTTCACGGCGTCGACATGACGACCGGCGCGGCCATGCGTGTAGCCACGATAGTACCAGCCAATCGGATCGTCGGGCGCGGCTTCCACGTAGCGCGTGAAGGCGGTCATCGCGGCCGACTCGTTGTCGCGCTGACCATTCGCCATTCCCTCGAGCAGCAGGAGCGCGGGAGCCGCAAGGCCGGCGCGGCGGGCCTTTGCGACATCATCGAGCGCCCCCACCGCGTCGCCGCTGCGAAGACGGGTGGCTGCACGCCCAGCGTAGGCACCGCCGAACTTGTCATCGAGCTTCAGCGCCGCGTCATAGTCGCTGCGGGATTTCGCGAGATCACCACGCTCACGATGGGCTCGCGCGCGTAAAGAGAACAACGCGGGCGACGGCGCCGCCGCTAGTTGCTTGTCGAGCTCCGCAATCGCCTGGGCCCACTGTTCGGCATCGAGCAGACTGTCGACTCGGGCGGTATTGATGGCTGCAGGCGTTTGCGCACTCCCGCTGTCCGGAAATACGAGTGCGCAGAGCAGAGACACTCTGATGATGCGGGAACGCGTGCTCATGACTGGCCGAAGTGAGGACGGTGCGACCAGGAGATACCGCACACAGCTACGGGAGCGGGACGTGTGCGGTTTCCCTGCGGCAAACATCACGGCGCAAACTGCACCGAGACGTACCACGTGGTCTTGCCCTTGAGCGCGCCATCCAGCTGCCGACCAACACCGGCCACGGCCGTGGATCCCGGTATGCGCAGAATGCTCGCAACGGCGGTGGTGCTGCGGGCCTCGACCCCGGCCACCCGCGAAAGACGTCCGCCCCAGCTGTTGCCGGCCTGCCAGCCTAGGAAATATCCCTCGACACCCTGCAGGGGCACCGACGCGCGCACGACGCTCATGTGGGTACCCAAAGCCGTCCCGGACGGCAAGGCCTCAACCGCGACGCGCTGCGACATCAGCCCCGGGTCGAAGACGAAGAGTGACTGTCCACCCATCGCGAACTGCTCGATGAGCGGCGCATCGGTCGATGTGCGTCCAATCACGCCATCGAGTCGCACTCCACTACCCTGCTGCAGCGAGGAGACCGTCATGCCCGCGCGCACGCGCGTCCAGCGCTGCTCGAGGGTCCGTCCAGCGGCGCCATGCGCATCGAGACGCAGACTTGCCACGCGAGCGCCGCGCTGCGCCTGTAGGCCGGCCTGAAACTCCCCAAAGCCCATGACGCGCTGTCCCACCTCGTTGCGCCTCGCATCAGTCAGCGACAGCGAGTCCCCCGCAAACCGCATACGACCGCCGGCCGCACCGGCACGCCACCGCGTGCTCACATCAAAGCGAGCCATGGGGATATGCAGCGTACGTGCCACGTGTGACGCGGCAATCGTACGGCGCTGCTCCACAACGACGGCGCCGCCCGACCATTGCAGTCGACCATCCAGCCCCGACACCACCCGCGCCGGTGCGGCAGTACTTTCGTGCCCAAGATCTTGCGCAGTGGAGAACGCCTCGCCCGTGACTGTCACCGGCCAGCCGCGCCAGGCCGCACGCAACGACCCCCCGTACCACTGGCGCTGCGCGGGCAACACGCCATGCAGCAGCCACGTGAACCGTGCGGCGGGATCGGTACTCGTCAGGTAGCCGCCGAGCATACGGCCGTCGGGACCACCGATGAATCCGGGTAACAGACGATAGCTCCGCGGACCGAGGCCGTACGCGCGGTCGCCACGCAGCGGCGCGCGCGGAAACGAATCCACCGCCGTGGGCCCGCGCGGTGCCAACGATGCCGCGACCGCGTCACCCGCTCGCTGGGCACGAACAGCGGCCGGGCTCTCGATGGCCACCACCGCGCCGCGGACCGGCGTGCGGGCCGGTACCACCCGACGGAGATCGAACCCTTCTGGCGTGAGGTGCAGGAAGTACACCGACGTGTCGATGGTGACCGGTTCCGGCGCAAACGCGGCACCTGTCACCCTGGTGAGCGACGTCTCGATCCCCGTCGCAAGATCCAGACGAACCACGTTGGGGATGCCCCCGTGTTCGGAGACGTACAGCAGCGACTGGCCGTCTGGCGTGTACGTGACGTCGTATCGTTCGGCGCCGTCGTCGGGGCTCACTTCGCGGAACGTGCCCGTCTCCGCATTCACGATGGCCACACGCCAGCGAGCGTCGCGATGCACCACGGCCGCGACCTCCTTGCCGTCTGGCGACCAGCGCGGCCGATCCCATTGCCGCGCCGGCGACGACGGCACCATCTCGCGCACGGCCCCCGACGCCAACGTGACGCGCACGAGATCGCACCGTCCCCCTTCGCAGCGAATGGCGGCGGCCTGTGTCCCATCGGGCGACGGATCGGCGCGACGCACACTCGCCCCCTTCGTGACGGCACGCAAACGATGCTTCTCCGGTGTCCACTCGAACAACTCCGGGCGCAGGGTGCCATCAGCACGCGGCTCCTGGCGTACCACCAGCAGTCGCTTGCCATCGCGGAACCAGCGCGGATCTTCGTGACTGCGAGCGCCCATGGCATCGAGCGTATACAGCGCACGCCGCGGCAACGGCTCCCGCAGAACCGGTGCCACGTCTTCAGGGTCGCGCTTGAGCATGCGGCGTACCTGTCGCACACGCGCCGAGTCGACGACGGTGTCCGCGACGGCGGCGGCACCGTTTCGCCAGATCACCAGCCGCGCCGGTTCAAGTTCCGAACGCACGACCACGGCAAGCTGTTGTCCATCGGGAGCCACCGCCGGATCGCCCGTGGCCGCAGTCAACCGCTGCACGAGCTCTCCACGCACGACACCCGCCGCTTCGAGCTTTGCCGTCTGCGCGCGGGCTTCCACGATCTGATCCGCGACGAAACGCTGATACAGACGCGGAGGCTCCTCTCCGTACACCCCGGCAAAGGCGCTGGCAAACGAGCGCACCGTGCGCGCGCTCTGTCGACGCCACAGCGCCGTCAGCGACGAATCACCTTCGGTAGCGGCGAGCCAGTCGACGAACGCCGACCCTTGCAAGTAGGCGAAGGTCCCGCCGAGAAATCCCTGCGTGCCGCTCATTGCGTCGTAGGTGGGCAGGGCGCCCGCGAGCGCCCACTCGCGCAACACCGCCGCACGGAGCGGCGCATGTGGCCGGCCGGATCCGGTGAGCACTCCTTCCACGTACGTCGCGTACCCCTCGGTAAGCCACCGCGGCGTAGACAACACCAGAGGACCGGCGCCAATCGGCAAGCGCTGCCTCAGCTGCGCCAGCGTATTGCGCGACGGGCGCGTGAGATGCGCGATGTGCGCAAACTCGTGCACCGTGAGAATTTCGCCCCACGTACGATTATTGCCGATGAACGACCGTGGGTTTGGCGGTACCGGATAGAGCACAATGGTGGGCGCGCGCAGCAGCGGCCACGCACTCCCATTGGTAGCGTTCGCCGGATCTTCGACGACGATATCGACCTTGCGTGAGGGGGCGTGCCCCACGACGAGGCGTACCCGTTCGCGCACGCTATCCATGCGTTGCGCCACATCGCGCGTCCACCCCTCGTACTCGGCGGGCGTGTGAAATCGGAACCACTGCGTTTCGATCGTGCGCCACGGGAGCGCGGGACGGGTGGGGACTTGTGCCGCCACGCGGGAGGACGCGGACAGAGAAAGCGCGACGAGCATGCCACGCACAGACTGTATCAGTCGAGAGCCGCTTGGAGAATGCATGAGACGCAAGGTGTGGCGTATGGTGATGTATGCCGTGCGAGCGAACGGCGCGTGACGAGCTGGATTACAAGCTCAGTTCGTTGGTAAATGCACGTGCCTGGCGTCGCGACACGAAGACCTCGATCCCCCCGTCGATTGTGACCTTGAGGCGCCCGGCAAACCACGGATGCACCTCGCGCACATACGAAAGGGCGATGATCTGCGTACGGTTGGCGCGAATGAACGCATGTTCCGGCAGACGCTGCTCGATGGCGCGCAACGACCGGGGCGAATTCGCAGTACCGCGCCCGAACACAACGCGTGTCCCCTCACCGGCCACTTCGAGCAGCTTGATTTCACCCACGGCGATCAGCCACAACCGCGCATTGGCGTCGTGCAAGAAAATCCGTTCATGCAACCGCAATGGACGGCGCAGATCGCGCGGTTCCGGCGTGCTGCGATCGCCGCTGGCGAGGAGTCGTGCGACTGCCTGTTCCAGCCGAAGCGCATTGACCGGTTTGAGCAGATAGTCCTCGGCAGAAAGTTCGAAGGCCTGGACAGCGTGTTCGTTGAACGCGGTGACGAAGACGACGGCCGGAGCAGGATCGAGCGAGGCCATGAGCGCTATACCGCTTTCGTCGGGAAGCGCAATGTCGAGGAAGATGACATCGGGCAACAGGCGATCGATGGCTTCGCGCGCTGCGGTGGCATCTTCGCACACCCCCACGATCTCCAGGACGTCGTGGTGTGCTCCCAGCAGGCGCTGTAGCTCCGCATTGGCCAGCGGCTCATCGTCTACCAGTAACGCGCGCACTTTCCGTTCAGCCATCCGACAGGCTCCGTGTGCTGTGTTCCAGCGGAAGCGCGACGGTTACCGTCCAAAGTTCGGCCATCGCGTCAGGGTCGGGGGCACGCTCGATGTGCAGTGAGGCCGCGTCGCCATGCAACAGCGCTAACCGTTCCCGGGAGTTGCTCAGACCGATACCCAGGGATGCGACCGCATCGTGGCCCGTGGATAGCGGCGCCGGATTCTCGACGCGCAGCAAGACATGGCCTCCCTGCTGCTCCGACGAGATCGACACGGCACCACCCTGCCGAAGTCGCGACACCCCATGCCGGACGGCGTTCTCTGCCAGCGTCTGGAGCAACATCGGTGGGAGTGTGATCCCCCGATGCTCAACAGGCACGTCGACTTGCACCGTCATCCGGTTACTGAAACGGTGTCGCTCCACTTCGAGATAGCTTTCCACGGCATTCAATTCATCGGCGAGGATTGCGCTGAGTCCGCGGCCGCGAGTCGTCGCGTACCGCAGGACGTCAGCGTACCTGGAGAGCATATCGCGGGCGCCATCAGGATCGGAGCCAATCAGTGATCTCGCCCCGTTGATGGCGTTGAACAGAAAGTGCGGATCGAGTTGCGCGCGTAATGCCCGGGCCTCGGCCTCGCGCATGCTCTCCTGCATGCGCTGCTGCGCTTCAATGGCACGGGCCGTCGCGCGAAACACGTCTCGTATGCAGAAGGCGAAGAGCCAGACGCCGAACACGAGTGCCCAACCTGTCGCCGAGAGGAGGTACTCCCATATGACTTTGGGAAACACCAGGACCGGCTCCGACAGGACGTAGCGGTGCAACAGCAGGTTGATCGCACCGCCGATCACGGCTGAGATCATGACGTGCTTTGCCGACCACGAGAGCAACGCACGCGATGGCCCGGGAATCAGCGCACGCTGTCGTAGCGAGACGGCCATCCAGCTGGTGAATGCCAACCCCGTGGCGGGAAAGAGCACATGAAACACGATTTCGCCGACCGAATCACGTCCGTGCAGCGCGATCCCGATGATCGCGGTAACGCCCCACATGGCCGCTTGCCACCGCCAGAACCGGCGAGACATTCCGACGCCTGTGTGCGCGCCCAATCGCGCGGACAGCATCCTGCGAGGATCACGGAGCATGTGCGCCTGCGGCGGCGAAGTGTCGAGGTAGCCGGATGTCATCGGAGCTGCTGCGAGTGCCACGGCGAACGCTCGATTCGCCGCAGTGAATGGTATCGGAGTTGGTCGCTACGTTTCAGCATTTTTCGCCGAGGCTGTCAGAATGACTGCCCGACCGCCACGCCGACACGCCCACCGCGATCCGCGCCGTCGAACCGCCAGCTCCACCGGATCCCGACCGGCAAGGCCAGGACTGGGTGCGCCCACGTCGCATCCATCCAGAGCTCGGCGCCCGCGGAGCGAAACGACTGCTGGACGTTCGTGGGTACGCCACCCGGGAATGTGCGTGTGCTGGCAGTCATCGCATCGGCGAACAGCGTAGTCCGTAGTCGCCGCACCTGCACCACGCCCAGCAGCGTCCAATCCGGGTACCAGAGCGGCGCGACATACTCCGCGCTGAGTCGCGTCAGACGGGGCGCCGGAACGGCGTCGTATCCGCGCGCGAATGGCAGGGCGGTGGCAAAGCGGTATGGACGCTGCGCGTCGGCGCGTTCGCGAAGTGATTGCCAGTCGATGCCGGCGTCGAAGCGTAGGCCGTGGTTGGCCGACAGGCCGGGAATGAACTGCATCGCGCGGCCATACCATTGCGTGCCCTCGAAGGTTCCGCCGAATGGGGTCTGCCGCGCAACGACCTCGAAGGCTTGTCCGCGCTCGGGGATGATATCGCGGATCCACTGCATCGTGCGCTGCGCACGCACTTCGACGGTGATTGGGCGAACACTCCCGGCGTCAGGGCCGAACCATGAAGGCAGCGTACTCTCGCTGACGCGCCGCTCCTCGATGTGCGCTCCGATGTTCAGCCGTGTCGAATACGCGGAGCGCGTAAAGTCGAGTGGAATGTTGAAGCCCGCGCCGATGGACCGTTCCTGCCAGCTCCACTCGCCTCCTTCCTGAGGGCCAGTGGAGGTAACCGCCTGCGGATAGTCGTCGCGGCGCGTACGCTGATCCGCCCACGTCCGCAGAATGGGAAGGCGCGCGGCATACGTGACACCGAGTTGCGCGCCGTACGCCTGCTCCTGCGTGTTGTACCGCCCACCCGCGTCGACTCCCAGCGTGCCCAGCACATTGCGGGACTGCAGCGTCGCGGCGAGATCGGGGCCTAACGGCGGCAGCTCCAGTGACACACCAACGGGATTCCACCATCCGGCGAAACGCGAGTAGGCGCGCTCCTTGAGCGACAGATCGGGACCGATGGTGTCCGGGCGAAGGCTGCCTCCTTCCTGGCGGGCGAGGGACGCCACGCGAGGGAGGTCCGGAGGCGTGACCGAAATCTCGCGCCAGTTGCCCGGATCGACGGCCATGGTGACCACGCGACGGCCGCTGGCGGTATGGTCGGTGAACGCGAGTTGCTGACCATCGGGAGAGAGGACCGGATCGATGGCCCCCACCGGCCGCTCCGTGACCTGATACCACCGGTTGGTGGCAGCGCGCCACGCGACAATTTGATCCCGACCATTCACCGGAAGAAACGCGACCACGAGCGTGTCGTTGCCCGACGGGGCCCCAAGTCCGTTCGTAGCCCACGGCGATAGTGGCTGACACGCGCCGCTCTCGACGGCGCACCGCTCCACGCGTCGCCCTTCTCCTCGTCGATTACGCACCAGCAGCAGCGAGCGACCATCACGGGTGAATCGCGGAGCGATGAGTTGGTCTCCTGCCGGCACCCGCTCGCGGCGCCGGATGTCGCCCCCGCGTCCAAGGATCACCAGCGCCATCCCGCTGTCGGGGTGCTGTTCGACCGTGGCGAGCTGGCTGCCATCGGGAGCGATCGCGACGGATGCGTATCGCGTGGTATCGCCAAGCTGCGTGGCCGCACCCGTGGCCAGATCGTGCAGCATGATCACGTTGTAGCTGCGCAGCGCGTAGCGCGGGTCGGGACGGCTTTCGATCCACGCCGCGCTCCCACCGCCCACCGACAAGGGCGCACCCGTGTTGGGACCGATGAGGCGCAGTCGGGTGACACGCCCTTCCTGATGGCGCACCAGTTGCGGCCGGTCCGCCAACCCGTGGCGCACGGACACGAGCGAGCTGCCTGTTTCCCACTGGGGCGTGTCGTCCTGTGTCCAGCTCTCGGGGATGCCGGATACCGGAGTCGCCGGCGTGGGGGTGGTGGCGGCGGCGAGCGCCCGGACACTGTCTTGCAGGGCGCGGAGCGCCTGCTGATGCAGCGTATTGGCGCTGATCCCCGCCACGCGGCGCAACCCGAGTGTCAGCGACAGTGGCATGAAGGAGCGTCGCGTCGACGCACGGAGGGCCTTGTCCCACACGTCCAGACCGAATCGTTGCCGGCCAGCGTTGATCAGGTGATAGCCATGCTGATATTGCGAGGGCCACGCCTGCGCGAGAGAACCACTCATCACCGTGTTGTACGACGGCACCGGCAGCTCCAGCAGCTGCGCGCGGAAATCAGCATCGAACAGCGGCAGTCGACCACGGCCCGACGCGGTGAGCGCAGTTTCGGTGATTGTGGCGTCCCCCTCCAGATACCACGTGGGCACCGACCAGAATGTGAAGAACGACCATGCCGGTTCGCCGAGCACGGCCGACAGGGCTCCGGTAAATCCAGACCGTGCCGCGGAGAGCTGCTTGACATGCCGGTATTCATGTACCGCCAGCAGCGTGAGCCAATCTCCACTTCCCAACAAGCCCTCCTGCTGCGGCGGTTGCAGGAAGAACTCGGAACGCCGTGGAGCCAAGGCCACGAAGCCGTTCGACTCCGCCAGCTGGTGGCGTAGCACCACGTCAATGCGTGGGGCTTTGGCGCGAAGACTCAAGGTGTCCCGCGCCGCGACGCGATCGATGATCGCCGCCACCCGGCGTGCCTCCGGGAGCAACGCCTCAGGAGTGATGACCCGTGCACTCTTCCCCTCCACCACGCGCCAGCGCACGGTGGGCGCCCCCTGCTCGGCGCCCAAGGCCGGTGACAATTGCCCTCGCACCGGGCGTTGTGGCAGCGCGAGCATGGCGGCGAGAATCGCCAGCCTCGCGAGATGGGAATGTGTGCGTCGCGTCATCGCGGCGATCCTCTCTTCGTCGAGCGGTGGGGAGCGGGTGTGGCCCGGCAAGGCGGCCACTGGGTCTTGGTATCTTGCCGCGCCAGGTGCTGTTGACACTATCATGTGCCGCGTGAGCGGCATACGCGGTCGGCGAGCGGCCGTAACTCACGGTGAACGGTGTCCGTTCGAAGCCGAACGGTTCACGGCGTCTCACCAACGCAGTGCACCAGCGCATCCGGCAACCGCTGCCTCAGTTGGTACGGCACAAACGGTGGCAGCGTTTCATCCTTCATCCGCCTACCACACGCAAGCCCAGCGCGCGCGGTACATCGGCGCGCCGGTCACACTCCCCGCGCACGGCAAGTCCAACAGCAGGAACCACTCCTCTACCCTGCTGATCGGAGCTGCCCGTCATGACCACACCCACTGCCCGCGCCGCCTTGGTGGCCACGTTGCTTGCCCCCGCCGCACCACTGCCAGCGCA
>CANGXD010000073.1 GCA_947457545.1 Gemmatimonadaceae bacterium
CGCGCGACGGGCGGCATGGGGCTCGGCCTCGCGCTCTCGAAGCGCATGGTCGAGGGGATGGGCGGTACGATCAGCGCCACGAGTACGGTAGGGGTCGGGACGACGATTGTCATGCGCCTGCCGGGCGGCAGCTCCGCGCTGCCGATGACGCACACGACCTGAAGGTCAACGTCAGTGCGTCGAGTGGCGCTTCCTTGTGGTGTGGTCGCGTTTACTAACGGGCAGCGCTCACGCGGTCGAAATAGTCGATGATCTTGCGCGACGTGCGCCCGATCATGTCCTCGGCCTCACCGTATTGTCCCGTGATGTCGTTGGTGAAGAACGCGATGAGCACCGTTCCAGAACGGGCGTACACCATCCCCACGTCATTCGCGATCGTCGGGCCATCACCGGTCTTGTGCGCCACCGGCACATCGAGATAGTGCGGAATGCGACGCACACCAAGCTGCTGACGACGCAGCATGGTTCGCATGGTCGCCGACGCCGATGCCGATGCGAGCGTTCCCTGCTCGATGCCTTCGAGCAGTCGCGCCGTCTCTCGGGGAGTCATATTGCCGAGCCAGTAGGAGCGGTCGCGTACGGTCAGGCGACTGCGGGCGTCGGCCAATTTCGCGCGCTGCGCCGGATCGCGAACGAGCGCCACCCATTTGGCCCGTTCACCGCTAAAGAGCGGCGCATACAAATCGAACAACGGATTGTCCGTCGCGGCGTACTGCAGCGCGGTAGTTTCTTCCGCCGTGAGGCTGGCAAACTCCGGATTGAGCACGGCCAACAGCTTGCGGCGATACTCGTATCCGCGCGACACCATACGGGTTTGTGTGTATCCGGATACCGCCAGCCAGGTGTTGAGACTGTCGACGCCACCAACCAGCGTCGTCATGAGGTCGGTGGCGGTGTTGTCGCTGGTGATGATCATCTGCGTGATCAGATCGCGCACCGTCGGCTTGAGCCCCATGTCGAGGTACTGATACACGCCCGTCCCATCGCGCAGCGTCGCGCGGGTGATCTCCACGCGCTCGTCGAGATTCAGCTTGTGCTGATCGGCCAGCTGAAACGCGCGAATCATAATGGGGATCTTGATAACGCTTGCGCTGCTGAAGCCTTGGTCGGCGTTGACCATTGCTTCCTCGCCGGTGCGCAAGTTCTTGACGTACACGCCGGCTTTGGCGGGGTACTTCGCCAAGTCTGCCGCGAGGAGGCGCGCCAGGTCGCCATTCGGGCTTTGTGCACGAACAGCGGTAGACAGCGTAAGCGACATCACGAAGGCCAGCAGCACTCGGTACATGCGTGGTTCCTGATTGGAGTGATCGCTAGTGCCGCGCCAACATCTGCTCAAACGCCGGGACACCCTTGAATCGCGCCCAAACCGGGTTAAGACGAACCAGCGCTACCGTCACGTGCGACGGAAGGGTGAGTGCGCGGTCAAGATTCTCGAGGGCCGCAGAATCATCGCCGAACTTCGCAAAGACTTCTGCCGCAATGTTCATGGCGTCAGGCCCCCACGTCCCGTTTGGGGTTTCCTGGAGGAGTCGGACCGTTTCGCGCGCGGCCGTCAGCGCGACGTCGCGCCGACCAGCGAGCGCGGCGACCTCCGTGAGAGATCGCTGTACGCTGAAGTCGCTGCGGGCGCCCGGGACCGAGTCCACCTGGCGCTTCATACGTTGCAGCGCCGAGTCGAATGCTGCTCGCGCGACCACCGGCTGACCCGCCAGCTGCGCCACGCGACCGCGCCACAACCAAGCGGAGGGATCGGCGACAGAATCGCGCGGCACCGGCCCCAAGGCACGCAGGCGACTCGCGGCTGCTCCCGCACACGCATCACAAAGCACGACTCTCATTTCCGCGCTTAGGACAAACGATGTCATGCTAATCAGCGCGTAAAATGGATCAGACGTCCTAGCCAATACCTGGCGCGCACCGGCGACGTCTCCCGCGCGCATGAGCTTGAGGATTGCGAGCCGAACCAACGGATTCGCATCCGAAGGGTTAAGGGCGATGGCGCGCTCGAGAAATCGTTCGGCCTCTTCATAGCGCCGGAGACGCTGATACGTCACCCCGAGATCGTACTGCGCCGAGAGGTCGCGCGGATCGAGGACCGCCGCGCGCAACAGCTGTTCGGCCGCTTCATCGAGTTTCCCTTGATACCGATACAGAATGGCCAGGCCGCGTAACGCACTGGGCTGCGAGGGTTGTAACGCGAGCGCACGTAGGTACTCGGCCTCCGCCTTTGCGTTGTCTTGCCGGGAAGCGGCGATCACGCGAGCAGCGGCGGCATGCGCCTCAGCAAGTTGCGGGGCAAGCAACAGCGCTTTCTCACTGGCGATTTTGGCGCGCGCAAGATTAGCGGGTAGAGCCGCACCACCCGCCGTCGGCCACGCGGTGGCCAGTCCGGCCCACGCGGCGGCGAACGTGGAATCAAGCCGGACGGCGCTCTCGAAGCGTGCCGCGGCCTCGACGGCGCGCTGGCACGGTACTACGGTGCACTGCGCCAGCAACGCGCTGCCGCGCACGTACTCTTCATATGCACCAATGTTGCGCGTTGGGGGCGTACTGTCGCGCACCGCATCGATACTGCCGAGCGTTATGCCGAGTGCACTCACCACCTCACTGGCTATTCGCCCCTGCGTAGCGAATACCTCGGTGAATGCCGACTCGAAACGATCGGTCCATAACTGCGACTGATCCGAGACACGCATCAATCGAGGAATGATCCGCACGCGCCGACCCGCGGGCTCGTCGCTCCAGCGCACCGTCCCAGTGAGTGCATACTGCACATCGAGCTCGCGACCGATGGTAGACAGGGCCGCATTAGTGCCGTTGTATTGCGACGCGGTGACGCGGCCAATCACGGACACGCCCGGTGCCTGGCCGAGCCGACTGGCAATTTCTTCGGTCACACCGTCGGCAAAGTATGCATCCTCCGCCCGCCCAATATTCTCGAAGGGCAATACGACAAGCCGAGTGAGTCGTGCCCCGGCATCGGGACTGCCGGGCCTCATGCCATAGCGCATCGCGACGGCGCCGATAAGGAGCACGAGCATCACCCCGGCGGCGACGAGCGCACCCTTACCCGGGCGACGTGACGTGCGAGCGATCGGCTGCTCCTGTGAGCGCACCTCCGAATGCAGCGGCGCCTGCGCTGCTTGGACGAGTTCTGCGGCGAATGCACTGGCCGTTTGTTGGCGATCCGCAGGACTTTTTCCGAGCGCGCGACGCACGACGGCGCTGATCGCCGGCGGGACTGCACCACGCATATCAGTGAGCGTGGGTGGATCGGCGGTGACATGCTGCCGGATGACACTTTGGGCAACCGGACCCGTAAAGGGCGGTTGTCCCGCCAGCATCTCGTGCAGCAAACATCCAAGCGCGTAAATGTCGCTGCGACCGTCGACATCCGTCATTCCGGTTGCCTGCTCGGGACTCATGTACGCGGGTGTTCCGATGGCCAGTCCGGTACCGGTCAGCGCTTGCACACTCGATGTATCCAGCACACGCGCGATCCCGAAGTCCGCTACGACCGCATGCCCATCCTCCAGGAGGATGTTCTCAGGCTTGATGTCGCGATGTACAACCTGCTGCCGGTGTGCGTAGTCGAGTGCGTCGGCGACCTCGCGCGCAATCGCGAGGGCATCGGCAATGGGTAGCTGTTTCTCGCGCTCGAGTCGGTGGCGCAGCGTCTCGCCAGCGACGTACGGCATCACGTAGAAAAGGGTGCCAGCTGCCTCCCCGGAATCGAGCAGCGGGAGAATGTGCGGGTGCGACAAGCGAGCGGTTACCGCCACTTCGCGCAGGAACCGCTCTCCACCGAGAGCCGCCGCGAGCTCCGGCTGCAGCACCTTGATCGCCACGGATCGGGCATGGCGCAGATCGCGGGCCAGATAGACCGTCGCCATACCCCCCTGTCCCAGCTCGCGCTCTATCGCGTATCGGCCGGCCAGCGCATCGAGGAGCGCGGTAAGATCAGGGGTCATGTGGCTATTCGAAGTGCCGGCGTGTAAGCGCGGAAACACTCAAGCTATCGTGTACCCGAAGGAAGCACCATCAATCCCTTCGGTGCGACTGATTCTTATTATGGCGAACGGCGATGGCAGCGCGCCACACCGCGTGTCCTGTAGATGGAGCGGGCAAGCATTCCCTAGAGGCGAACAGCTAGTCCACGTTGTCCGGCAGCGCAGTTGGCGGCGTATTCGCCCCGAGCGCCGCGAGAAACTGCGCTGGTTCATCGACATGCAACCCCAGACGCGTCATCGAACGATAGAGTATTCCGCCGCGCAGCTGCACGGAGACCTCCGTGTGCAGTTCGAGCAGGACGTTCGGTTCAGTCGGCGCCATGAGGTTGAGGTACTTCGGCGTGTCGCGCTCGGGCACGTCGCGCCACGTTGACCGTATGGCGTTACGCACGTTACTCCGCGCTACCGTGGCGGTAGCACGCCCCGGTACGCGCAGGTGAATCGCCGATGGCGTAACAAGAAGTCGCGCCGTCCCCCACGCGCGAAACTCGACGGCGAGATAGATCAGTGTGATCGCACTGAGCACGGTCATTGACCACGCCCACACCGGATGTCGCGCTTGCAGAAATGCGTGCAGCGCTATCGTTTCGACCACGATAGCGAGCGCCAGTCCGGCGGTAAGCGCGCCGGATCGTGCTCCGTGAAAACTGAAGGCGGCTGTATCGGTCATTCCGCAAACACCTTCCTTGCTGCGGCGCGGCACACCGCGCGAGGGCGCCCGGCGCGCGGTGAACGGCGCCGTTGCAACGTCACCGGAGCGTCTTCAGCAGCTCGGCGCCTTCCTGCTTCCGCTGCTCGTCACCCGGCTCCTGATTGCTGAGCGCGCCGAGCTGCTGCAACACGGCGCGCGCGTCGGCGGCACGCTCGTTGGCGATGAGCGCGCGCGCGTACTCGAGCTGAAACATCACGAAGCCCGGGCGCAGCGTCGTGGCACGCGCGAGATGGGTGAGGGCGTCGGCGGTGTTGCCGAAGCCCAAGCCCAGTGGCATGCGCAGCGGCCGGGGCGTATCGGTGAGTTTGAGATGCGTGCGGCCCAGAATGTAGTGCGCACTGGCGAGCGTCATGGACGGCACGCCACGCATGGCGATGACCTTCTCAGTGTCGTCTCGGGTTTGGATCACGTAGTCGGCCGCATCGAGCACGCCGGCAAAGAGCGCGACCTTGCCGTTGGCCGCAGCGCGGCGCACGTAGCCGTCCGGCGCGGCGGGGTTGGCCTTGATCGCGCGTTCGGCGAGCGAGAGTGCCTCCCGATAGAGCTTGTCCTGCGCTTTGCTCTTCTCGGGCTGCGCGTCGCCCTGTAGCAGGCGCACCCGCGAGGCGCGCCAGAGCACCTCGAAATCGCGGGGCGCCGCGGCGAGGGCCTGGTCGATCTGCGCGATAGCCGCCGGGACCTGCCCCGACGCCACCAGCGTGTCGACGCGGGCAATCGAGGCGGACTGGGCCATGGCCGGCGTCGCAAAGCCAAGCGTGACGAGCAGGAGGAGAGAACGGCGCATACGCAGTGCTGATCCGTGACCAAGGTGGGCGGGGACGTTTGCCGAGTGATTTGATCTGCATTATAACTTGAGCTCCCTCCTACGTCCCGCCATGACTCGACTGTCTCCGCTGCCGTTCTCCTGCCCGCGCTTGCCCGCGCTCCCGACCACCGCCCCGTTGGCGGCCGCCCTGGTATGGTTGGCGGCATGGGCCACACCGGCCGCCGCGCAGCGCGAGCGGTTCACCGTGCGCCTCGAGCGCGTCGGCAGCACTCCGGTGACGCGTCCAGCCGGCACGCCCGCGGCAGGTGACTTCTGGCAGGAATCGCTGCAGATCTCACTGGGCCAGAGATTTGTGCGCCAGCAAGGAAACACAATAGCGGTGGTCGGGGGACAGTGGAGGGCCATCAACGCAACATTGCCCCGCCCGAACGCCTCGCAAAATGAGGTAACGACCCTGCACGTCGCCGCCGCCGATCTCATGCTCCTGCGGAGCTTCGGCAGCAAACACACGCTGGTGAGCGTGCTCCGCCCGGGACTCTACGGCGACGCCGTCCGGGTGGAAGGCGCCGCCTTCGTAGACCGCATCGTCTCGCCGCGGACCACCGTGGGCCTCGGGCTCTCGTACGCGTCGAGCTTCGGCAAGCTGCTCCCCATTCCGGTCGTGCACGTCGTATCGCGGCCCAAGCGGCGCCTCCTGATAGACGCCCTGCTGCCGGCCCGCGGCGACCTCTGGTGGATGCCGCGCAAGGGACTCGACGTGGGCCTCAACGCCTCGCTGGTCGGCGCCCAGTACGGTCTTTCGGCAGCCCAGCAGGTGGCGGGCGGCACCGATCTCTGGCTGGCGAACGCTACGGTGGGGCCTCAGCTCCGGTGGGCACCGCGCGGCGGCAAATGGCAGCTCACCGGCGATGCGGGCATGTCCGTCCTGCGCCGGTTGGAGTACGCCCGTAACGGCCGCAGCGTCGCGGACCTCGCGCCGGGAAACGTGCCGTTTCTTCGCGTGGGCGCCAACCGTCTGTTCTAGAGCGAGCCCGTCCGGTGCTGCCACGTGGGCAGCGCGCGGCGTTTCCTTCGTTCTCTGCTTTCATGATGCGTGTGCGCCGTCGAACTGTTGCCGTGGCCTTGACCACCGTCGCCCTGTTGGCGCTGCCGGTTGTCTGGATGACCCGAGGCGACGCACCGGTGCGGGAGACTCGACGCGTGGTCGCCGACGCCGCATTCTGTGCCTCGCGACAGCAGCCCGCGGTACCGCTCTCGCAGCACCTGGCACCCGTGGCCGAACGCCTGCGCGCGAACACCGGCGTCTTCACGCTCGAAGAGGGCGATGTCTCCATGATCGCGCGGGCTTGGCTGACGGAGACCGCCGAACGCACGATCGATATTCAGTACTTCATTTTCACCGCGGACAACGTCGGACTCATCGCGGCCGACTATCTGCTGCGAGCCGCCGATCGGGGCGTGCGCGTGCGCGTGTTGGTCGATGACTTCATGCTCGAAGCCGATGGCGAGACACTGTTGGCGCTCGACGCGCATCCCAATCTGGAGATTCGCCTCTACAACCCGACGACCAACATCGGGAAGACGCTCTCCACGAAACTGTTCAACCTGACCACCGACTTCCGCGGCTTCAATCAGCGGATGCACAACAAGACGTTCATCGTCGATTCGCAGGTCGTGATTACCGGTGGCCGCAACATTGCCGACGAGTATTTCGACTACGATCACGCTTACAACTTCCGCGATCGCGACGTGTTGCTGCTCGGAACGGTGGCGCGCACGGTCCAGCGCTCGTTCACGCAGTTCTGGAATGATCCGCTCAGTGTGCCGGTGGCGTCACTCGTGCGGGCCACCGTATCCCCTGCAGATACGGCCGCAGCCTACCGGTATCTGCATGACTATGCCTGCGACCCTCGCAACTTCTGGCCGCAGGTGCGCGAGCGCATCGCACGGGTTCCTGCCACCTTCGACCGGATGCAGCAATCCGGCGCCCTCGTGTGGACGGACAGCGTGGAGTTCGTCACCGATCTTCCCGGCAAGAACGCTGGCGCCGATGGCCTCGGTGGTGGTGGACTGAGCACCGACGCGCTCATGCAACTGGTGCGCAACGCGAAGACATCGATCACCATTCAGTCGCCGTATCTCGTGACCACGGCGCTCAGTCAGGCGCTGTTTCGCGACGCCGTCGCGCGTGGAGTGCGGGTGCGTATCCTTACCAACAGCCTGGCCTCCACCGATAATCTTGACGCGTTCAGCGGCTACCAGCGCGAGCGGGCCGCGCTGTTGGCGCTCGGTGTCGAACTCTACGAGTTCAAGCCCGATGCTGCCGTGCGGCGGCGCGTCATGACAGGGGCCTTGCAGACGACGCTCGACTACGCCCCCGTGTTCGGACTGCACGCCAAGTCGATGGTGGTAGACAATCACATCGCCGTCATCGGCACGTTCAACCTCGATCCGCGCAGCGCCAATCTCAACACCGAGTGTCTCGCCATCATTCGAGAGGCACGAATCGCCGGCGATCTGACGCGCGCCATGGAAGAAGACATGCGCCCGGAGAACGCGTGGCGCAGCACCGCCACCTTCAATCCCGACGGAAACGTTCGGTTCGGCAAACGATTGGCGGTCTGGTTCCGCCGCGTTGTACCGAAAGCGGTGCTATAGCGCTTCGTCGGCAAGCGCGCGTACGTGATGCGGCGGTGTACCATGAAAGAAATTTCAGTGTCGGAAAGGCGTGCGCGGCAATGATTGTTCTGCGTTGTTCTTGCGCTCGCCTCAAGTCTCCCGTATGGTGACGCAATAGGGCCTCCTGTCACCAGCGTCCATCGCCTCGAATGTTCTGGCACGCGCGCCTTGTCCGACTTGGACGCCTCCGCACCATGCTCTACCTCACGGCCTTCAGCGTCGGGGCGTCGGTGGCGCTGGTGGCCGTTTTCTTCGTGCTGTTCAAGGCGCAACCGGAGGATGCGCGGGCGTACTTCATTCCCGCCGTGATTGTCCCGGCGGTGGTTGCTCCGATGGTGATTCACATCCTGCTCAGCCTGGCCCTCGCGCTCGATGCCGCCCATGCCCATGCCGCGAAGCAACAGGAACAGCTGCAGCAAGTCCGGCAACTGGATCTCATCGGGCGACTGGCCAGTGGGCTCGCCCACGACTTCAACAATCTGCTGACGATCGTACGGGCCAATGTAGACGCGCTTGGCGGGACCGCGGTGAATACCGCACTGGCCGCGATTGATGACGCCGCGCTGCGCGGCGCTCGACTGACGCGACGGCTGCTCTTCATCAGTCGACACGAACAGGTGGTGCTGGTGCCGCAACCGTTGGCGCCGCTCCTGCGCGAAACCGAAGCGATGTTGCGTCGCGTGCTCCCGGCGAGTGTGCCGCTGGAGCTGCCGACCCATATCCCGGCAACCGTGTTGCACCTCGACCGCGACGCCGTCCAACAGGCACTACTCAACTTGGTGCTCAATGCACGCGATGCCATGGATGATCATGGCCGGCTCGCGATAGCAGTGCAGGAACGATCACTCGCGGACGGACCATGGATCGTCATCGAGGTACGCGACAATGGCCCCGGGATGTCGCCGGAGGTGCTCGGGCACGCCACCGAACCGTTCTATACCACCAAGGCGGCCCACCAAGGCACCGGCCTGGGGCTGGCGATTGTGCAGCGGACCATCGAGGACCATGGGGGCCGCTTGGTGATCGAGAGTGCGTAGGGAGAAGGGACGACCGCCGCGTTGTGGTTTCCCAGGACGCCCGCGGGAATCAGGACCGCCACGCGCGAAACCTCACGCCACACGTCGACACCACGCGCCCCACAGGCCGCCCCCCACGACGGACCGTATCGACTGCTGGTCGTTGACGATGATCCACAGGTGCGACGCGTTACCGAACGCGCGTTGCAGCGACTCGGCCATCACGTGGTCAGCGTGAGTGGCATTGCCGCGGCGAAGTCGCACCTCGAGAGCGATGCTGGCGTGCAGGTCATCATCTCGGATGTCATAATGCCCGGTGGCACCGGGTTCGACCTCGTCCGCGACTTGCGCCAAAACGGCAACCAGACGCCGGTGCTGCTCGTCTCCGGTTTCACGCTGGATGCGCTCGCCGAAGATCTTGAGGCCGATGCCAGCGTGGCCCTGTTGGCAAAGCCCTGGGACCTGCCGTCCCTGGTCGCCGGTATTGAACAGGTCAGAAGCAGTCTGCCGCGCGCCTGAGGCGCGTATGCCACTGCGGGGAATCGGCGCGACGACGCGCCAGCGGGAACCGGCGGTGTTGCTCCATTCACTTACGTAGTGGGGTGGCGGCGGCGTTCCTGAAATGTGAAGTCACCAGAGGTCGACGACGATGTGGCAGGACGTTTGGACTACGGCGGTGTCGGAGTTCTCCGACATCCCCAATGCAGCGCAGCTGACGCGTATTGCGCTGCGCCTGCTGGTTGCGGCCGCTCTTGGCGGTCTCCTTGGATACGAGCGCGAGCTCCGCGGCAAGAGCGCGGGACTTCGCACGCACATGCTCGTCGCCATCGGCGCAGCGCTCTTCGTGATGATTCCCCATCAAGCGGGGGCATCCAGCTCGGAGTTGAGCCGCGTGATGCAGGGGCTGATTGCCGGTGTCGGATTTCTTGGCGCCGGCTCCATCATCGTTGGCACCAAGGAGGCGGAAGCCAAAGGGCTGACCACGGCAGCCGGAATATGGGTGACGGCCGCGATTGGGGTGGCCGCAGGACTGGGACGGGAATCCACGGCCGTCCTCAGCACCACGGTTGCCCTGCTCATCCTCTTTGTCGTTCCGTGGATTTTCCGGATCAAGAAATAACCGGAGGGCTGACTTACCTGGGCGATGATCCACAGTACCCTACATCATGAACTGGCATCTCCTCTCGGCATCCGCCGTAACCGACGCGCTGGCCACCGACGACGCACAAGGGCTCACGACGGCTGAAGCCAGCGCCCGCTTGGCACGACACGGCCCGAACGAGTTGATCGAAACCGGGGCGAAGCGCCCGTGGCGCATTCTTTGGGAGCAGTTCACTGCGGTCATGGTGCTGATCCTCGTGGCCGCAGCCGCACTCTCGTTCTTTCTCGGCAAGTACCTCGAGGGTGGTGCCATCCTCGCCATCGTGGTGCTCTTCGGACTGCTGGGATTTTTTCAGGAGTATCGGGCCGAGCGCGCGATTGCGGCGCTCAAGAAGCTCGCCGTGCCGACGGTGCGCGTAATTCGTGACGGTACGCCGCGTGAGGTTTCCGCGCGTGAACTCACGCCAGGCGATCTGGTCTTGCTCGAAGCCGGCAATGCTCTGCCGGCAGACCTGCGCCTCCTCGAGGTGGTGAATCTTCGCGTACAGGAGGCCGCGCTCACTGGCGAATCCGAGCCCACGGAAAAGGGCACGCAGACGTTGGTGAACTCTGATATACCGATCGGGGACCGCGTCAACATGGCTTACATGGGCACCCTCGTCACGTACGGACGTGGGCGTGGCGTCGTCGTCGCAACAGGGATGGACACGGAGCTGGGCAAGATCGCGTCGCTCATTCAGTCCGTCGCGGCCGAATCGACACCCCTGCAGGAACGGCTGGAAGCAGTCGGCAAAGCGCTCGCCATTGGGGGGGTCGTCGTCGCGCTGCTCGTATTCGCCATCGGTATTGCCGGTGGCGAGGCCGTGCGCGACATGTTGCTCACGGCGATCAGCATTGCCGTCGCCGTGATTCCCGAAGGGCTGCCCGCAGTGGTGACGCTAACATTGGCGCTTGGTGCGCAGCGGATGCTCAAGCGCAACGCGCTCATCCGAAAGCTACCAGCGGTCGAGACGCTTGGCTCAGTGACCATCATCTGCTCCGACAAAACCGGCACCCTCACCGAGAACCGGATGACGGTGACGGTAATCGACGTGGCCGATCATCAGTTCGGCATCGACGAATCGATGAGCAAGCGACATCTGGCGCCGGTGGGTCTTCTGCTCATGGGGGGCGCGCTGTGCAATGACGCGTCGCTCCAGGAACAGGCCAATGGCAGCACCATCACCGTTGGTGATCCGACCGAGACGGCGCTGCTCGTCGCAGCCATGCAGGCCGGCTTGCGCAAGGAGGAGCTCCTCACGCACATGCCGCGCGTCGGGGAGGTCCCCTTCGATTCAGATCGCAAGCGCATGACCACCGTACACCCCATATCGACGACGCGAGCGGACCACGCGGCCTACACGCTGTTGGCGACATTGAATGCGCCGTACGTCGCATTCATCAAGGGGGCGGTGGACGGTCTGCTCGAGTTCACCACGGCCGTGTGTACGATCGACGGCATCGAGCCCGTGACTGCCGAATGGCGCAAGCGCGTCCTCGCCGCCAACACGGCACTCGCGCAGAACGGGATGCGCGTGCTTGGTGTCGCATTGCGCGCGGTGCACGCCGCCGAGGCGACTGCAGAGACCGAGCGCGATCTGATATTCGTCGGCTTGGTGGGGATCATCGATCCACCACGCGCAGAGGTGAAGGATGCCGTTGCCCGTTGCGTATCGGCGGGCATTCGCCCCGTAATGATCACTGGCGACCACCCACTCACGGCATCGGTGATTGCCCGCGAATTGGGTTTCGGTTCCGGTGCCGTCGTCACGGGCACGGAGCTCAATGCGTTGTCCGATGCGCAGTGGAGTGACACCGTGCGTACCGTGTCGGTGTTTGCCCGAGTGTCACCTGAACACAAACTGCGCATTGTTCACGCGCTGCAACGTCACGGCGAGGTCGTTGCCATGACCGGTGACGGGGTCAACGATGCGCCGGCGCTCAAGCAGGCTGATATTGGTGTGGCGATGGGCATTGCCGGTACCGACGTCTCGAAAGAAGCCGCCGATATGGTACTGCGCGATGACAACTTCTCGACCATTGTCGCCGCGGTGGAAGAGGGGCGGGTGATCTACGACAACTTGCGGCGCTTCATCAAGTTTGCGGTCGCCGGCAACATCGGAAAGGTGACGGTGATGCTGTTCTGGCCCGTCCCCTTCCTGCTGCTGGGCCGTCCGATGACCGAAGCGGTGGCGCTGCTGCCGCTGCAGTTGCTCTGGCTCAACCTGATGACCGACGGTCTCCTGGGCCTCAGCCTCGGCGTCGAGCCGGCGGAGCCACAAGTGATGCGTCGCCCGCCGCATTCACCGCGGGCAGGAATCTTCAGCGGTGGCATGGGCGCCCAGGTCGTGTGGACCGGCCTCTACATTGGCTTCGTCACCGTGGCCATCGGGTTCGTCTATCATGAGGCGAATCCAGGTGGTCCGTGGCAGACGCTGATGTTCACTACGCTCGCCATCATGCAGGTCTTTCAGGCGATAGGAACACGTTCAAACCGTGAGTCCATCATCCGCCTTGGCATCACGAGCAATCCCGTCATGCTCGGCACGATTGCCCTGGTTGTTGGACTTCAGGTGATGGCCGTCTACGCACCCGTGCTGTCCACCACGTTGCTGCAGGTACAAGCGTTGGATCTGCGCGAGTGGCTTCTCGTATTTGGCGCCGGCCTTTCGATGCTGGTCAGTACGGAAGTGGAGAAGTGGTGGCACCGGCGGACGACGAGGTGACGGCTGACGGGACACCGGATGGCGACGTTCCACAGCACAATCGCACCGCACGCTCTATCTTGGGGCGCGATGACTTCTGCCCCGATATTGCTCAGTCAGTCCGAAGACGACGAGGATCTGCTCGAGGCCGAGCTGAGCCTTCTGGCGTTCCAGCACCGCGTCCTCTCGATGGCGGCCAGCCCGGACGTGCCGCTCATCGAGCGCTTCCGATTCTTGGGGATCGTCACGAGCAATCTCGACGAGTTGTACATGGTGCGCATGGCCGAGTTGCGGCGGGCCGCGGTTGACGCCGTCGGCGACAACGGCGTGGCGGCCCGGACGCTGGCCCGGGTGGAATCGGCCGTGGAAGGCATCATGGCCCGCATGGACCAGCTGGCCGCGGCCTGTCTCGCTGAGGCCGCGGCGTACGGGGTGCAACTGGTTCGGTGGGAGGCGCTGACGCCGTCGGAGCAGCAGGCATTTCAGGAGGTCTATGAGCGCGATATCCATCCCACGCTACGGTCGCATGCGGTCACGCTGAGCGCTGGACACCCTATCCCGCATCTCGCGCATCTGGGGCTGTTCGTCGCCGTCGTGTACCGCGAACACGCCGAGGCACGGCTCCGGGTGGCCGAACACGAGTTGCCGGGCGATGTCCCGCGACTGCTCCCGGTGCCAGGCCGTAGTGGCCATGTCATCCCCCTCGAGGATGTGCTGCGCGCCAACGTGTCGTCGCTGTATGCCGACGTACACGTGGAGAGCGCACACCTGTTTCGTGTTACCCGCGGCGGTGACCTGCAGCTCACCGACGATGATGGGCAGGATCTGCTCGATGCGGTCGATCGTGCCACGATGCGTCGCCCACTCAATCCGGCCGTGCGGGTGGAGGTGGACCGCAGCATGCCGAGCGCCGTCAGTGACCTGCTGCTCGAAAGCCTGCATCGCGAAGCGTCGGCTAGGGATCAGTTGCTCACGGTGTCGGCCGTGCAAGTCGTGGACGGCCTGCTCGACCTGCGGTGCCTGACGCAGTTGCCCTTTGCTGCCGCTACCGCTGAACTGTCCTGGCCCGAACTGCCCCATGCGTCACCGGTTGCTGGCCGTTCGCTGTTCGAGGCCATTGGCGAGGGGGATGTGCTCGCCCATCACCCGTTCGACAGTTTCAACGACTCCGTCGTTCGGTTCTTTGAAGAAGCCGCCGCGGATCCCGACGTAACGACGATTGCGGCGACGCTCTATCGGGTCGGACACCCGTCGCCTGTGGCCGGCGCGCTGCTCCTGGCGGCACAAGCGGGGAAGCAGGTGTTTGCGCTCGTCGAACTGCAAGCGCGCTTTGACGAAGAGCACAACGTGCGCTGGGCGCGGGCCATTGAACGCGCGGGCGGACACGTGGTATACGGATTGCCGGGACTCAAGGTGCACGCCAAAGCCGCGCTGGTGGTGCGCCGCGAAGGCGAACGCTTGCGTCGCTACGTGCACATTGGTACGGGAAACTACAATCCTCGTAGCGGGCGTCTCTATACCGACCTGTCGCTCTTCTCCGCACGCGCATCGCTGGGAGAAGACATTACGGCATTCTTCCGCGCCGTCAGTGGAGACGACGGAGGAACGCCGCACGCGCCGGCAGCACTCCCACGCGAAGCGTTGGTGGCACCCGTGCAGTTACGCGCCGCGTTGCTCGACCGAATCGCCCGCGAGACAGCACACGCGCGCGCCGGCCGCGCCAGTGGTATCACCGCCAAGGTCAACGCACTGGCCGACCGCGAAATGGTGCGGGCACTGTACACCGCCTCGCAAGCGGGTGTACCGGTGCAGCTGGTCGTGCGCGGCATTTGCACGCTGCGTCCTCACGTCGCCGGACTCTCAGAAAACATTCGCGTGGTCAGCGTCGTCGGGCGCTTTCTCGAACACTCGCGCGTCTACCGGTTCCAGAACGACGACGCGCCGGAGTATCTGATTGGCTCGAGTGATCTTCGCCCGCGCAACTTGCGGCGGCGGGTGGAACTGCTGGTGCCTGTCGTCGCGCCAGCACATCGGCAACAGCTCGACGAACTGCTTTCCCGATACCTCAACGACCCATCGGGATGGCATCTGCACCCGGACGGGCGCTACACCCCGGCCCATGGCGATGGCCTGTCTGCGCAGCAGCAGTACCTGCGACACGCAGCGACGACGGCGCAGCGCTGACTACGGTAGACGGTGGAGTTACCCCGGCCGCACGCCGAGCAACCAGAGCACGCCGATCACGACGAGCCCCCACAGCGACACGAGCGAGCGCAGGCGCAACTCCTCGGCCGTGCGTCGTCCCAACAGTATACCGTACCATGGCCCTTTGCGTTGGGCTCTCACCGCGGCACGATCGGCATAGCCATAGCGGGGGAGCAACACCATCAATGCCAGGAGTGCTCCTCCCGCCGCACAGAAGACAGGGATGAGCCACAGCAGGATGATCACTTCGCCAAGGCGTCCCCAGGCGGCGCTTTCCCCGCCGGCGTGGCTGCGCACGTCCTGAATGAGTGGGACGGCTATCGGGACAATGACGAGCGCCAACGTAACTGGTAGCCACAGCAACCACGGCCGCAGCGTCCGACGCCTGCTGAAGACGAGCAAGGCACCGAGACCGGCGAAAACGGCCGGAAAGAATACCACTTGGAACACACCTGAATTGGACGGGATCATACTGAGCAAGCGGTGCAGCAGGCGTACATAACGGCTCCGAGGCGCGGGTCTGGTCATACCATGACCTCGCCACGCCCTCCGACGTCACACCCTAGGGACGTCGCCCCGCGATGACCGACACGAACAAGATCAGCCAACCTCAAGCGTACGCACGTGACATTCGCGAAAGCGTCCAGCGTGATGCACTGTTCCTATTCAATGTTTGCCTGATGTGAACGGCTCGCGGCGGTCACCGACCGCCACCAAGGAGGGTTCCATGCGCAAAATGTTCTGTTTGGCCTTCGTACTCGTTGCCTGCTCGAAGGCAGAAACTCCCGCTGCAGATACCACGGCAGCAGCGATGACTCCAGCGCCGGTGCTGCTCACCGCCTCCGAAGTCTCGGGCAAGTGGAACGGGATGTCGATGGGTGAGACGGGTGATTCCGTGACCGCACGCTGGACCAGCGAAAGCGTCGACGATGCCAGCGGCACGCTGACGATCGAAGGATCGAAGGACGCCATACCATTCACGCGGACGTTCGATGGCGACAGCATGATCGCGACGTCGACGGCTCCCTATTCGAGCCCGGCGAATCCGAAGGGCCCCATGATGAACTTCCGCTCCGTCGGTCGCATGAAAGACGGGAAGCTCGTAGGCACCTTGGTGAACACGCTCGCTGACAAGCCGGACTCGGTCGTTGCACGTGGCCGGTGGGAAGCATCGCGCGCGCCGTAACCGCGTGACGCCAACAGCGCACGTAGCAGATCCGGCCGATCGGTGGTGATACCATCAACACCGAGCTCGATCATCGCTTTCATATCGGCCGGATCATCCACCGTCCACGGATAGACGCGGAGGCCCAGTGCATGGGCCTCCGCGATTCGTTCGGCGGTAACGTTGCGAAAGTTCGGTGACCAGTGCTTGCCGCCGGCGGCCGCAATCGCGCGCGGCACAGACCCGCCATGCGCGTCCACGTCGATCCCGCCCATCCAGATTGCGGCGCCCGCGCGACCAATCTCGATCGTGTTCCAGTCCGTCGAGTCCCGCCCTTCGAAGGTGAGGTAACTCGTGGGGATGTCAGCCGCGATCTGCTGCACGCGCATGACCGCGCGCCAATCGAACGCGATGATCTGCGCGCGGTTTGCAACACCGCGGCTCCGTAGCTGCGCGACGGTGCGCTCGGCGAGCAACGCCGCCGGAGCGGACAGCTCCGGACGCGTGGGGTCGGTCTTGATTTCCACGACGAGCCGCGTGGGTGGCGCACACTCCGCCTTGAAGAGCGTGATGACCTCATCGAGCGTAGGGACACGCTCTCCGCTACGCGGTTCCTGCAGCGGATGACGCTTGGCATAGTCGGACCCAGGCCGAAGCTGCCCCACGTCGTACGTGCGGAGCTGCGCGACCGTCATCTGCCGCAACAGCGGGCGCGGCTCGCCAATGCTGTACACGCCCG
>CANGXD010000074.1 GCA_947457545.1 Gemmatimonadaceae bacterium
ACCCGTTCCCATCCCGAACACGGTCGTTAAGCCTGATAGCGCCGATGGTACTCCGGGCGAGAGCTCGCGGGAGAGTAGGCCGTCGCCGGCACCTTTTGACAGCCCCCGTCACGGGATCCTCGGATCCCCGTGGCGGGGGCTGTCTGTTTTGCACACCCGTACCGCCCCACCGTACGACGGCTGCTACGCACCCGCTGACAGCTCGATGACGCCCCCAAGACATCGTCTCCGCGCAATCGAGCGTGGGCCACGGGTCTGGCGCACCCGAGCGAAGCGAAGCTACTGTTCAACCGTCTACAAGTTGTGCCGCGCCAGACCCGGACCGGCTCGGAAGCATCGCGGAACGCCGCGGTGGAACCATCGCGCGTGAATCGTGGTACATTTCATTGGATCCTCTCGGAGACCCAATATGCCCCGTGGCCGCACCGCAGCCGGAGCGTTCATGCTCCTCGCTGCCATCGCCCTCCCGATGCACGTGAGTTCCGCGCAGTCGTGGAGCCCCAATGACTATATGCTCGGACGCCCCCGAGTGTCGCTCAACCTGAGAGTGGGAGCGAACCGACCGAATGCGTCGGATGGGGTGTTTGCCGCCTCCGATGCGGCCGGACGTCGCCTCCTCACCCTCGGCCCCGACCAGTTTGTCGGCGCGAGCTTCGGAGGTGATCTCGGTATTCTGCTCTCCCAACGCACTGAGCTGCAGTTTTCCGTCTCGAGCTCCGGGCGACGAGCCGATTCCGAATACCGCGACTTCATCGGTAGTGACGACTTGCCTATCGAGCAGACCACGCGTTTGCGTCGCATGCCGGCGAGCGTCGGCGTACGCTACAACCTCCTCCCGGCCGGCCGTGCGATCAGCCGATTGGCATGGGTCCCGTCGAAGATCGTGCCGTATGTCGCGGCTGGGGGCGGTGCCATGTGGTACAAGTTTCAGCAGGAAGGAGAGTTTGTCGATTACCTCTCACCGAGGCTAGACGTCTTCCGTGCAAAGCTCCAGGCAACTGGCTGGGCTCCACTAGGGTACGCGGCAACCGGCTTCACGTGGACGACGCGACCGTCTGTCGCGCTGAATACCGAGTTGCGCTACGATCATTCGCGCACGCCCATGAAGGGTGACTTCACGGGGTTCGACAGGACCGCACTCTCCGGCGTCGGCGTGACGACGGGCATTCAGTTCCGCTTCTGATGCGTACGCCTGCAATGACACTCGCACCTTCTTCTTCTGCCGGAGACGTTCCTATGTCCCGCACCCGTACCGCATCGCAGCTGTTGACACCGGCGGCGTTGGCCGTCGCCCTGCTGCTGTCGTCGGCGGGCTCCGCCGGTGCCCAATCCGAGTCTCGCGTCGACCCGCGCTTTCAACCGTGGATCGGTTGCTGGCGGACCATGGATACCGGTGTCGGTCTCGAAGAGCTCGATGGCGAGAAACAACCGACTCGAGCCTGCGTCGTTCCATCTGCCTCGATCCGTGGAACCGTCGACATTGCGCTGTTCTATCGTGATTCGCTCATGTCGCGCATGACCGTTCCCACGGTGGGCGCGCCGCGCCCCCGGAGAATCGATGAATGCGAGGGGAGCGAGGCAGCCACCTGGTCGCCTGATGGCGCGCAATTAGTCCTTCGTGCGGAGTTGTCGTGCGCACGTGGCGTGAAGCGCGTCGAGACCGGCATGATGGCGATGAACGGGTCTGGGCAATGGGTGCAGTTCCAGCACATGACGGTAGGCAAGAACGAAGCAACGACCGTCGCGCGCTTCCGCTTCGAAGGAGACAGTGCGCTCCCCGCCGGGATCTTCGTCGGTAGTCAGCGTTCGACGCGTGCCTTGCGCCTCGCCGCTGGCGCGCCGATCACGCCGGACGCCGTGGCTGGCGTGGCGTCGCTCGTTCCGCCGAGCCTTGCCGAAGCGTGGTTGGCAGATCTCGGAGAGCGCTTTGCGTTGGACGGCAAGACGCTCATCCGACTTGCTGATCGTGGTGTCCCTTCGCGAGTCATCGACGTAATGGTCGCACTGGCCAACCCGCAGCGCTTCCAACTCGGGCCTGGTCGTTCTACATCGCATCCCATCGGGGTGGCCTCGAATACGATAGCGACGGGTGCCGGAGCGGCTGGGATGAACCTGGGCGTCAATGGACGCTCACGCTGTGATATCTTCGACGACTTCTGCTATGGCCCGGGCGGCATGGGGGCATGGGGCTTCGGTTATCGCTACGGCATGACTGATCCGTGGTTCCTGGGTTTCAACAACCAGTTCGCGAACCGCTGGGGCGGCTTGTACGGCTACTCACCCTACGGGTTTGGGAACGGGTGGGGCAACGGCTGGGGCAATGGCTGGGGAACCGGCATCAACTACGGTGGTGGTCCGGTAGTCATCGTCACCAACCCAGGTGCGGGTGGGGCTGGTGAAGGGGGCTCGGTGGTTCGGGGCCGCGCGGTAAGCGGTGGCGGCTACACGCGCGCCAACCCCGGCTCCGAACCTCGCGGCAGCTATGCGCCGCCGTCAGGGGCGATATCTCCCGGCTCCAGCAGCAGTGGCGGCGGTGCCGGAGCGAGCGTCGGCGGTGGCGGCGGTGGCGATGGCGGCCGCACCGCGAAGGCGCGCCCTCCCGTCTGATCGTCCGCGGTAAGCAAGGCGCAACGACGCACCACCGAAGCGTCGTGACAGGAAACGCGGGGCGGCTGATCCATGGCCGCCCCGCGTTTCGTTGTGCCCAACGCCTGCTGGCAGTACAAGCGCCTTCGAGATTATGTCTGCGAAGCGTGGCTCAGTTCGCGGCCGAGGGCGACGATCGCGTCGACGAGCGTGGCAATGTCGGCGTCGGTCGTACGATGATTGACATGCGCGACGCGAATGGCGAACTGATCGCCAATGGTGGTGCTCGAGGGGAGTGCGGTACCGCGCTCCTGCAATGTGGCAAGCAGCTCACGATTGAGCGCGTCGATCGCCCCAGGACGGCTCCATTGCTCGCTGTCTCCGGCAGGACGATAGCGGAAGCAGACAATGTTGAGCGGTGCCGGCGCGAGGCGCTCGAGTTCCGGATGGGCATCAATGCGTTGCACCAGGTCTCGAACCTGCAGCACGTTCTGCGTGATCACGCGTCCAAAGTGCTCGACGCCGTCCGCCTGCAGCTGCATCCACACCTTCAACGCTTTGAATCCCCGCGTGAGGTCGAGCCCTCGTTCGTTGAAATACATGCCGCCAGCCGTTGGTCCTCTGCTGCTGGGTGTCAGATAGCTGGCCGTATTGGCGAAGGCTGCATGATGGGCCGTGGCGTCACGTACGAGTACGCATGCGCACTCGAAAGGCATCGAGCCCCATTTGTGGAGGTCGAACGCAAGCGAGTCCGCTCGTTCCATTCCCTTCACTTGATCACGCACCAATGGCGACAGCGCCGCCAGCGCGCCAAATGCTCCGTCAACGTGGAACCACAGCGATTCGCGGGCACACAGGTCGGCGAGGGCAGGCAAGTCGTCGGTGGCACCCGTGTTCACCGTCCCAGCAGTGCCGACAACACAGAATGGGAGAAGGCCGGCCGCTCGGTCCGCTTCGATCATGGCCCCGACGGCTGCGACATCGACGGTAAAGCCGTCGCCAGACGTCGGAACCTGCCGGAAGGCACGATCACCCAACCCAAGCCATTCCGCGGCCTTGTGGGCCCATCCATGGGTCTCCCTCGATCCGTAGAACACCATCGGCGCCATCGGTGACTCGCCCGGCCAGCTTTGCACGCCATGCTGTCGGACGTCGCGACCGAGGCGCGACGCCACGGTGACTCTCGCACAGGCGAGGGCGTGCACGTTGGCCATGGTCCCCCCGGTCACGAAGAGTCCGCTCGCGCCCGGCAACCCGAACCACTCAGCGAACCATGCAATCACTTGCCGTTCGAGCATGGCGGGGGCGTGATTGAAGCCTCCAAGGTGCGGATTCATCCCCGACGCGAGCATGTCGGCCAGCATCGCCAGCGGGGTCCCGTTGCCCTGAACCCACCCGAAGAATCGCGGGTGCCAGTTCCCGAGCCCATAGGGCAACACATGCGTACGGAACTGTTCGTACGCCTCGGACGCGCCGATCCCGGACGTCGGCCCGGGCTGTGCGAAGAGTGCCGCACCGGGCGCCGGAACCGGTTGCCACACCGGAGTCTCCGGCAGCGCGCGTTGCGCATCCATCAGGTCGTCGAGCATGCGGTGCCCGAGTGCCCGCAGCGTCTCCCATTCGGCATTGCTGACAGGATCGAACGTCGCGCGTTCCGGGGGCAGTGCGTCGGTGGATGAGGGCGGGTGGCTGATCATGGGCGCAAGATAGAGCGGCCGACGCCATCGCGCGTCCTGCGGGGCATGCCCGCGTTGAACGGGTACCGTTCTTTGCAGGGCCTTGGCGTAGAGTGAACACTCGCGCAGTACGCTCGCCGACAGGCGACGAACGTGTCGAACGCCGTGAAGGCATTCCCTTTCGCCAGGAGTACCGTTGTCGCCATTGACTAGCCAGCCAACCCAACGCGGTCTTAAGATCAAGGAGCTTCCGTCGACAGAGCGACCACGCGAACGGCTTCGACTGTTGGGGCCGCATGCGCTGAGTACGACGGAGTTGTTGGCCACGTTGTTGGGATCGGGGAACAAGAACGCGTCGGCTATGGCCTGCGCCATCGCGATCTTCGAGCGGGGAGGAGGGTCACTTGGGCGGTTGGCCTCGATGCCGATGGCAACCCTTACGCGGGTGCATGGGGTAGGACAGGCACGGGCAGCGGCAGTTCAGGCGGCATTGGAGTTGGGGCGACGGATGACAGGTGAAGCGAGGGAGTCGGGGCAACCGCTGCGGGGGCCCCGGGACGTCGCCGCGGCGTACGCGCCCCGGTTGCAGGACGCTCCTGTCGAGGAGTTCCATGTGGCCATTCTCGACGCGCAACACCGTTTGGAGCGCGACGTGCTGGTGACACGGGGACTACTCAATTCATCGCTGGTGCATCCGCGCGAAGTGTTCCGTGAGGCCATTGCGGAGCGGGCGGCCGCGGTGATTCTGGTGCACAATCACCCGAGTGGTGACCCAACACCCAGCGCCGAAGACCGCGCCGTCACGGAGCAACTTGTGGCTGCCGGGCGTTTGTTGGATATACCGGTACACGATCATGTGATCGTGGGCCGTGGACGATACGTGAGCTTTGCGGAGGCAGGACTGTTGTGACGACGATCGCGCTGCACGAGATGATTCCGGGGTTCGGGCCTGGCGCCAACGGCGCATATGACAGGCTCGACCACGACATACTTGTGCGCGCCTACAAGTATTCCGACGTCGCGCATGCCGGACAGGTTCGCCACTCGGGGGAACCGTACGTGTCACATTGTGTCGAGGTCGCGCGCATTCTCGCCGACCTGCAGCTCGACACGATCACGGTTGCCTGTGGTCTGCTCCACGACATTGTCGAAGACACCGACATCACCGTCGAAGACGTGGCGCGTGAGTTTGGCCCGGAAGTCGCGCAGATCGTCGACGGGCTGACCAAGATTGCGAACCTCCCGATGTCCTCACGGGAAGAGCGTCAGGTCGAGAATTATCGTAAGCTGTTGTTGTCGATCGCCAAGGATGCGCGGGTCATTCTGATCAAACTGGCCGACCGGCTGCACAATATGCGGACGCTCGATTGGCTGGCTCCCGAAAAACGTCGCCGCATCGCCCAGGAAACGCGCGACCTGTACGCTCCGCTCGCGCACCGTTTCGGTATGGCCAAGGTGCGGTGGGAGCTCGAAGATCTCGCGTTCAAGCACCTCGAGCCGGAAGCGTACAAGAGCCTTGCGAAGCTGGTTGCCGCCAAACGCGGTGAACGGGAAGCCCTCATCGGGCAGATGCGCGAGCCACTCGAAAAACGCCTGAGCGAAGCCGGCATTGCCGATGTGGAAGTCACGGGCCGCCCCAAGCACCTGTGGTCGATCTACAAGAAAATGCAGCAGCGTGATCGCCCGTACGAGGACATCTACGATCTGCTCGCCATTCGGGTCATCGTGCCGAACGTGCTCGAGTGCTATCACGCACTGGGCGTCATTCACGATGGCTGGACGCCGGTACAGGAGCGAATCAAAGACTACATCGCCCAGCCCAAGAGCAACGGCTACCAGTCGCTGCACACGACCGTCTTCGGGCCGGGCCGTCAGCTCTTTGAAATCCAGATCCGTACACGCGACATGCACCGCACCGCCGATTTCGGCATCGCGGCGCACTGGCTGTACAAGGAGAACTCCCGCAGCGCCGATGAACTCGACAAGCAGCTGGCGTGGTTTCGCCAAGTACTCGAGCTGCAGCTCGACGCCGAGACGCCTGGCGAATTCCTGGAGTTCCTCAAGCTTGACTTGTATCAGGACGAGATCTTCGTCTTTACGCCTACCGGTGACGTCATTCAGTTGCCGAAGGGCGCGACCCCGCTCGACTTCGCGTTCGCAGTGCACTCGCAGGTCGGTGCGCACTGCGCCGGCGCCAAGGTCAACGGCCGCATCGCCCCGCTGTCGCGTGAGCTGAAGAATTCGGAAACGGTGGAGATTCTCACCAATCCGAATGCGAAGCCCAGCCGTGACTGGCTGGCGCACGTACGTACCGGGAAGGCGCGACACAAAATCCGACAGTTGCTGCGCCTCGAGGAGCACTCGTCCGCCATGCGGCTCGGGCGTGAGATTCTCGATCGTGAATTGCGCCGCCGCCGTTTGCCTAAGGCCGATGATCAGGATCTCTATCCGATCGCCCGGCTGTTGAAGCTCAAGGACTCCGCGCACCTGATTGCGAGCGTGGGTGCGGGTGACGTGCACGTGCTGCAGGTACTCAAACTCCTGCACCCGCTACTCGAGACGAGCCCGGAGCCCGCGGAAAAGACCGGCACCTTCGAGCGCATTGTCGACCGCGTACGCGGCACCGGGAAGGGCATTCGCATTCAAGGGGCCGATGGTCTGCTCGTGCGTTATGCTCAATGCTGCCAGCCCGTGCCCGGGGACCGCGTGGTAGGCTACGTGACCCGAGGCCGCGGCGTGAGCATCCACCGCGGCGACTGTCCAAATCTGCTGCTGCTCGCGCATGAGCCGGAACGCCGTCTCGACATCGACTGGCAGGAGATGGCGGGCGAGCGCTTCGTGGTGCGCCTCGCACTCGAGGGCAATGATCGCCGTGGACTCTATGCCGATGTCGCGGCGGCCGTGAGTGCGACCGGCACCGACATCAAGAGCCTCGAGCTCAAGACGACGGACGGCAAGGTATCCGGCTCGGCGATGGTAGAAGTGGAAAATCTCGCCCACCTTGAGCGGATCATCAAAGCTGCGCGTCGGGTCAAGGGAATCGCCGTCGTGAGCCGGCGCGAAAAGATCACCGCCGAGGACTGAGTTTCCTCAGCCCTCGGCGGTGTCGTTTCAACTCGCTCGCCGTTCCCGGATGGGACGATGCACGACGTTTAGGGGATTGCGGCGAGCCAAGTTGCGGGCGCGGCCTCCCGAGTCGGTCACCTGAAACTGATTGACGAGCTCCTTCATCGTGCTCGCCTGCGCACTCAGTTCCTCGGCGGCACTCGCCGACTCCTCTGCGGTGGCAGCGGCATGCTGGGTCTGCTGACTCACCTGCTCGGTCGCACGTGAGACATCAGCGATCTGATCTCGCTGTTCCGTGCAGTCTACCGCCACCTGTTCCACAATCAACGTGACGCGCTCGACTTCACGGTCGATACGCCCGAGCTGCTCGTGCACGCGCAGCGAGATGTCGCGACTCTCCAGCGTTGAGGCGACCGTTTCTTCGATGAGTGCACTCGTCTCGCGTGCCGACGTTGCGGCGCGAATCGCCAGCTGACGCACTTCGTCGGCGACCACGGCAAAGCCACGTCCGGCATCGCCCGCTCGCGCGGCTTCGACGGCCGCGTTGAGTGCGAGCAGATTGGTCTGGAACGCAATTTCGTCGATCGTCTTCACGATCTGCGCGGTCTTTGCGGCTGACGCGTTGAGTCGTGCCATCGCGTCGGTCAGCCCGTCCATACTCTGCGTGCCGACCTGCAAATGGGCTCGCACTTCGCGCGAAAGTGTTCGGGCTTCTTCGAGGCTGTCGGCGGTACGCGCGGTGACCGACGCCTGCTCGTGCACCGACGCGGTAATCTCCTCGACCGATGCCGCCTGGGCGGACGCTCCGTCGGCTAGCTGCTGGCTTCCGATATTGACCTGTTCGGAAGCCGCGGCGATCTGTTCGGCGGCCACCTCGACCTCGTGCAGCGCTGTGGCCAGATTCGCGATCGCGCTGTTTACCGCCGTAGCTAGTCGCGCATGTTCACCGGGGAATTCCTCGGCGATGTGCGTTGAGAGATTGCGCTCGGCAACCTGTTCGAGCACTTCAAGCGCGGCGTCTACTGGGCGCCTCGCAGCGGCCTGCGCGTCGTTGAAGCCGGCGAGGAGTAAATGAAATGCACCGGAGAACGTCTCAGACCCCGCGCGGATATCCCGCGCGCCCCGTTCGGTGGCGACCACCACCCGCTGCGTTTCATCAAGCATGCGTTGCAGCGTCTCGACCGCCTCGCGATTTGCCTTCACGGCCGATTCGGATCGGGCGATGGTTGCATTGACGACCTGCGCGAGCGCGGCGAGCTCGTCACGCCCGTGCAACTCGAGCGGAGCGGTGGGCTCGAACTGTCGAACGGTGAGATCACCCGCCGCGAGTGCTTCCGCGGACTGCTGCAATCCGGACATGCTGTTGGCCTCGAGCGAACGGATCCGTTCACCGACCGCGCGGAGGCCGTGCGAGATGCGGCGGAGGACTGCGGCCGCGAGGACCCACGCGAACACCACGCCCCCAAACAGCACCGTGGAGGCCGTGATGAGTTTCTCGCGTGCCTGAGCCTTCGTGCGCTGCGCGAAGGCGCCGGCTTGCTTGAGTTCGGCATCCGAGAGCGTCTTGAGGGCCGCCTCCGTCTTTGCCATCTGCGATCGCAGGCCTCCACGCAGAATGTTCAAGGCCACGGAATCTTCACCGCGGCCGGCAGCGTCGGTGAGTTGACGGAGCAGGGGCCGTGCGTCGGCAAAGTGCGTCGAGAATTCGTTGAGCGCGGCGGTCACAACCGCGTCACCGGATGTGCTTTCAAGTGAAGAACGCAGAGAGTCGACGGCCGTCATCGTCTCCTTCAGGCGCTCCAACGCCTGCGGGCGCTGCTCCACGTCGAACATGACATCACGATACGTCGCCCGCATTTTTTGCACTTCGCTCTGGAGAAGACCGACGGTCGCCAGTGGTGCGACGACCTTGGACTCCAAGAGTTCCGCTTCCGCACTCATGGTGCGAAGCGCATATAGCCCAATGCCGGCCGAGCCGGCTCCGGCGATCATGACCACGGTGATCGTGTACCATAACTGCTGGCTGATGGGACAATTGGCCACCCACTGCATCCACTTCGACATCGTGCGTACTGGCTGTGGCTTGCCCACAGGTGATTGCCGTCATCGGCGTCATTGCATGCTTGGCAAGCGAGGGGCAAGCCAACATTGGTCGGCTTGCCGTTTCAGTCCAAAGTGTCGTCTCAGCGGTGAAGTTTCTTGAATCCAGCCGGCAGTGCGTCGAGGTGGATACCGAACGCAAGCCGAAGCCGCTATATTGCGGCAATGAGCTCTCTGTATCGCCTGCAGTCGCCGTTCTCGCCCGCCGGCGACCAGCCCCGTGCCATCAAGGAGCTGTCCTCGGGGCTTCACCGCGGCGATCGGATTCAGACGTTGCTGGGGGTAACTGGCTCGGGGAAGACGATGACGATCGCGAATGTCATCGCCGAGTGGGGGCGGCCTACGTTGGTGCTTTCGCACAACAAGACGCTCGCGGCGCAGCTCTACGGCGAGCTCAAGTCGTTCTTTCCCAACAACGCGGTCGAGTACTTCATCTCGTACTACGACTACTATCAGCCGGAGGCCTACGTGCCGTCCAGCGATACGTATATCGAGAAAGACGCGAGCATCAACGAAGACATTGATCGGCTCCGGTTGCGTGCCACGTCGTCGTTGATGGAGCGCGACGATGTTGTCATCGTCTCGACTGTCTCCGCCATTTACGGTCTTGGCGACCCCGTGTCGTACCGCGAACGCATGGTATCCATCGCGCGCGGCCAGCAGATTCCGCGCGACGATATTCTGCGAGCGCTGGTCGGTATTCAGTATCTGCGCAACGATGTCGCCTTCGACCGCGGCACCTTTCGTGTCCGCGGCGACACAGTCGAGGTGTATCCGGCGTACGAGGAGCAGGCGGTGCGGCTCGAGCTATGGGGCGACGAGATCGAACGGATCTCCAAGATCGATCCGATCACCGGGGACACGATTGCGACGTTGGAGCGCATGGCCATTTATCCGGCCAAGCACTTCATCACCAATCGACCAACTATCGAGCGGGCATCGAAGGCCATTCGCGATGAACTGGCGGAGCGGCTCGCCGAGTTGCGCATGGGTGGCAAGCTTCTCGAGGCGCAACGCCTGGAGCAGCGCACGAACTTCGATTTGGAGATGTTGGCGGAGATCGGTACCTGTGCCGGCATCGAGAATTACTCCCGCCACATCAGCGGGCGGCTGTCCGGTGAGCGGCCGGCCTGTCTACTCGACTACTTCCCAGACGATTACCTCGTGGTCGTCGACGAATCACACGTGACGTTGCCGCAGGTTCGTGCCATGTACAACGGCGACCGCGCGCGGAAGCTCACGTTGGTCGATTATGGCTTCCGCCTGCCGAGCGCCCTCGACAACCGCCCACTGGTGTTCGACGAGTTCATGCAGCTGGTTCCGCGGCTCATCAACGTGTCGGCGACGCCTGGTGAGCTGGAGTTGCAGCTTTCAGAGGGCGTGGTCGTGGAGCAGGTCATCCGCCCCACGGGGTTGCTCGATCCGATCATCGACGTACGCCCAGTGAAGGGGCAGGTGGATGATCTGCTGAATGAGATTCGCATTCGTGAGCGCAAGGGTGAGCGGGTGCTGGTTACGACGCTCACCAAGCGGATGTCCGAAGACCTCACCGATTACCTGCAGCAGATGGGCGTGCGCGTGCGGTACATGCACTCGGATATCGATGCGATCGAGCGCATGGAAATCGTTCGTGGGCTACGGCTCGGTGAGTTCGATGTGCTGGTTGGGATCAACCTGCTGCGCGAAGGATTGGACATGCCCGAGGTGTCGCTGGTGGCGATTCTCGACGCCGACCAGGAAGGCTTCCTTCGGAGTGACCGGTCGCTCATCCAGACCATCGGCCGTGCCGCGCGCAACCTGCACGGCATTGCCATTCTTTACGCTGATCGCATTACCGGTTCGATGCAACGTGCAATGGAGGAGACGAACCGTCGTCGCGCCATTCAGCATGAACACAATCTGGCGAACGGGATCGTTCCGACGGGCGTGAGCAAGAGCATCGACGAGGTGCGTTTCATCACGCGGGTTGCCGATGCGCGCACGGAACGAGAGGGCGAAGCGCCGGCGCCCAAGAAGCTGGGCTCGGAGAATACGGCGCGTTCGCGTGAGGAGTTGGAGCAACTGGTCGGCGAGTTGGAAGTGGCGATGCGCGAGGCGGCCACCGCGTTGGATTTCGAGGCGGCCGCGCGTTTGCGCGACCAGCTGTTCGAAGTGCGTACCGCGCTCGGCGAAAAGCCCGCGCAGGCCCGTGGCAACGCGGCCGTTCCCAAGCGTCCGCCCGGGAGTGCCCCCATGCGGCGTGGCGGCGGAACGCGTGGGCGCTGAGATGCTGAGCGAAGAGCTCGAACGATTGCTGGCACGCGGAGCACCGCGCTCGCCCGATCGGGATTCGCTGGAGGCGTGGGGACGCGCCGTGGGAGCGGCGCTGCCGCGACCTGCAGTGATCACGCTTGCCGGTGACCTCGGCGCCGGAAAAACCACACTCGCGCGTGCACTCTGCGCGGGCGTGGGCGTGAAGAACCTCGATGCCGTCACGAGCCCTACTTTTTCGCTCGTGCAGCAGTACGACGCGCCGACCGGTCCCGTGGTGCACGTGGACCTCTATCGCTTGCGCAGCGATGCGGAACTCGACGCCCTTGGGTGGGATGAGTTGGTGGCCACCGCGTCGGTGTTACTGGTCGAGTGGCCTGAGCGCGCGTTGCAGACGTTGCCTGCGATCGCCATCCACATAGCGCTCACGCACGATCCGTCCGATCCGGAGCGTCGACTGCTCCGCGTCGTGTCACCCACACGGCGCTAACCATTACGCCGTGCGACACGTGTGGGACGGCTGGTGGGAATTCCCATCGCATCGTGCTCATTTCGTAACTTGATGGACCGATACTCGTGTCATAGAGCAGCCCCGCCTCGCGCGGCCCACGCCCTTGATCCTTGCATATCGTGTCCCGACTTACTCCAAGCAGCTCGTCGGCCATCAGTGTCGCTCGTACCGGTACGGTTCGTCTAGCCGACGTGCTTGCCGCGCTGACCTATGCGCTCGACCTGACGGAAGGACAACGTCCGGGTCACACCTTGCGCAGTACGCTGCTCGCGATGCGCCTCGGGGAGCTCGCCGGACTGGATCGGGAGCAGTTGAGCGCATTGTATTACGCGGCGCTGCTCAAGGACTCAGGATGCTCGAGCAACGCGGCCCGCATGTCGGCGCTCTTCGGAAGTCCCGATCAGGAACTCAAACGCAACATGCGTCTGGTCGACTGGCACGATCGGTGGAAGTTGGCCATGCGGACGGCTCGCAGCTGCGGAGTTGGACTCAATCCATACAATCGCATTCGCCACTTTCTCATGGTCGCGCAGACGCCGACTCTGACGCGCGAGATCATTCAGACGCGATGCGAGCGTGGGGCGCAGATTGCGAGCGTGCTCGGATTTCCGGCGGCGACGTCTGAGGCCATTTTGTACGTCGACGAACACTGGTGTGGTCTCGGCCATCCTTTCGGCCTCTCTGGCTCTGATATCCCGATCCTTTCGCGCATCATTCTGCTCGCCCAGACGGTTGAAGCCTACTGGAGCGAGCATGGCACGAAGGCGGCAGTCGAAATGGCACGCAAGCGTCGCGGCACGTGGTTCGATCCCGCGTTGGTGGGTCATCTCGAATCGATTCGTCGCGACCACGAATGGTGGGGGCGCCTAGCCGATATCGCGCGAATCGCAGAGTCCGTGGTGGCGCTCGAACCCGGTAGCGTTCCCATGGTGGCCACTGACGAGCGGCTCGATCGGATCGCGTTTGCATTTGCGGCCGTCATCGACGCGAAGACACCATTCACCGCGCGACACTCGAGCAACGTGGCCCGCTATGCCGTCGCGATTGCCGGGACGCTCGGCGTCGATCGGACGGCAAGCCGTGATCTGCTTCGCGCCGGGTTACTGCACGATATCGGCAAGCTTGGCGTATCGAACCGGATTCTCGATAAGCCCGCGAAGCTCACCGAGGAAGAGTTCGGTGAGATTCGGAAGCATCCGACCTGGACGCTCGAAATTCTCGATCATGTCGCGGCGTTCCGGCATTTTGCTCCCGATGCGGCCCGTCACCATGAGCGGCTTGACGGCCGCGGCTATCCATGGCGGCTTGCCGGCGATCAACTCACGTTCACGGCGCGCGTGCTGGCGGTTTCCGATGTTTACGAGGCGCTGACGGCGACGCGTCCGTATCGTGAGGGGCTCACGGTGGCGAAGGTGATCGACATCATGGCCCGGGACCGCGGGACGGCGTTCGACAGCACGATCTTCGATGCGGCGGTGGCCTTGGCCGAAGGCGGAACATTCGCGTCGCTCGCCCAGGTGACCGAGAACGGGTTCGACTCGTTGCAATCGCTGGTGCCGGCCACGTCTCGCCACCTCGCTACCGCGCACGTCGCCTGACTTCACCGTTGTCCACGTGCCGACCGACGGCCCGATGACACTGGGACTGTTGCGCGGAATGCGGTAGACTCCGCCCGTGCACACGATTCCACTTCCAGGCCCTGTTCTGGCCATCGAGGCCTCGACCTCGGCGGGTTCCGTCGCCTTATGGGTCGACGGGATCATGACCGGCGTCGAGGAAGTCCCAATGGGGGTCGGTCGCGAAGATCGGCTCTTTCCGGCGATGCAACGGTTGCTCGGCGCTGCCGGCGTGCGTCCCGACGCGCTCCAGGGCGTTGTGTGCGGCGAGGGGCCGGGGAGCTTTACCTCGCTGCGCATCGCCTCCTCGCTGGCGAAGGGATTGGCGCACGGGACGGGCTGTCCCCTCTTTGCCGTTTCGTCGCTCCTGATTGCAGCGGCATCGACTGCAGCGGCGCTCGCCGAAGGCCGATATCTGGTTCACGCCGACGCGTTGCGCGGCGAACGGTACGTCCTGCCCGTGGTGCGCCGGGCGGACGGACGGGTCGCGTCCGCGGGACCACTTGCGCGTTTGACACTGGAGCAACTGGCCATGGAAGCGGTGCCTTCACAGCGTGTCGCTGTGTTGTCGTCACCACTGGCCGACGAAGTCTTGGTCGTGTCGCCGACGGTCGCGTCGCTCTCGGCAATCGTGCCCACTTGGGCGGAAGAGGCCGTCTCCCTGGAGCTGTGGGAACCGGTGTATGGTCGGCTGGCAGAGGCCCAGGTCAAGTGGGAAGCGACGCATGGTGTCTCGCTTCCAGCGTCTCCCGCCGTCTCCTCGTGACGGAGGGGCCGCCGCGCGCGCATGGCACAACGGTCGTCGTGCGGGATATGCACGTCGACGATCTGCCGTCGGTGGCGGCCATCGAGGCGGCGTCGTTCAGCGATGCCTGGGCGCCAAGCGCCTTCGCGGACCTTCTCGCCCGAAAGTACGCACGCCTGCGGGTGGCGACCTCGTCCGATGGTACCATCTTGGGGTATTGCATCCTTTTGCGAGCAGCCGATGAGGGTGAGATCGCGAACATCTGCACGGCGGCGGCCGTGCGCGGTCGGGGCGTCGGTGGGGGCCTGCTCGACGATGCGTTGGCGGCTGCGGACGCCTCCGCGACCGCGGCGGTGTACCTCGAGGTGCGTACGTCCAACGTCGCGGCGCGGGCACTGTACGAGGGGCGGGGCTTTTCCCTCGTCGGGAGGCGGAAAGGTTACTATCAGCATCCGAACGAGGATGCCTTGGTTCTCCGGCGGACTCACCAGGCCACCCCTTAAGGGTTCCCCCACCCGGGTGCGTTCAAAGAGCCCAATCGTTGAAGATCTGATGAGACTTTGTCAGACCTGATCCAGTATTATCCCGTCGTTCGCTTGCAGACCCCACCAAGTACCGCTGGTCATTTCTGATTTTCGAGGAGGCATCGTGAGCCGCAGCATGAACAAGGCCATTCTTATTGGCAACGTCGGGGGCGACCCCGAAATTCGCACCGTTGGTACCGGCGGTCGCGTGGCGACGTTCTCGCTGGCCACGGGCCGGCAGTGGACGGACCAGTCTGGCAACAAGCAGGAAAAGACCGAATGGCACCGCTGCGTGGTCTGGAACAGTGCCCGCGGCAGTGGCCTTGCCGACGTCGTCGAGAAGTACGTGAAGAAGGGGGAAAAGATCTACGTCGAAGGCGAGATCGAGTACCGCCAGTGGCAGGACAAGGAAGGGCAGACGCGCTACACCACCGAGATCAAGGTCAAGGAGCTGATGCTCTTGGGCGGCGGCGGAACCGGCGGTGGGCGTAGCGGCGGCATGGGTGACGACATGGATTCGGCACCGCGTCGTTCGGCGGCTCCCGCAGCCCCCCGCAAGGCTCCGGCGGCAGCCGCAGGCGGTGACGATTTCAACGATTTCCCCGGCGCCTTGGCCGACGAGGACGACGACCTGCCGTTCTGAGTTCCGACTCAACGACAGGACGCCCGGCGGTCCCCCACCGGGGATCGCCGGGAAATGCGCAAATGGCGGTGGGAATTGAAATGATGTGGGCCTAGGCTGGCACAGTTTGTCCGTTACGCCCTGCGCCCGCGGGCGTCTCCGATGTGGGACCCCGCCTGTGGCTTCGAGGCAGGTGCCTGCACCCGTACCATTCGGGTGCCATGACTCTCCTTTTGTCGAGGTTCGCCGATGCGCGCTGCCAACCGGGCGCACGCCTCCACCGCTCAGTCGAACGGCCAGGCGTCAGCTCTCCTGGTCCGTTTTTTCGTTGCGGTCATTGCTACACTGGCGCTCCTGCTGGTCTGGCGTCCTGCCGTGCTCCATGCACAGGAGACGGCGACGACCTCGTCGCAGGAACCCGCCGCCAAATCACACGTGGTCAAGGCCGGCGAAACGCTTTGGAGTCTGGCCGCCCGCTACTACGGCGACGGACATCAGTGGCAGAACCTCGCCCGCCGCAACGGCATCCCGATTTCTGATGAGCCACCGTTGAAGGTTGGCATGCGGTTGTCGGTGCCCGCCCGTCCGACGGTTCGCGGGGCGAAGGCTGCCGAAGTCGCCGCGGCGCCTGCGGACAGTTCGGTGCCGAAAGCGGCGCTGGCCAAGGCTGGCGAGGGGACGTTGCCGGGTTCGGAAGCGACGCCCGCCCGGGCGCCGTCCGGTTCGTTGGCGGCTCAAACCGCCGGGAAATCGAATGCTGGTGCTACCGGGAAGTCCGCGGCGGCAAAGAAATCGGTCGCCGCGGCCCCTGCCGAGCCGAAATCCGCCGCTTCCGTCGCGGAGGCTCCCGACACGAGCAAGGCTGACCTCAAACCCGCGATCGGCACGATCATGGGAGGCAGTACGGTTCGGCGCGTCGGCTTGGTCGAGCAGGACGGACAGACCAGTTCGCGAAAGGCAAGCGAGGTGTTCACGGTGTTCCATCGGGACCTGCCTGATGCCGCCGAAGCCGAGCGCCGCACGCGTGCCGTGCTGCGCCCCAATACGCCGGTGCCGCGCACGGCTGAGTTCGAATCCGCGCCGTTCATCGTGAGTGCGCCAACGCTGCTGACCCTTGGCCGTGTATCGTCCCGCGTTGGCGCCTCGGAAACGTCCGGCGAGTCGTATCCGCAGCGCGCGATCAAGACGGACGCCGTCGAGTTGCAGCCCCCCGCGAAGGGAAGCTACAAGGTGGGCGATCGATTCATGACCTTCG
>CANGXD010000075.1 GCA_947457545.1 Gemmatimonadaceae bacterium
CCTGCGGACTGCACGCCGGCACATCGGTGCGGAGGACATGACTCGGCGCATCAGCATGGCGAAGGGTGTGGCCACGTGGCCGTCCCCCACGGAGACCACATCGACTATCTCGTCGACGGTCACCTGCATCACCCGCACGACGGTCACTGCGACTTTCACGGTGCGCTGACCACCGTCGCGTAGCACCGACTGCCGGGCGACAATTCGAAAGAGCGATGGTCTCTGCAGATGATAGTGCGTTTGCAATAGGCCATCGCTCTTCGCTATCCTTCGGCATGTCAGCACAGCTGTTTCTTGCCGCATCGGTGGGCGCGTTGGCCAGTGGGCCGCTTGTGTCATGGGGAGTCGACAAACGACCCGCCCTCATGAGTTTCCTCGATGGCTTTATCGTCGTGTCCATTGGCGGACTGGTGCTGCTGGATGTCGTCCCGCACGCATTGCAGTCTCGCGATGTCCTGGCCTTCGTCTTCATTGCGCTGGGCTTTGTTCTGCCCTCCATGGCCGAGCGACTGCTGCACTACGGCGCGCGCCAGACACACACGGCGGTGCTGGCGCTGGCGCTTGTTGGCGTGGCGCTCCATTCGGCATTGGATGGCAGTGCCCTCAAGCGGGCCGGCGATAGTGCGCAGAGCCTGCTGGGGTACGGCGTACTCCTGCACCAGATCCCGGTCAGCTTGATGGTCTGGTGGGTGCTGCGAGATCGTCCGCGGCTCATTGCGTGGGCGGTGCTGCTGCTCATGGCCATCATGACCGTCGTGGGCTTCGCCATTGAGCCCGAACTGCTCACACGACTCCCTGAGCGTGCCGGCCTGTGGTTCGAAGCGCTCATTGGTGGGTCATTGCTCCACGTCATTGGACACGCGGCGCACGACTCATCGACCGATGGCCACGCGCATAACCACACGCACGACCATTCGCATGAGCACGGCCACGCGCATTCGCACGCCCACGCACACGGGCCTGCGCTGAAACGTGCGAACCGAACGAATGGTGTTGGTGCGCTGCTGGGAGCCGCGCTACTCATCCTGCTGCACGTCACGCGAAGTGGGGAACGCGGCTTTGCCCTCGATCAAACCATAGAGAATTTCTGGCGGCTGTCGCTCGATAGCGCACCGGCCATCCTGTTGGCGTATGTGGCGGCGGGACTGATTCACGCGTTTCTCCCAGTCAGCAGCCTCGCATGGATGAGCAGAGGCTCGCGCGTGCGTCAGGGACTGGCCGGCATGGCGGTCGGATTGCCGCTGCCCATCTGTTCGTGCAGCGTCGTCCCGTTGTATCAGCAGCTCGTGCAGCAGGGGGCGTCCAGCACGGCCGCCATTGCCTTCCTGGTGGCCACTCCCGAACTCGGCATCGATGCCGTGCTGTTGTCGGTGCCGCTGTTGGGCACCGAGTTTGCCGCCGTGCGCGTCGGCGCTGCCGCATTCGCTGCGCTGAGCGTCGCGCTCGTCATGGGGCGGCTTGCCCGCACCCGGTCGCGAGCGCTTCCTCAGGCGATGGATACCGTGACTGCGCTGCCGATGCGCTCCCGTTTGCAAAGAGCAGCACGTGCCGGTCTCGGCGACATGGTGGATCACACCGGTCCGTGGATTCTGGCCGGCATTGTTATGGCGGCACTGGCCATGCCCATCCTCCAGAATTCCTGGCTGACGCGCCTCCCTGTTGGCGTCGACGTCGTAGCCTTCGCCCTCATCGGACTGCCGCTCTATATCTGCGCATCGGCCTCGACTCCGCTCGTTGCCGTGCTCGTAGCGGCCGGTGTGTCTCCCGGAGCGGGCCTTGCGCTGCTGCTGACGGGGCCCGCGACGAACATCGCCACGTTGGGCGTGTTGACCCGAATGCACGGGCGCCACTTTGCCGTATGGTTTGCGGTGGCGATGACGACGTGTGCCATCGTGCTGGGGCTGCTCACCAATTTGTTGCTGCCATCGCTTGCCGACGCGCCGATGCCGATAGAAGTGGCGCAGGAAGAAACGCTCTGGCAGCTCGCGGCCGTCGTGGCGGTTGCCGGCCTGTACGCCGCCAGCATCATCCGGCGTGGAATTCGCGGGTTTCTCGGCGAACTCCGCTTGGCCGAGGCGTCGTGAGGGGACCGCTTACGGCGTAACCGTTCCGCGATCGCGCGAGATGGTGGCACCCACTTGGGCGGTATCGGACACCAACTGCACCGCCACGCGGTCTACTCCGGGAAAGACCGCACTCACGCCGAAGCGAATGGGGCGGCCCGCCACCGGACGACGACACGCGACAACATACTGGGCACGAACTTCACCGTGCCCGGACCGTTCTTCGACCACACGGACCTCCTTCGCCGTCAGGGTGCACCCCAACGTACTCTCGAAGCGAATGAGCGAGGCCCCCTGCGTACGTAGTCGATCGATTGCGGCTGTCTGCCGCGTACGCTCCGCCGCCGTTCGCGGGGATCGTTCGAAACCGTACAAGTCTTCGCCGGATCCTCGGAACTCGATCTGTCCCGTGCGCTCTTCCATGCCAATGACGAGCGTCGCTTGACCGTGTACATGCTGCGCCAACGCGGTTGAGGGCACGCTCGCCAGCATCAGGCACGCACCAATGGAAACGCCAGCGCCACGCGCTACTCGGAAATTCACGGCCACTTTCCGTTGTCCTCGTACAGGGTGACTCGATCGACGCGCATGCGATAGCCGGCAATGCCATACACGGACTTGTAGTTGATGACTTGCAGTGTCCCCTCAATCCACACCGGATTCCACCACGAGATTTTGATGTCGCGATTCATCGTCACGTAGATCATCTGGTTGGGCGGTGGGGGAGGGAGGTGCACGCACGCCCCAAAGTAGGGGACCAGCAGAAACTCCTTGGCGCGTTCCTGGAAGTCTTCGAGCGGCACAATGAACCCGGGTAGCCGCACGCGACGCGTTTCGAGAAAGCGCAGCGTGTCGCTCGCCTTTCCGGTGCGGAAATCGAGGGTACGAAGAATCTTCCAATCGATCGTGATGACGTCGGTTGGCGAAGCGGTATTCGCAACCAGCTGCGCTGGCACGGTGCCCGAAGCTGACAGAGGCGTCGGCGACGCGGCCACCGCATCCGGGACGCGCGCCGGACGCACCGAGCACATGCCGGCCACGACCACCATTACCAGCCAGGACAACACCCGATGATCTCGTTTCAGACGATTGTTCGTCAGATTCCCTCCGGGGTGCGAGTTATTGCGAATAGATTATCATTAAATGGTCAGCGGCGATCTGTCTACCCACCTTTGCGATACGGGGCCGACGCCCGAGCTTTCGGTACATCCGCCGGACCACCCTGTTGTATACCTCTCGCGCGCATTTGCCCATGATCCCGTTGGTCCTCATGGCCGGCTTTTTGGGGGCCGGCAAGACACGATTCCTCTCTGAGATCATTCCGGCATTGGGGCAGCGCGGTCTTCGCAGTCGTGTCATTCTGAACGATTTCCAGAACGCCAACATCGATGCCGCGCGGCTCGGGCAGCTTGATGCGTTGGTCACACCCCTCAATGGGGAGTGTGTCTGTTGCGGATCGCTTCGCGAACTGCTGCAGACCCTGTACGACATCCCGGCGGAATCGGGGAGCGTCATGCTCATCGAAGCCAATGGCGCCACGGAAACCGATGAACTGCTCGGTCACCTGAGCACCGACGGGCGACTGAAGCACTTCACGCTGCCGCTGCAACTGACGGTCGTCGATGCCGCCCGGTGGCAGAAACGGTGGTGGCACAACGCGCTCGAACGGGCCCAGGTGGCGACGGCCACGCACGTGTATCTCAATTGGACGGAGCGACTCGGAGCGCCGCGGCAGGCGCTGGTCGGGAAGCAGTTGGGGGAGGTGAATGCACGGGCCGCCCGCGTTACCCCCGAGTCATTCGCTGACGTCTTGGCGGATACGTTGCGGGCGCCTGGCGCGTCGGCGGACGCGGGAATACGGCGGGAAGATGCCGCGCTGCCGCGCACGTCGGTCGCTCCGCATCGTCATCCCTTCGCCAGTCTCGTGCTCGCGCTCCCCGAATCCGTCGATCGATCGGCCTTTCTGCGATTCGTGCAAACGCTACCGGAGGCGGTGGTGCGTGCCAAAGGGTTGGTGCGGTTTCGTGATACGCCTGGCGCCATGTTTGTCTGGCACCGGGTACCGGGACGCCAAACCGTCCGGCTCGATCGATCATGGCCGCACGACGATGCGAATCCCACCGCCCTCTTCATCGGCGTGGCGATGCCGATCGCCGATCTGCAGGGAGCAGTAGACGCTCTGGGGTAAGCTGCTGCAGCACAAACGCCCGAATGGCAGGGGGCCACGCGAGCGGCGGCAACACGTCGGACTCTTCAACCGTGATCAGGTAGGGCAGCGCATGATTGGCACTCAGCCGCCGCAGCTGACGTTGCAACGTGCTCACGGATCCGTCCCACGAAACCGCGCCAAAATCGGAATCCATGGCCATCTCCTCACCGCGAGTGGTGCCGCCAATGGCTTGCCCGTTGGCATGCGCTTGCGCTGTCGCACTCGCGACGACGGCGAAGTGCTCGCGGTCTGCCACCTCCCAATTCGTGAAGAACCAGAGATCCGGTTCCAGCACCTCGGCAAGCCGTCGCATGTGGTCAATGACCTCTGGCCCTGACGCGTAGCGCATCGCATCGAGGCGCAGATCAAAACGGGCGTCTTGCACGCGGCTCCGCACACGCTCTTTGATCAGTGCATACACGGCGCGGTGACGCGGAGTCGGGAGCTCGTCGGGCGCGAACACGAAAAGAGACGACACCAGCGTGGGGGCCATGCGGGCGAGGGAATCCGCGAGCTGATGCACTTGTCCGGAATCCACGAGCCATCGCCCGTCGCGATAGATGGTAACCGCGACCGCCTGGGCAAAGACCGGATACAGCGCCGCGCCGCGGACGACGCCCGGAAGATGCACATGACGGTGGGGACGATCACCGTTGCGTGCCGACGCGACCTCTCGTCGTTTCGGAGGCGGCGTGCCGGTATCGAGCGGAGGCGCTAGTCGCCACGTGCCGTTGCAGCCGATGATGCTCAACATGCCCAGCCACCGGAGCATTTGCCGATACCTGCGAAACGATTGGCTCGCACCTCCGGCCGTCGTCGGGTGGTTGGCACACAAGGAGTTCATCGTGCTTACAGCTGCCCCATCCACACCATTTTCAGCACGAGCTGTCGCGCGGTCGGTGTGATCCCTCGCCCAATGGCCTGACGATCGTTGTACACCAGATAGACAAAGGACAGTGGGGCAAACTCCCAACTCACCCGTGCATTCAGCGAACCGATCTGCGCGTCGGTGTTGTACTGGTAGAAGCTGCTCACCTGCAGCCGCGGAGTAGCGAACACGCGAAGCTCCGGTGCCAGAAGATGGGTGGTCACCGCCCGGTCACCCTCGCCGATGGCGCGCAGCCGGTTCACTTCGTACGAAGTGATCAGCGAGAGGTGGGGGGAGGGAGCAAGTCGCAGCGTGCTGTTGAGCTGATGCAGCTGGCCGTCAAAAAAACTGCCGGCTGATGCGTTGGTTACCACCGACCAGCGCGCGCTCCGATCGGTCGCGAAGAACAGTCCGTAGCGGGTGTAGTCGTGACGTCCTGCCGCAATCTCGACGCCGCGTACCAACGTCACGGGCTGTGAAGGGCGCTGGAAATGTCGCTCCACATACGGATACCAGATCGCGCCGTTCGTGTGAAACACATCGACAAACCCTTGCACGTACCCTTCCTGCAGCGTGCCGGTGCCGGGCGTCTGGTAGAGATACGATACCAAGGCCGGCTTGAACCAGACCACCGACTTCGGACGCCATGACGGCTGCACCGTGCCGACGATGGCGGGACTGGTGAGCCATACGTTCGAACGACTCACGAAGCCTGTGCGCGGTGCGTACGCCTCCGTCACGTAGGCCCCGAGAATTCCGGTATACAGTCCCGGGGTATCGCGTCCGGCAAACCACGTGGCCGCCACGCCCGTGGTGTCGCCACTGGTCGAGGTGGATAGCATACCATTCATCTGAATGGTTTCACCGACACGGGTGAGTCCATCGATGGCAGTCACGATGTTGCGTTGCCCGGGCCGCGTATCCATCGACGCGTCATCGCGTACGGCCGCAAAGGCTCCCACGCGAGTCGCGCCCGACAAAAAACGGCTGCCGCGCAACACGCCGTACGTCGAGGCCGGCGCGGTCGTACTCGCGCCCTGTCGAATGAGTAGCCCACCTCCAGATGCCCGCCCGCTTCGCCACGAGTAGCGGCCGCCGCCCAGGATGGGCAGTGGGGAGCCGTCGTCGGCCAACCCGATGCGGCGCGAGAAAAACGGTTGCACGGTGTACTCGCCATCGATGCCGGTGGGGTTGATGACGTCCGTGTTCTCGAGAAAAAACTGTCGCCGTTCGGGGAAGAACACCGAAAAACGACGAAGGTTAACGACCTGACGATCAACCTCGGCTTGTGCGAAGTCGGTGTTGGCCGTGAGTTCGAGCAGCGAGTTGGCGGTGGGTGTCCACAGTATCTCGCCACCAACGCGTCCCAGCGAACGCAGTCGCTCCCGGTCGCGCGAGACATCCCCAAGCGCAAAGGGGCGAACGCGCACATTGGCGGAGACCGGCGGCGGCTCGAGCCCCGCGAGATCCGCCGCGAAGGTCATGCGATACGGCGAGAACTGCCGTGGCCACGGAACGGCGCAGCTCACCTCCACCGTACGCCGCGCAAATCGCGCAAAGTTCACCCCCCACGGACGGCCGTCACGCACATAGCGCAGCGAGGACCACGGAATCTCGATCTCCACACTCCAACCGCTGTCACTGCGCGCCGTTCGTGCCCGCCAGACGCCATCCCAATCGGTGTTGGTCTGATCGCCCCCGTCAAAGGCCTGCACGTCTCGCAGCGCCCCATACGGAGTGACCTGGAAGCTCACCGCGCTGCGCGTGTCGTGCAGCGGGTCGAGCACCACCTGAAAGTTGTCGTTCTGCCCGGTATCGAAGTCCCGCCGCATGTCCTGTACCCGCACGCCCCGCGCACCGGCGCTGTCGGAGAGCGTGGCCCCGATCAGAATGGCCTGGGCGTTGAACAGCACCCGCACCTCCGTCCGATACGCCGACGGTGCATTGATCGCCGGCGACACGGTGCGAAATCGACCGGTCACCATGGCGCGCGACCACGCGGGTTCGTCCAAACGACCATCGATACGGATAGCCGAGTCGGTGCGCTCGGCGCGAATCACGGGCCGCGGAACCGGTGGCTGCACTTCCGGGTCGGCCGGCGGTTGGGCGATGAGCAGGGTAGGCGCCAACGCGCCAAACACCGTCCCCCACCAGCAAAAAGTCCTTGCGCAAGATGACATTTGACGGTAATGATAGCGCACTATCAATCATTGTCTACGCCCATCACGATGACCACTTCCTCCGCTGTGGCCCCCCGCCTCGCCGCCCGAGCGCTCACCAAAACCTACGGTGCGGTCACGGCGCTCGATCATCTCGACCTCGAAATTGGGGCCGGGGATGTGTACTGCCTGCTCGGCGCCAACGGGGCCGGTAAGACCACCACGATCAATCTCTTTCTCAACTTCGTGGCGCCTACCAGTGGGCAAGCGCTGGTGTGCGGCATCGACGTCACGCGCGACCCGCTCGGCAGCAAGCGCCATCTGGCGTACATCCCCGAAACGGTCATGCTCTACCGCCAACTCACGGCGCTGGAGAACCTCGACTACTTCGCCGGGTTGGCCACGGGCGAGCAGTTCTCGCGTGACCAACTCGTGCAGTTCCTGGTCGACGCCGGATTGCGCGCCGATCAGGCCACCCAACGCGTCGGCGGCTTTTCCAAGGGGATGCGACAGAAGGTGGGCATCGCGATTGCGATCGCCAAACGGGCCGACGTGCTGCTGCTCGACGAACCGACCTCAGGATTGGATCCCAAAGCGTCCAACGAATTCTCCGAACTCATTGGGCAGATGCGCGCGCGTGGGGCCGCGATTCTCATGGCCACGCATGACCTGTTTCGCGCCAAGGAATCCGGCACGCGCGTGGGAATCATGAAGCACGGCGCCCTCGTGGCGCAGATGAATACGGCCGAAGTCGGGCACGCCGATCTCGAACGGCTGTATCTCGCTCACATGAAGGACTGAGGCGCCGCCATGATCAGACGCATTGCTGCCAAGGAAATGACCGAGATGTTTCGCGACGGTCGATTCCGCTGGGCGAGTGTGCTGTTGCTGGGACTCATGATGGTGGCACTGGCCACTGGTGCGACCAGCTCCCGTGCCCTCGCGCGCGAACACGCCGCCGCGCAAGAAACCATGCGCGGCTTCTGGGTCAATCAGGGCGCCAAGAACCCGCATTCAGCGGCCCACTATGGCTTGTGGGTCTTCAAGCCCAAAATGCCGTTGTCGTTTGTCGACTATGGCGTGGACAACTACACCGGCGTGACCACGTGGCTTGAAGCACACAAGCAGAATGAGTTCACTCGGCGTCCGGCCATGGATCAAGCCTCGGTTGCCCGGTTTGGCGAATGGACGGCGGCCGCGGTGCTGCAGTTGCTCGTTCCGCTGCTTATCGTGATGCTCGCGTTTCCGGCATTCGCCGGCGAACGCGAAACCGGGACGCTGCGTCAACTGGCCGCGCTCGGCGTGCCCATGCGCACGCTCATGATGGGCAAGGCCATGGGGCTCGCGGCCGCACTGTCTGCCGTGCTCGTACCGGCCACCATTCTCGGTGTAGCGACGCTTGCCTTGGGCGCCGGCTTTGGCCGTGGCACAGACGATGTGCTCCGCTTTCTGGCCATGATTGGCGCCTACCTGCTGTACTTCGTAGTGGTGCTGGTGCTCGCCCTCGCGGTGTCAGCGCGCACGACCACCGTGCGTCTCGCGCTGCTGTCACTTCTCGCGTTCTGGACGGTGAACTCGCTGGTCGCGCCGCGTGCGGTCGCCGATCTGGCCCGTCGCGCGTACCCCACGCCGTCGGCCTTTGCGTTCCAGGCCGCCGTGCAACGCGATACGGAGCAAGGGCTCGATGGACACAACCCTGCCGACGAGCGGCGCAAGGCGGTCGAAGCGCAAGCGCTTCGCGAGTATCGCGCCGTCACCCTCGATGCCTTGCCCGTGAACTTCGACGCCATCGCCATGCAGGCGTCGGAGGAATACGCCAATACCGTGTTCGACAAGCACTTTGGCGATCTGTACAACCAGTATCGCGCACAGAATACGCTGACGCAGTGGAGTGGTGTGCTGTCGCCGCTGCTGGCCGTGCGTTCCCTCTCCATGGGACTGGCCGGCACCGACGTCGAACAGCATCGCGATTTTGCGGTGCAGGCCGAGTTGTATCGTCGTGGGCTGATCAAGTGGACCAACAACTACTTCCGCGACAATACCCGCACGGGCGAATGGGACTGGAAGGCGCCGCCTGAATTATGGGCGCGTTATGAGCCCTTCGTGTACGATGCGCCTCCCGTCTCCGTGGCGCTCCGCCATCAGGGAGCGGCGTTGCTCGTGCTGGCCTTCTGGGTGCTGGTATCGCTCGGATTGTTGTGGCGCACCCCCGCGCCGCGAGTGGCCTGATGCGGCAGTCGCTTTTGCGGACCGAGTGGCGGCTGCTGGCGGCCGATCGTACGCCGTGGCTCCTGCTTCTGGTCTTTGGGTGCATCACGGCATATGGCGCATGGAACGGGTGGCAGTGGGCAGCCTTTCAGCGCGACACGCTACAGGAAGTCGTGGCGGGCGACCGGCAACGTATTGCCCGCTTGGATACCCTGCTTCAGCGACAGGCGGCGGGAGACACGACCGCTGTGGTCCCTCCCGTTGGCGCATTGGGGGCGACCGCGGCCACCACGCACGCGGTCCTGCCCCCGGGCCCGTTGGCCACGTTGGCGGTTGGGGCCAGCGATCTGTTTCCGTACTATGCTCGCGTCTCCATTCGCAGCAAGCAGTCGTTCATGGCGACCGACGAAATCGAGAATCCGCACAACCTGCTGGCGGGTCGTTTCGACCTCGCGTTCGTGATGGTGTTCATCTATCCGCTGTTGTTGCTCGCCCTTACCTACAATGTGGTGTCCGGTGAGCGCGATCTGGGCACCATGCCGCTGTGGATGTCGCAGCCCATCTCGCCTCGACGGGTGCTCATGGCCAAAGTGGCGGTGCGTGTGGGGTTCGTCCTCGCCATGACGTTGGGGCTCTCGGTGACGCTCGCGCTGCTTACCGGCGTATCCCTCACGGCAGACGGAGCGCTGGTGCGCCTCGCGCTGTGGGCACTCGCACTGTTGGTCTACGGCCTCTTCTGGATTGCCGTGGCCATCGCCGTGAACGCGCTTGGGCGGTCGTCCGCCACCAATGCCGTGTTGCTGCTGGGCGTGTGGCTGCTGGTGGTGGTGGTGGTGCCTTCCACGATTGCAGCAGTGGTGACCACATGGTACCCGTCTCCCTCGCGCGTGGCGCTTACGACAGCGCTCCGTCGTGCGTCGGATGAAGCGGCGTCCAAGGGCGACACCGCCGTGAGTCAATTCCTGGCGGATCATCCGGAAATGGCGCAGTTCGGGACCTCGGCCAGTGGGAATGCCTGGGCGCGTACCATTGCGCAACAGGAGCAGGCGACCGCCGCGCTGCAGCCAACCTTTGCCGCGTTCGACTCCGCACTCGTGGCACAGCGCATGGTTGCCAATCGGGCCCGCCTCTTGAGCCCCGCCATCCTCATGCAAGATGTGCTGCACGATATCGCCGGCCGCAGTATCGATCGTACGCTTCACTACGACGCTCAGGTCGATCGTCATCATCGCGCGTGGCAGGACTTCTTCTTCAAGCGTGTTTTCGCCGCGCAACCATTCGGTACCGCAGACTTGGCGGGCCGGCCGACGTTCACCTATGCGGAAGAGGCCGCGTCCACGATGCCCGCTCGTGTTGGCGGGCTGCTGTGGATCATGTTCGCCCCTACACTGCTCATTGGCCTGTGGGGTGTTCAACGTCTGCGTCGTGTGAGCGTTCACGGCGGCTGACATCGTTGGGCCAGGAGGCAACAGCATCCCGCTGACCGTCTCGCCGCTGGCCCCATCGTTTCGGTGCGGGCACACGGCGAAGGCGAGCGGTGACGGTGAGGGCGCCGCACTCGTCGCTCGACATATGTCAGCCAGTGATTCTCCAGACGCATTGTTTCTCGAATTGCAATCGGCACTCGCCGGCCGCTACTCCCTCGATCGCGAACTGGGACGTGGCGGCATGGGTGTGGTGTTTCTCGCGCACGATGTCGATCTCGATCGCCTCGTGGCGATCAAGTTGTTGCCGCCGGCCGTGGCGAGCTGGGCCGACACGCGCGACCGTTTTTTGCGCGAAGCCCGCATGGCGGCGCGGCTGTCGCACCCGCACATCATCCCCATCCACGCGGTGGAGCAGGTGGGGGCGTTCGTCTTCTACGTCATGGGGTACATCGATGGCGAGACACTCACGCAACGCGTCGCGGCACGCGGACCGCTGACGGCTGGTGAAGGGGCGCGAGTGTTGCGCGAAGTGTCGTGGGCGCTCAGCTACGCGCACGCGCAGGGGATCGTGCATCGCGACATCAAGCCCGACAACATTCTGCTCGATCGCGAAAGCGGACATGCCGTGGTGGCGGACTTCGGCATTGCCGCCGCCATGGGGAGCACTGCCGACGTCGCGTGTGGGACCCCCGAGTTCATGAGCCCCGAGCAGGCGCTCGATCGACCGGTTGACGCGCGCAGTGATCTCTATGCGCTTGGCGCCACCGCTTTTTTTGCGTTCACCGGACAACCACCGTTCAGCGGCAACAGCGCTACGGAGATTATCGCACGCCACGTCGCCGATGCCGCCCCGCTCCTGTCGCAGGCCGTCATGACTGTGCCGAGGCCATTGGCGCAGCTGGTCGATCGCTGCCTGGCCAAGGAGCCCGCGCAGCGTCCGCAATCGGCGCAGCAGGTGGCCGATGCGCTGTCGTCGGCGCTGGAGAAGCGACGGGAGTTGCCCGCGGTGTTGCGCGCCTTCGTGAAGCGTGATGGCCGCATGGATGGCGCGGGCACCATGCTCACGTTGTTCGGCGCGTTGGTGGGCGGTGTGGGCATTTCGAGTGTGACGAGCGACCTCGTAGGCATCGGCGTCATGCTGGGCGTGGCCGCCGCGGCACCAGTGGTGTTCAGCCTCTCGGCCGCCCGCCGCCTGCTGAGCCAGGGCTATCGCCATGGTGATCTCGCGCCGGCGTTTCAGGCGGAGTTGGAAACGTTGCGCGAAGAACGCACCGTGAGCCCGCGTCGGGCCATGCGGGCCGTCGAGTGGACGCTGGGTCGTTTGGTACGCATTGGTACGAGCACGACACTCGTACTCACGCCGTTCGCCGTGGCCGGCTTCGTGAACCGCGCCCTCGATATGGTGGCGCCGCTTACCATGAGCGTGGGTGCCGTGACGCTGCTGCTCACGGTGTGCTGGCTCATTGCGCTGCAAACACTGCGCGATGTCGATGTCACCTTCTGGCGCGCGCTCTGGACGGGGCGCGCCGGTCGGGCGGCGTTCGCTGCGGCACGCCGACTGTGGCGCGCGGCACCGGCGCCCGCGGCGATGACACATCGCGCGACCGAGCTGTCGTTGGGATTGGCCGCCGAACAGTTGTACGAATCGCTGCCGCGCGCGGTCCGGGACGAACTCTCCGACGTGCCGACGGTGCTCGAGTTGTTGCAGACGAGCGCCGAGGCACTGCGCCGCCGCTTGGCGCAGGTGCGCGAGACGTTGCAAGCCGCCGGGGCGTCTGGCGAACAGGACACCTCCGTGCTCGAAGACGAAGAGCAGCGGCTCGTCGTGCGTCTGCGTGAGAGCGTGGCGGCGCTGGAAACGTTACGACTCAACCTGCTGCGACTGCACGCCGGCGCCATCAGCGTGGAGAGCGTGACCACCAACATCGTGCGCGCGCACGACGTGGCGGCCGACGTTCGTCGCCTGTCGGAAGCGCAGCAGGAGGTCGAGGACATTTTTGGTGCGGTGACTGCCGCCGAGTCGCCCGTGTACGCTTCGGGTCCGGAGTGGGCATGAATACGGCCCCGGTCGTCGAGCGCGAGGCCGGCGTGCGCGGAGCGCCAAACGGTGCCGATGCGTGGACGCGCATGGGAGTGCGCGTGCCGGACACCGCGGGGCAGGCGGCGGCGAGCACATCGTCCGCGCACGCGCCGAATGGCCTGTCATCGTGGTGGGGTGGTGTGTGGCGCGCTGCACGTTACGCGGCCGTCGGCATGACGCTCCTCATGGCGCTGCCGCTGGGCATGCTCGCGCTGAAGCAGCGGAATTTTCTGTTGGAAATGTCCTTCGTGCGCGAGCGCGTGATGCAGGTCGATGCACTTCGCGCGTTACGTGTACCGACCAATGCCGCGGTCACTCCGGAGAGAGCGGGTGACGCGTTGGCGCGACTGTTCCCGGTCGATGCGCGTGGCGGCTTTGTCCCACGCCATGTGATCCCCAAGAGCGAGCGGCCGTCGCAGCTGCTGGCGGCGCTCGTGGCGCCAGTAGAGGCGGACGCGAATGCGAAGGCCGAGGAAGCACCCTGGTGGGGCCCCAAGCATGAGCAGATCATCCGTCGCGCGGCGGCTGGCGTCTCGCCGCGGGAGCGCGAGGTGCTGCGCCGCATCGCAACCGCACCTCTGTGGCAAACCGTCGACATGATCGCGGCGGCTCCGTCGGTTGACATCGTCGGTGGCAAGTTCCGCACACCATTCGCACCCGGCGTGCAGTCCTTTGCGATGCCCATCGGGAATCATCTCGACATGAAGACGGTGCTGTACGCGAGTATGTCGCGTGCGGCGCATTTCGTGTCGCGTCGCGAATTCGGGGAGGCCGAGCTGGCGCTGCGACGCGCGCTGTCCATCGGGTTCGTGCTCATCGACAATGGGGTGACCCCGTTCGACGCGATCATGGGGCGCATGTTCGTCGGGGTGTCGCACAAGGCGCTCCAGGAACTTGCGCAGATTCCCGGTGCGAAGGGTGTGCTCATGCCGCTGCCTCCGCTCGCGGAGTTCGAGCCGCGTCGTGCCAACGGGTTGCAGGCGTCCGGCGCCAGTTTCGAGGAGGTGCGCGCGTCGGAGCTCCGTGACATCGCCAATCCATCGCTGCCGCGCACGCTGCGGATGTCGAGCCTCGAAGCGTTGCAGTGGTCGACGTGTGGATCGCTGCGCGAGGCGGTGCTGGGCCCGTCTGCGGAGGTGTTGGCGGCCAACAGCGCCGCCATAGCCTCGCTGGGGCGCACACCGGCGGAGCGCGAGTATGTTCGGCTTCTCATCCGCCCCAGAACGTTCGAGGCGTCGGCGCCGCACGGGTCTCCGGTGGAGCTGGCCGCGGCAGGCGCCGCCCAGATGGTGAGCGCCGTCACGGGCAACCCGCACTTTGCGGCCTGCACCCGGGTGGCGCTGGACATGCGCTGAGCTGGCGCGAGCCGTCAGTCCGGCTTCGCCAGCGCCGCCGCGTCGGTCGCGCCCTTCACAACACCGCCGTACATACGTCGCATGGCGTTGGTGATGCGCGGACCGGCGCCCTTGGGAGTGCCGGTCTTGTATGGCGGATCCGGATCGTACTCGATGTTCAGCTGTTCGGCTTTGGCATAGTTCTCACCGGCCAATCGCGCCGTAAGTGTGAGCGCGAGGTCGAGTCCCGCCGTCACCCCCGCCGACGTAATGCGATTGCGGTCTTCCACCACTCGCTCGCGGACCGGCGTGGCGCCAAGGGTCCGCAGCACGTCGTAGGTGACCCAGTGCGTGGTGGCGCGATACCCTTGCAGTAATCCCGCGGCGCCCAGCACCAGTGAGCCGGTGCACACACTGGTCACCCAGCGCGCCGTTTGCGCCTGCTTCTGCAGAAAGCGGAGCGTGGCCGCATCGCGCATCATCGCGACCGTACCGTCGCCACCGCCGGGCACGAAGAGCACGTCGAGCCCCGTGGGGCACGTATCATAGGTGACGTCGGGAGTGACCGTGACGCCCGAACCGGCGCGCACCGGCGCGGTGGTCGCGGCCACGAGATGCACCTGCGTATTGAGCAGATCGTTGAAGATGGTCTTTGGGCCGAGCAGGTCGAGCGGATACATGCCGGGGTACACCAGCATCCCGATGCGGCGCGGGGTGGTCGGCAGAATCATGGCGCGCTGCGCGGCGTCCCCGTTGGCCAGTTCATCGATGAAATGCAGCATCGGGTTGGCGTGATCGGCATCGGCTGCTGCCGCAATGGTCTGGGGCGGACGGCACCCCGCGAGACTGCCTGCGGCCAACGCTGCTGCCGCGGCGAATGCCTGTGTACTGAACGCGCGTCGATCCATGATGTGCTCGGTAGGGGAAGGGGAGTTCGTGCGGGATGTGCGAACAGCTATTGGTCGGTCATTCGTCGGTCAACGGCGTGCGAAGCACGAGATCGCCGCCGCGCGCCGTGCGGACGAGGGACTCGCTGCGTTGTCCTTCGCGCATGCTGCGCAGGCCGTAGACTCGGACGCGCGCGCCGCCGGCGCGAAAGGCAATGACTTTGTTTGGGGGCAACACGACGGCGTGCGTGAGCACCTCCGCCCGGGCGTCCAGCACGACGAGCGAATCGGCGTTGCAATTCATGAGCAGGGTGACCGTATCGGTCATGGCCGCCAGGGGCCCATCGGCGCGCCGCCGCAATGTGAAGTCGAGCCAGGCGTCCTTGCTCCCCGGAATGCGCTGCAATCGCGCATCCATCGCCTCCGCACTGTTCGATCGTGCGACCTCGGCCTCGGCCCGCTCTACGGCCCGGTGTTTGGCCTCGTGGATCGCTTCCGGCATGGTGTCGTGCATGGTGGCGTAGCCCGCAATACGCGAGGCGATTGCCGATGGCGTATCGGGGGCGCACGCGCCCCCGATACCGACCAGCACCGGCGTCACCCATGTAGCCAGTCCCACCCGACCACGGTGACGCCGGTCCATTACTGCAGCGCCTCGAGGTCCTTCTGGGTCATCGGCGTGGTCCGGCTGGCCGTCGCGGCGCGCACCTTGGCCACTTCGGCCGGCGTCACCGGCGGCGCGCTGTTGCCAAAGCTGCTGCGCACGTACGTCAGCACGGCGGCCACTTCATCGTCCGACATCGGGACGCTCGTGCCGTAGGCCATCATGGCGCTGTTGTACTTCTCGCCCTTGACGGTGATTTCTCCCTGCAAGCCGTGCAGCAGGATGGCGATGGGGCGCGACGAGGGGCCGGTGACCCATTCCGAACCCGCCAACGGCGGGAAGGCGCCGGGCATGCCGGCGCCAGTGGCCTGATGGCAGGCCATGCAGCGGCCGTAGATCTCTTCGCCGTTGGCGGTGCTGGCCGACGCGACGGTGGCCGCCGGTGCGGTGTCCGCCGCTGCCGGGGCAGCAGGAGCGGCGGCCGTGGTGTCAGCGGCCGGGGTGGAGGCAGACTTGTCGCCACCACCACACGCAGTCATCAGGACTGCGGCGGCGAGGGTGGTGAGTGAATACCGAGGGGTGTGCATGGAGCGGGTACCATGGAAATGAGGAAAGGAACCCCCGCACCCGGCGGGCCCGCCGGGTGGGGGGACATACCAGGACTGGAGACCTTGGCTAGAGGGTTCCTGGCATGTGAGAAGGCGTCAATTCCACGCGTTCGCCCTGGGCACCATGCAGGCACACGGGCGAGCGTCTCAGGGAGCGCTCGCGACGCATATGCACACACGGCGGCCGGCGACATTCCGCACGGACGACGGCAACGGATCAGTTGTGTTGGCAGATCGGCGCGCGATACGCGCCAGTACACGGTTGCGCCGAGCGCGACCGACACCAGTTACGCCAGCGTGATGGCTGGCGGAGCGGTGGACGGGGGACGGCGACGCGCGCCATCAACCCAGACAATGCGGGCCGCTCCGCTGAGCGGACGCTGAAACCCGACCATAG
>CANGXD010000076.1 GCA_947457545.1 Gemmatimonadaceae bacterium
CGTCGTCTTGCGCTTGCTATCGTACACCACGCTCGCCAACGTCCGCTGCTCGCTCATCCGTGCTCCTCGTCGCGTAAGAACGGGCTTCGTTCGCCCCGCGCCACGATAACAAACTCGCCGCGAAAACGCACGACTTGATCAGAGTTTCCTTAGGGAAACTCTGAACAGGTAGGAATCGCGGGCGGTGTGGATAAAGATGCGTGTCAGTGGGCGCCGAGAGGTGCTCAAGTGACGGCGTGCACGGCTGGTCGCGCCCCGTTCACGGGGCGACATCGGCCCATTTCGGCCGATCGCGGCGCACGCGCCGACACGACGTGCCCTGCGGCCGTAATCGGTGCCGCAGCCGGAAGAGATTGGCGAGGGTACAGAGGGCGTAGACGCGCGCCGTCTTCTTGGCGAGCCCCCGGTAGCGCACCGTCGTAAAGCCCCACAGCCGCTTGATGGTGTGAAACGGATGCTCAACCATGGCGCGAATGCGCGACCGGGTGCGATGGATCGCATCCCAGTAGTCCGTCCGCTTGCCGCTCTTGTTGACCAAGTACCGTCCGCCGCTGAGCTCCCACTGCCGTTTATCCTCGGCCTTGTAGTAGGCCTTGTCGCCATGCCGCGTCGTCTCCTGGCCGTGCAGCACGTGGGGCAACTGGGTGAGGTCGGCTGTCGCCGCGTCCGTCGTGGTGATCGCGTGGATCACGCCGCGCCGGTCGGTGCCCACGTGCACCTTCATCCCGAAGTACCACTGGTTCCCCGTCTTCGTCTGCCGCAGCTCGGGATCCCGCGTCTTCGTCGCATGCTTCGTCGAGCTGGGCGCACCGATGATCGTCGCATCGACGATGGTGCCGGCTTTTAGGAGCAGCTTCCGCTCCTCGAGCAGTGCCTTCACCGCGTCGAACATCCGCGCGGTGAGCTGACGCGCCTCGAGGAGATGACGGAACTTGCCGATGGTGGTCTCGTCGGGTACGGTGTCGTGCAGCAGATCAATCTGGGCGAAGCGGCGCATCGACTCTGAATCGTAGAGCAGGTCTTCCGCCTGCGGATCCGAGAGGTTGAACCACTGCTGGAGGAAGTAAATCCGGAGCATGGTCGCCATCGGCAGTGGGCGTCGACCACGTCCCGCCTTCGGATAGTGCGGCTCAACCAGCGCCTCGACCGTCGCCCACGGAATCACCTGATCCATCTCGGTGAGAAACTGCTCGCGGCGGGTCGTGCGCCGCTTGTTCGAGAGAATCGCGTCCGCAACCGTGCGCTGCTCGGTCATCCGGTGGCTCCGACAGAAGGGGAATTCATGCGCGCCAATATTGCGATCTTCCCTCCCGAACGCACTACTTGATCAGAGATTCCTTAGGGGAGCCGCACTTTAGCGATCGTCATCGCGGCCGTCGCGATTCTTATCGCGAAACGCACGGAACGTATTGCGAATGTTGTTCTGAATCTTGGCCTGCACGAACCCCGACGTATTGGCGGCCCCGGGCGAGTAAAGTCCGCCCGTCGGCTTCGTGAACCAGTCTTTCATGTCGATCGTGACCGTGACGTTGTCACCGCCTTTGCCAATGACCACCGGCGCCGTGAGCGGCATCTCCAGCTTCGCGTTCACATCGCTCACGAACGTAAAGGGTTGCGTATTGTACGTCCCTTCCAGTCGGATGCTGATGTTGCGGAAGTCCGGATTGGCCTGACGGAAGGCAAGGTCTGCCGAGTCGCTGCTCGAGACCTTGTGCACCGAGAGCCGCACCGACGAGTACGTCCCTTCTGGCACCATCACCGCCACCCGCCCGCCGTCGGCACCGCTCACGGGAATGTTCACGAGGTACGGCCCCACCCGAATGCTCGGGCAGTCGTCGTCATCGTCATCATCGTCTTTCGATGAGCGCGTCCCGCTGCGGCTCGACGACGACTTGTCGTCATCATCGTCATCATCATCGACGCACGTCGCCGCGGCCGATTTGAGCGTCACGTCGCGGACGACGACCTGGGCACGCGTAATCACAATCGCGTCGGTCCCGCTCGTGATGCTCAGCCCTGCCGGCGTCGTGCTCACCTGGGCCACACCCGTACCAGTCGCCGTACCGGGGGCCGACGGCGCCGATGCGCCCGATTGGCTGGTCGCGAGCTGAAAGCCGAGCCCCACTTCACCCGAGGCGTTGGGGCCCGTGCCATCGCTGCACGCCGCGAGCAACGAGACGCCGGCGCACAGGACCAGCACGGACGCACGCGTAAGGGAAGATTGCATCGACAAGGATCTCCGTGGTGATTGTTGGCGGAGGCAATGCGGATCCGCCGCACCGTCGCGACGTCCGTCCGCCCATGCGATAAGTTCATAAAGGCGGACTCGTGCGTCAGTGACTCAGCGCACGACCATCGTGCGGGCAGACGCGATCACCGTGTTCGTCATCACCAAGTCATCACCCTCCTTTCATCGATCGTCACGTGATTGGCGTGCTCGTGAATCCCGCGGCTGGCGGTGGTCGTGCAAAGGCACGCGCCGTATTGGTGGCGCGTGCGCTGGCGGAGTCGGGTGACGTCCGCCTGTTCGAAACGCGCGCCCGTGGAGATGAGCGCGCGCTGGCCATCGAGGCGTGCGACGCCGGCGCGCGCATCGTGGCCGTGGTCGGTGGCGACGGATCATCGCATCATGCGGCGCGCGGGCTGCTCGAAAGCGGGGCGCCTATTCCGCTGGCGATCTTCGCGGCCGGCACGGGCAACGACTTCGTCAAGACGCTCGGCACGCCATCGCACGACGTGCAGGCGATGGCCGCGCTCGTCATGCGCGGTACCTCGCTCGCCATCGATGTGGGCGTCATCGATGGTGTGCCGTTCCTGAATGCGGCTGGCATGGGGTTCGATGTGGCCGTGCTCGAACGCATGCAGCAGGCGTCGACGTCGGCGGTACTTCGTTTGCGCGGGACCGCCGCGTATGTCAGCACGGCCCTGGGCGCGCTGTTGCGCTACGACGGATTCGATGCACAGCTGCACCATGGCACAGACCATGTGCGCGCGTCGAGTCCGAATACGCGCCACCTCATGACGGTGTTCGCCAACGGCCGCGCGTTCGGCGGGGCGTTTCGCATTGCGCCGACGGCGTCGCTCACCGACGGACAGCTCGACGTCGTCGACTTTGCCCGGCTATCGCCCGTCGCACGATTGGCCGCGTTTTTCCGGGCGACACGCGGGACGCATCTGTCGCATGCCGCCGTGCATCATACACGGGCGACGCACATCGTGATGACCAGTCGAGTCCCGCTCGCCTTCGAAGCCGACGGCGAACTCTATCGCGCCGCTGGCACGACCATCGACGTCACGGTGCGTCCGCAGGCGCTTCGCGTCATCGTGTAATCGCGCGGACGTCGCTTCGAGTATCGGACAAAAGAAAAGACCCGGATCTCGACCACGCCCCCACGCGTTTGGTCGTCCCGGGTCTCTCTCGTTCGGCGCCCCCTCCACGAAGCCTCCGAACTCCATCAACTACCCCCCTGCAACTCTTCTGACACCACAACCCCTTGGAAGGTTGCTTTCCGACATCCTGTGCATTGCAACCGGTGCGCCTGGCGGCGCCGGCTGTGTGATTCGTGTTACGGCGTCTTGACCTGGTGTCCGATGAGACCGCCGAGGACGGCGCCGCCGAGGGCACCGATGGCCGCCCCCTTGGCCTTGTCACGCGAGGAGATGACGCCAATGGCCGCGCCGCTTGCCGCGCCGATGACCGCCCCCTTCTGCGTGTTACGTCGCTCCTGATTCACGCCGCTCCCACCGGATCCCGAGCCGCTGCCGCCACCGACGCTCCCGCTGCGCCGAGCGGTACCGGGCTGGGGCATGTACACCACCCGCGTCTGCGCCTGCTGCGGATACGGGGCTGGGTACGCCTGCGGCGGGTATGGTTGCGCATAGGGCTGCGGATACTGCCCCGGATAGGGCGCGTACACCTGCTGATAGCCCGGCGCATACCCCTGCGGGTAGCCCATTTCGGCCGGGCTCATGAACTGTTGCCGGTTCGCAGGCGACTGCGCCGCGGCCATGAGGTCGGCCCGCAGCTGCTCGTCGATCTGGCGATCGCTGCCACCGCACGCGGTGAGCACCCCGAACGCGAGGGGCGCAAGCAGCGGGACCACAGCGGTCCGAAGACGGGTATGAAGCGCGGACATGACTTCCTCCTGATTGATCGGGACGGGCACCGCGCCCGTCGACGACCTCACTTAAGGCAGGGGGCATGCCAGCGGAAAACCGCGCAAAACGGCGCAAATACGCCGGAAACCGCGGTAAATCACCATTCGTTGTCCACCGGTGATGTCACCTCCCCGTCCCCTCCGTGGACACTCCGAGCTCTCCGGGGTAGCGTTCCTGCTGTTCACCCGGCCCGACCCAATTTCAGGAGTCCCTGCATGTCCGTCCGTTCGCGTGCCGCCTTTACCGTGGCGCTCTGCGCTGCCACCATGTCGTTCGCTCCTGCCTTTGCCGGCGCGCAGACCGCGCTCAAGGTTGGTGATGCCGCACCTGACTTCACCGTGACCACGGTGACGGCCAAGGGCGTCGACGCCAAGCCGTTCAAGCTCTCCGAGCACAAGGGAGAGACCGTCATCCTGGCCTTCTTCCCGAAGGCCCGCACCAGCGGCTGCACGGTCCAAATGGAGTCGTATCGCGACAAGTACGCCGACCTGTTCAAGAGCGGCAAGAAGGTCACCCTCGTGGGTGTGAGCGTCGATCCCGACACCGCGCTCGTGTCGTGGGCCAAGGATGCGAAGTTCCAGTTCCACTTCGCCGCCGACACCGAGCGTAAGGTGGGTGTGGCGTACGGCGCGAACACGGGCACCGGGTATCACAAGCGCCATCTGTACGTGATCGACCCCAAGGGCAACATCGCGTACATCACGACGCCGTTCCAGCAGATGTCCGCTGAGGCGTACACCACGCTCGGCGACGCCGTCAGCAAGTCCGCTGGCTCGAAGTAAGGTGGTGTGGGCGCCCCATTTTCTGTTGCGGTAACGTGCCCACTGTGACCAATCCCCGCGCCCTGCTCACCGCGTTGCATGACGCGGCGGTGCAGGGCGCGGCGCCGTTTGCACGTACGCGTGAAGCGGTGCACCGCTGGTGGCAGGAGCAATCGCTGCCGCCAGCGCCTGATGTTCCCGTGTATGTCGTCGCCCTCGGCAAGGCGGCGCCCGCGATGGCGGCCGGCGCGGTGGCGGCGCTTACGGAACTGCGTGTGGCCGTGACCGACGGCATCGTGGTCGGTGCGCATGTTCCCACGCCACGCGACTGGCACGACCTGCCCGTTGCCGATTTGCTGCGCGTGTACGTCGGTGATCATCCCGTGCCCGGCCCCAATTCGCTGCTCGCGGCCGAAGCGCTCGAAGATCTGCTGCAGGACATGGAGCCGAACGCCCTCGTCGTCGTGCTGCTCTCCGGAGGTACGACCGCGCTCTGCGCCGCCCCTATCGCGGCCTTGTCACAAGCGGTGGGGAGCGCCGAAGCCGCGCAGGCGCTCGTGGCGAATCTGGCCCAGACGCTGCTCGAGTCGGGATTGGCGATTCACGAAATGAACGCCATCCGTCGACGTGTGTTGCGTTTTGGTGCAGGGCGGCTGGCCACGGCGCTCGCCGCGCGCGGTGCACAGCAGATTGCCACCTTCGCCATTTCCGATGTCATTGGCGATGATCCTTCGGTGATCGGCTCGGGCCCCTGCACTCCAGACCCGCTCGACGACGCGACCTTTCTCGCGCTCCTCGACGTGCACGACATGCGTCCGCGGTTGCAGCGGGCCATGAGTCAGGTACTCGGGCTCACGGGCGCGGGCACGCCGCCGTCGGTGGCGCACGCCGATCATCCGGCGTTTGCCCGCGTGCACTACACACTCGTTGCGCGGAACGCCGACGCCGTCAACGCCCTGGCCGCGGCCGCAGAGCGCGAAGGCATTCACGAGATCCACATCGACGATGTCCCCCTCGAAGGCGATGCGGCGGCCCTTGGGGATCTCTTTGCGCGCCGCGCGTTGGCGCTGTCGCGCGCGTTGCCTGCGGGGCATTCGGCGCTGCTCGTGAGCGGCGGTGAGCCGGTCGTGCATTTGCGCGACACGATCGAGCGCGCCATGCAGGCAGGCGACGATGACGATGCGCGTCTCGACGAAACGGCGGCGGCGGCGCCGCTGCTCATCCAGCCGCCGTCGGCCGCGGATGAACCACTCCGTGGTGGCCGCATGCAGGTGCTCGCCCTGTCGGCGTCACTCGCCCTCGAAGCGGCCACGGCGCGCGGCGACCGCAACGCCTGGCGCATTACGGTGCTGGCCGCCGGCACCGACGGCCGCGACGGCCCCACCGATGCGGCCGGCGCGATTGTCGACGCGGCGGTCCCCGCCCTCGCGCGGCGCAGCGCCCGTGCGCCGGAAGAAGATCTGGTCACGGGCCGTACCTGGTATTCCCTCGACGCCGCCGACGCCCTGCTGAAGACCGGCCCCACCGGCACCAACGTCATGGACGTCGTGGCGGTGCTCGTCCGGTAGTGGGCGCCGGCCCGGCGTCAGCGGCTGACCATCAGTACTGACAATCGGTCGAATACAGGTCCTTGGCGAAACCGGCCTTCTCGGCGTCGGCCATGGAGGCAAAGCCCACCTGATCCGCGCTCTTGATGAGCTTCACGGTATTGCACGCGGCCGGGTAGAACTTCTTGCTCTTGAGCGAGCCCACGAAGGGCGCGTTCATGACGGCAATGGCATTGGCGATCGCCGTCTGCGAGGCACTCGGGACGGCATTCTGCGTGCCCGACGTCGCCGGCGAGGTGGACTGAGCGCAGGCAGAGATCAGCAGAGCGGCCGTGGCCGCAGCAAAGACACGAGCGGAACGAGGCATGGCACCGGATGCTGAGGGTATTGGCCGGCGCCGACACAGATGCGACGCGACCGTCATGATAAAACGCGGGTACTACAGTTAACACCGTTAAATCTTGACGGAAGCGTCACGTTGTCAATGGGGACGGATGACCGTAATGTCCCCGATATGCCTGCCAAGCGCGCCGCCCCCCGCCCCCCCGATGACGTGATGGACCTGCCGCCCGACGCCGACCCGACGGACGAGGCCCCCGACGCCTACCGCCGACGGCCGCGGCAGTCGCGTGGCCAGAAGCGGGTGGAACTGCTGCTCGACGCGGCCGCCACGGTCATCGCCACGAGCGGCATCGAAGCGGCCACGGCCGAGGCGATTGCGGCGCAGGCCCGCACCGCCAAGGGATCGCTGTATCAGTTCTTCCCGAATCGCGATGCGGTCCTGGCGGCGCTCGCGCTGCGCTACGCCGACGAGATGCGCGCCATTCACGAGCGCGCGTTTCCCATGGACTCGCACGGCATGCCGCTCGATCGGCTCATTGATCGCATCGTGAAGCCGTTGGCGGAGTTCCACGACCGCAACCCGGCCTTTCGCCGCGTCTTTGCCAGTAATGACGGGCCCGTCGACGACACGCGTTCGGCCCCCGCGCGGCTGCGCTCACAGCTATTCGACTCGTTCGTCGATCGACTCGATGTGCTCTTCGCCTCGCGGAATCCCAAGCTCCCCTCGCGCGACCGGCGCCGAGCTGCGCTTGTGGCCGCCAGCGTGGGGCAGTCGGTGCTCGCCCGCCGCGCCCGCGCGCAGGCGGCCGACAAGAAGCCGCTCATGGACGACCTGCGTCGCCTCTTACTCGTGTACCTCCAGCCGTTACTCGAGCCGGTGATGGTATCCGACACGGGAAAGAGTCGCAAAGCAAAGGGTAGCTGACGCCTGCAGGACCCGGAATTCCTTATATTCCGACCATGCCCAACATCGTCACTATCGGTCTCGTGCAGGACACCGCGTCCGATGATCTCGAGAGCAACGTCACTCGCGCCGTGGCGCGGGTCCGTGAAGCTGCCAAGAGCGGCGCGCAGATCATCTGCCTGCAGGAGCTGTTCAACGCGCCCTACTTCTGCAAGACCGTGCGCCCCGAGCGCTTCGATATCGCGCAGCCGGCTGACGGGCCCATCGTGCACACGTTCCAGGCGCTCGCCAAGGAACTGGCCGTCGTCATCGTCGTGCCGTATTACGAGCGCGAAGCACCGGGGCTCTATCGCAATTCCGCCACGGTCATCGATGCTGACGGCGCGGTGCTGGGTACGTACCGCAAGATGCACATTCCGCACGACCCGCTCTTCGAAGAGAAGTACTACTTCGCGCCAGGCGACGTGACGGGCGATCAGCGCAACGACAAGCATCCGGGCTACAACGGATTCCGCGTCTGGCGTACGCGCTACGCCGACATCGGTGTGCTCATCTGCTGGGATCAGTGGTATCCCGAAGGCGCGCGCATCACGGCGCTCCTCGGCGCGCAGATTCTGTTTTATCCCACGGCCATCGGCTGGCATCCGGCGGAGAAGGCGACGTTCGGCGACGCGCAGGTGGACGCGTGGCGCACGGCGCAGCGCGCCCACGCCATCGCCAACGGGGTGTTCGTGGCGGCTCCCAATCGCGTAGGATTCGAACCGGAACCCAACACCGACGGCCTCGAGTTTTTCGGGCAGTCGTTCATCTGTGATCCGTTCGGCCGCTATCTCACGCAGGCCGGCACCGAGCCCGCCATTCTCACCGCGAAGTGCGATCTCGACCTGATCGAGGAAACGCGCCGGAACTGGCCGTTCCTGCGCGACCGTCGCATCGATGCGTACGGCCCGATCCTCAACCGCTGGTTGGGCAAGTAACGTGACACATCCAGCGGTACGGATGCCGGCAGAGTGGGCACATCATGATGCCACGTGGATTGGTTGGCCGCATCACGAGCCCGATTGGCCCGGCAAGTTCGGTCCCATTCCCTGGGTGTATGCCGAGATTGTGCGTGGGCTGGGCCGGTTCGAGCGCGTCGACATTCTCTGCCACAACGACCAGGTGGCGGAGGAAGCACGCGCGTGCCTGACACTGCACGGCGTCGAGGACTCACAGTACCGGTTGCACTTGCAACCCACCGATCGGGTGTGGCTGCGCGACTCCGGAGCCACCGGTGTCCATCGCGCCGATGGCAGCGCGGCGCTCGTGCGCTGGGGCTTCAATGCGTGGGCCAAGTACGACAACTATGCCCTCGATAACGAAGTCCCTGCGCGCATGGCCGAAATCTCCGGACTGCCGGTCATCAACGCGGTGCGTCACGACAACGGACAGCCGCTCATTCTCGAAGGTGGCGGGATCGAAACCGATGGCGAGGGCACGTTGCTCGTCACCGAAGAGTGGCTGCTGAGTGACGTGCAGGTGCGCAATCCCGGCTACTCGCGCGAAGACTACGAGCGCGCGTTCTCCGAGTATCTCGGCATCACCAAGACGATCTGGCTTGGCGAAGGGTGTGTCGGTGATGACACGCACGGCCACATTGATGATATCGCGCGCTTCATTGCGCCCGGCATGGTACTGCTCGCGCACGAAGAGGACGAGAACGACGAGAACCATGTGCGGTCGCTCGACAATCTTCACCGGCTGCAACGCGCCACCGATGCGCGCGGGGAGCGCGTCGAAGTCGTCACGCTGCCGTTTCCGCGCGCGGTGGTGATGGACGGCATGCGCCTGCCGGCGAGCTATGCGAACTTCTACATCGGCAACGGCGTGTGTCTCGTGCCCACGTTCAACGACCGCAACGATCGCGTGGCCCTCAACACGTTGTCGGAGCTGCTGCCATCACACGAAGTCATCGGCATTCATGCCGTCGACCTCGTGTGGGGGCTGGGGACGTTGCATTGCCTGTCTCAGCAGCAGCCCGCACCTCGGCAATCGACGTGAGCGATAACGAACCGCGCGACCGCGAACAGCACGCTGACCACGACGCGCCCGTCGTCCCGGAGCTTCCGCGTTGGGCGCGCCCGTCGCCCAACGGTGAGGTGCTCAGCGACGAGCGCATGCTCGCGTATTTCGGGCCCAAGTGGGAAAAGTCGTACAAGCGAAAGCTCGCTCCATTTTTTGCCGACCCCAGCTTCGTGCCCACGTGGAACTGGCCGGCAGCGATCGCCTTTCCGCCCGCGTGGTTTCTCTACCGCAAACTGTACCTGCCCTTCGCGCTGTTCTTCCTCGTACCGGGGTTCGTATTCCGTATTCTGACGGGCTCCGACACACCGCAGACGATGGTGGAAATGTCGAAGCCGGAAAACGAATGGCTCAAGATCATGAGCATCGCGGTGATGGTCTCGTCGAGCCTGGCGGCGGGTGGTACCGCCAACTGGTTTCTTTTCCGGCGGGCGCGCGCGGCCAACCGGTTCGTGGCCATGCAGCAACTCCCCGAGCCGGAAACCCTGGCGCTGATGCGGCGTATGGGAGGTGTGAACCGGTCGGCGACCAGTCTGTTCGTGGTGCTCATGCTCGTCGTCACCCTCATGCAGTTCGCCGGATGACCGCAGCCGCCACCGGCAAGGTGACGGGCGCCGGGGATCTGCTGTTGTTCACCGATGACTGACGCCGAGTTGGTCGTTCGGACCCGGGCTGGGGAGCCGGACGCGTTCGGAATGCTGGTGTCGCGGTACTACGACGCGGCATGGCGGTTTGCGTACCACATGCTTGGGGAGCGGGCCGATGCGGAAGACGTGGTACAGGACACTTTTTTGCGCGCGTATCTGGCCATCGGCCGCTACGACGAGCGCGATCAGTTCCGTGGTTGGTTTTTCCGCATCCTGACCAACCAGTGCCGCAACTTCATCACTTCGCGCGGCCGTCGCACACGGCGGTTCGTGCAGGACGAGATTGCCATCGAAGCGGCGGCGTCCCCGCCGATGGGGCTGCCGTCGGGCGTGGAAGACGCCGTCCTGCTGCGGGCCTTGGCCCAGCTCGACCCGCTGCAACGCGAGGCGTTGCTGCTCAAGTACGCCGAAGGGATGGAGTACACTGAGATGTCGGCCATGACCGGCGTCGGAGAGTCCGCACTCAAGATGCGCGTCAAGCGCGGCAGTGAACGCTTGCGGGCGCTGCTCGCCAAATCCGGGGACGTGCGTCCATGAGCGGCCCCGTGCACGACAACGAGCTTCCCTTCCCGTCGGCCGACGATCTGAACGATCCGTTCGCGGACGAGATCGGCGCACGACTACGCGCGTCGTATGCCGCGATCCCGCCGTCGTCGCCCGATTCGCTCGCAAGGGTGTCCCGCGCCGTGCTCGCGGAGACGATGCATCAGGCCGCGCCGACGCGTGGCGGCATCCGCCCCCGCTGGTGGTGGGGCGCCGCCGCGGCTGCGGTACTCGTCGCCGTGGTCATGCGCCCCTGGCGTGCCGACCTTAGTCAACGAGAAGCCGACAGCGCCTTCACCAACGCGCGCGCGCAGCTCCTGCCCTCCGGGAGCACCAGCGAAGAAGGTGGCGGCACCGTGCGCTTCGAGTTCACCGTACCCAGCGATGCCCGTCGGGTCGCGCTCGTCGGTGACTTCAACGGCTGGGATGAACGCGCCACGCCGATGGTGCAGCAAGGCGACAACGGCACCTGGTCGGCACGCATCCCGTTGCCGCCCGGGCGTCACCAATACGCGTTCGTGGTCGACGGCAAACGCTGGCTGGTCGACCCGCTGGCGCCACAGGTCCCCGATGGCGGCTACGGCCCGACCAATGCCGTGATCGTCGATGGTGAGGCATCGCAGTGAGCGTCGCGACGATGCTGCTGCTCACGTTACAGCTGACGACCTCGACGTCGGCGGTGCGTGCCGACACCATTCTCAACGCGATGGGTCGCGGCCAGCCGGCCGTGACCACCGCCGTCCCCACCCGGCAGCCCGTGCGGTTCGATGCGAGCCGCTTCGATTCGCTCACCGCCAACGCCTTGCGGTCGCTGTTCGATGAGGCCGCCGAGATGGGATTGCCGGTGCGCCCGCTCATCAACCGGGCGCTCGAAGGCGCCGCGCGGCGCATGCCCGGCGATCGTATTCTGCGCGTCGTGCGAGAGCATGCGGCGGCGCTGCAAACAGCCAAACGCGCCCTCGGCGACGGCAGTACCGAGGACGAGCTCGAAGCCGGCGCCATCGCCGTGCGCGCCGGCCTCGACGAGCGCACGCTCGAAAGCGTCCGCAGCACCCGGCCGGCCGGTCAGGCGGTGGTGCCGCTCGTCGTGTTGACGGATATCGTGCGGCGCGGCGTCCCCGCCCCGTCGGCGCGCGAGGCGGTGCAACAGCTCGCGCGCACGCCGCGCTCCGACGAGGTACTGATGGGACTGCAAGCCACGGTGGCGAAGAACGCACAACGTGGCCCCGGGATGGCTCTCGATGCGCTCAATCGTTACGTTAGGGGAACCGGCAGCAGTTCGCCGGTCACTCCGGCCACCACCGACCGCAAACCGGTCCGACCGCCAGACCCGTGACGCCCGCTCGCCGTTCCTCCCGCGCGATGCGCCGCAGCTCCCTTCGGAGCCGTGGATGGGCCTTGCCCTGCGCGCTGCTCTCCGTGGGAGCGTCGACCGAGCAGTTGCGCGCGCAGGTTCGCGGCGATGCCCCGATGGCGCCAGCGTCCACTATCGGCCCCGTCACCGACGCCTCGACCTTTTCGGTACTGGGCATTGCCTCGCTCCCCGATGGCAACGGCAACTCACTCGCGCAGCGCAACGATCTCTGGTTCGGCGCGACGCAGCCAATGGGTCGACTCGGACGCGTTCGGCTCGCCGCACTGGGCAGTGGCAACGTGCACTTCACCGACGGCGTTACCGGCACGTCGCAAGCGCAGGGAGTGCTCTCGGTGCGCGCGCGTGCGCGCTTTGGTGAACAGCGCCTGTGGAGTGCGGTGAGTTACGGCCGGTCGTCCGTCAACGGGCAGCCCGGCACGAATCCGTTCGGCAGCTCGCTGGCCAGACTGATAGCGCCGTCGTTCGCGGCCGATCCCGTCATGGGCGATACGACCATTACGCGTCGTATCGATGTGGGCCAGCTCGCGCGCGCCGAAGGCGGTATGGTGACGACGTATCTGGGCGTCGACCTCGCCTTCGGCATGTCGTTCGAACGCGCGACGCGCGTGACCACCCAGACATTCACCGTCGATGTACCGCGCCCCATGGTCAACGTGCCGTCGGGTGCAGGGCGACTGACCAACAGTAGTACCCTGCGCACCGTACAGCGGCGCGATCTCGCCACCGGTATCGCGTCGGCGGGCTTCAACACGGGCCAGACGCAGTGGCTGTTGTCGGTCACCGCACCGGTCGCGCGCTGGATCACGAGCGACGCGCTCGCGCCCACGCCGCAGACCATTCCAACGGTGGCGTCCCTGGCCGTCGTGCAGCCGGTCACGGGATGGCTCTCGCTCGTCGGCGCCGCGGCCACCAACTCGGCCACTGTCGGCGGCGCCATGTTGCGCGACGAGCTGCGTAATCGGTCGGCCTTCTCGCCGATGGTCGCGCTCGGGGTGCGTATCTCACGACTGCCCTGGCGTGACAACGACGGGACTCCCGGCGGCATTCTCGCGTTCGAGACGCGCACCCTCGGCGTCGTCGATAGCGCATCCATCGAGACCGGCGCGCCCGACGACGCGCGCTCGACCACCGTCCGCGATACGCTGCGTGTGGTGCTACTCGTCGATGCGCCGAAAGCCGAGTCGGTGGAGCTCATGGGCGACGCCACGCAGTGGAGCATTACCCCAATGCGCCGCTTGCAGAACGGACGCTGGCGTGCCGAGCTCAAACTGTCGCCCGGCATGCACCGCATTATCATGCGCGCCGACGGCGGGCAGTGGATTGCCCCACCGGGACTTCCCATCGGCAACGATGAATACGGAAGCCCCGTGGGTATGGTGCTGGTGCGGCGTTAGCCGCTACTTCGCCGGCCGCACCCGTATGCGTTGCGTCGTCGAATCGGTGACACCCGCACCACTCACCAACAGCGTCAGCTGGTAATCGCCAGCCGGTACGCTCGGAAAGTTCAGCGTGAGGCTGCGACCGGCACCACCATCGGGGCGCCCGTTGTCGTTGTACTTGATCGACACCGGGGTGAGCGCTTTCGACAACCCGATCGACGAACCGAGCTTCTGCATGAAGCTCGCACCCAGTCGCGTGGCTCGCAGCGACACTTGCAACGGCGCGCCGGGGCTCGCCGGGCGATACATCTCCCAGTAAATGCCGATCTGCGTGCCCCCGTCAATTTCGAGCGAGCCGTACGCCTGTGTGGCGTTGCGTTCGAGACTCGGCGTCGGCGACGGATCACCACGCTGCAGCAACAGATAGTCGGAGAGGCGCGCATCGGCCGGGAGCGGTTGCACCACCGTCCGTGCGCGAGCGGCACGCTTGCCTACCGGGGCGAGCACTTCGATGCTGGCGAGCATCGGCGCCTGCATGGAGGCGAGCAACGCGCCGTTCGCCCCTGCACTGTCCTTCGTGACGACGATCGGCTTGCCCCCGTCGACGCGGTCGAGCACCAGCCCCGCCTGATACGGCGCACGACCCATTTCGAGTTCACGCATGAGCCGGTAGCCACCTGCGACCACCGTCGTATCCCCACGACGGAAGCGCGCGACCTGATGCGGTAGGGCGCCAAAGCCGGCGGCGTAGCGTGTGCTGTAGCGCATACGCGCCTTCTTGCGCTTCATGTCCCAATCGGTCGACTTCGCGTCGAGCGGGTTGTCGATGGCTTCGATGAGCGGCATGAAGTCGTAGCTGGGCGTCGGCTCGTGACCGATGACCTGCGGCGGACGTGGATCGGCCACGCCACCATTCTGCACCGACCACGCCGTGGGCCATCCGTAGCGCACCTGCGATTCAAGCAGGTCATCGCCCCACTGCAAATCGTAGGGAATGCGCCCGAGCGAATGCACACGCGACATCGTGCGGCGTGCGAAGAGTTCGTTCTTGATGTCGTTGCCCGGCAGCATCCACAGCGGCTGCGCGAGGCGGAAGATGCGCTCGTTGCGCGCGAGACGTTCGGTGCACGAAAGGGCTTTGTACGCCGGCTGCATGAGCGGATCGAGCCACATCGTGAGATCGCTCCACGCGCACCGCTGCGACTCGGTCATGCTGGCCAATGCGCGGTCGAACGCCTGACCGCTGGCTACATGCTGATTGGCGTTGTGCAGCGCCATGCCACGCAGCGCCTGACACCACCAGTCGGTACCACCACACGCGCGCGCTGCCACGAGCGCCGTGTCGGGGAAGCCGCCTTCCATCGCGTAGCGCACGCGCATACCGCTCACCCAATCGTCCTTCGGATCGGCGGCTTGCGCGCGTCCGAGCAACTCGAGCAACTGTTCACGCTCGATCTTCGCATCGGTACGCTCGGCAGGCGGCGGCACGTCGCCATTGTTGTTCCAATAGCAGATGCGGCCCAGTGGCACTTCGCAGGTGGCATCGGCGCCGCCGTTGTAGAAGCGCAGGCCGAGCCGGTGATTGCGCTCGAATGCGTCCTGCTGCCCACGCGCCGAAGAGCCGAGGCTGCTCACGCTGCTGGGTGAACCCCGCAGCGGATCGCGCGCCAACGCCGACGACATGCTGTCGGTGGTAGCGGCCTGCCCGGTGCCCGCCTGCGCCAACACAGGCGTGGAAACGACGGCAGTCGCGGCAGCGAATGCTGACGCACACGCTACCGCAACGATGAGTCGACGAACTGAAGTCACAAGCTGATCCACTGGAGTCCTGTTCGGAGAAAGTCCTGCTGCAAGCTATCCCGGCAGGTCGCTCATGGCATCAGCAGAACACTGCGTCAGAAGCGCAGCTTCACACCGGCCGTAAGCGCCACGTTGTGCGCGAGGTTTCCATTCACGCGAAAGCCCACGGCGTCTTCGGAGTTGAACCGGCTGATCCAGTCCTTCGCCTGCACGCGTACGACCCACCCGTTGGAAATCCCGATATCCACCCCTACCCCGGCGGTGTACGCCACGTTCGACGCACGCGTCTCGAAGACGCTCGCCTTGATGTCGTGGGTCATTCCGCCGATCCCGCCTTGCACGAACGGCGCGATACCGGTGGAACGCCCGCCAAGGCCGCCGAGTTCGAGGCCCACGTCGTACATCCACGTGTTGGCCGACCCGACATTGACACCACCCAGCAGCGGCAACCCTATGCGCAGATCGCCCGAGGCATAGGCGAGGTTGCCGACGAGCGACACGCCCTTGGACAGCGGGATACCGCCTTGCACGCCGAGCATGGGCGCATTGGTGGCCGCGATGCTCGTCCCGACCGGACCGTCGTACCAATCGCCGGTAATGAGATACCCGGCGAACGGCGCCAGGTGCGCGCCAACGCCCGTTCCTTTCTGTGCCTGCGCGAGGAGCGGGGAGACGGCCACGAGGACGGCGGCCAGCGAGGTGCGAACGAGATTGGACTTCATGGAAACTCCAGAGTTGGTGACGTCCCTGCAGGTCGCACAGCCGGGGCCAGCCGCGTGTGGAATGCCAAGTCGTTGTACCAAAGCAGCTTGAGAGAATTCCGCCGACTCAAGTGTCCACCAATGTGGACACCCGGGTGACCCCAACTGATGAGCCGCGCCTGCCTCAGGCGGCCTTCGATTTCTTGCGCACGCGGATGTTGAGCATTTCCACCGCGACGGAGAAGGCCATGGCGGCGTACGTGTAGCCCTTCGGGATATGCTGACCCATGCCTTCGGCGACCAGGTTGGTGCCAATGAGCACGAGAAAGGCGAGGGCGAGCATCTTCACGGTGGGGTGATCTTCGACAAAGTCGCCAATGGAGCGCGCCGCGAAGAGCATCACGCACAACGCGACGACGTTGGCGAGAATCATGATGCTGACATCGTCGGCCATGCCCACGGCGGTAATGACCGAGTCGAGCGAGAAGACGATATCGAGCACCGCAATCTGCGCGACGGTTCCCCAGAGGGACCGACCGGCGCGCGCCTGCTGTTCGA
>CANGXD010000077.1 GCA_947457545.1 Gemmatimonadaceae bacterium
ACCGATCCACGCTCGGCGAAGACCCCGTCACCGTTCATGTCGATCGGGCACACCGTGCCGGCATCAGTTTCATGAAACGGATTTCCGCGACTACGATTGCGCACGCGTACCGCGTAGTCACGGTCGTTGAGTCGCAGCGTACCACTCCGCATTGTCGGCGATGCGCGCGTAGGTATATCCATCGTCGGCGGCGACCACCTGAATGGGGACACGTCGGTGTTGTGCAGGATTGCCTGCGCCATTCAGGGTAAGTGGGCCGGTGTATCGCCCGATGCCTTGTACCGCGCGGCGAAGAGCGAGCGGAGCCTCCGGGCCGCGACGAAGATGTTCGTGAGGCCCGCATAGCGTTCTGGCGCCGAGTCGGGCACTGGCATCAGGGAGATATCACCGGACGCCGGTGAGTCGGTGCGACTCGCGCGCGTGCAGCTGGCCAGTGCCACTGCTATCGGTGCGGATACCGAAGACGCACGCAGTTGTTCCGGCGACATCGCCGCTCGAAGTGATCGATGATGCCATCTGGAATGTGCTTGAATACCAAGCCCTGCTCGGTCGATTCCGCGAGCGCACACGCACCGTCACCGTCACCGGCGCGGCGTCACTCAAGAACGACCGTTGACGATGTCCCCGGACAACGAGTCATCCATCTTCCCGGCGATACGCAGAATGACAGTGCCGTTGAGCGCGCCATTAGCTCCCAGTGGCAGTGCGTCGTTGATCACGTGGACGCATTGGCGACTTCTCAGCAGCACCCACGATGGGAGCAGCAGCCATACACAAAGGCCGATTGCGAGAATCACGGACGCTCCAGCCGAAATCAGCCCACGCCACGCTCGTCGAGTAATCGACACGGTGTCTCCGCATTTTCTCGTCGGGCACACCGCCGCCCTGCAAGTCGGTGCTCGCGCGATTGGGGGCCGCGATTTATCCTCCACCTTTCCCAATCCGATTTTCCATCCCACGCGTGTTCACCATGATCGTCCGATTCTTCCCGCTGCGTCGTGCCCGATCTACCGAGTAATTGTGTCGAGCGCGTTCGCGCTGGTGACGTACAAGCCTTCGAGGCGCTCTTTCGCGTAATGCATCCAGCGCTCTTGGCGTTCGGTACCCGGTACGTCGGTGATGCCGCCCGCGCCGAGGAGCTGGTGCAAGACGTCTTCTTCACGCTGTGGGAGCGACGAGCCGAGTGGATCGTGACCGGCAGTGTGCCGGCCTACCTGTTCGCGGCGGTTCGCAGCCGTGCGCTCAACCTGCGCCGCCGGGACGCCGTGGAGCAGCGCTGGGCCGATGACGAGGCGCACGAGCACGTGCGCGCCCTGCATCCCCCTCCGCAGCGTGCCGACACGATGCTCGAGACGACGGAAGCGAGAGCCCGGCTCGAGGCGGCCATGGCCGCCCTGCCCCCCCGCCTCGCCCAGGTGATGCTGATGCGCTGGCACGGGGGAATGAGCTACGCGGAGATCGCGAACACGCTCGGCATATCGGCGAAAGGCGTCGAGAACCAGCTGAGCCGGGGCCTCAAGGCGCTGCGGGCGGCGCTCGGCAGCGAATAGCTGGGGGCTGTGGGGTTTTTGCGGAGGCGCGTGTCTACTGCCCAACCTCTCACCCCACTTCATGGCTGACGAAACAGATTTCGACCCCCTTCTCCTCGACCGTTATCTGGCCGGCGACTTGCCGTTGGCCGAACGAGCTCGAGTGGAACACTGGCTGGAGGCGCATCCCCGTGATGCCCAGCTGCTGCGCGAGGCCCCGCGGGCAACCCTCGGCGCCGCGCAGGCGGCCAATACCGATGCGGCGTGGCGGGCGCTTTCCGCGCGCCTCGAGGCCGCATCACAGGATGACTTAGCCGTTCGGCGCGCCCGCGCGGATCGCGGCGCCCCCCGTGGGGCCTTGGCGCCGTGGATGCGCCGCGTTACCGGCGTGGCCGCCGCTCTGGTCGTTGCCCTCGGTGGCGCGGCCACGTGGCAAGCCACCCGTGGCGGCTCCATTGCCGCACCATTGGGGCGTGACGTCACGGCGCAACTTCCGGATGGTTCCCGCGTTACGCTCGCAGCCGGCAGCCGTGTGCGCTGGGAGGGAAGCTTCGGCCGCGACGCTCGCGATGTCGCCCTTGAGGGCGAAGGGTATTTCGACGTGGTGCATGACGATGCGCGCCCGTTCCGCGTGCGAACACGGAACGCCGTGGCGCAGGACGTCGGCACGCGCTTCGTGGTTCGCGCATGGCCCGAGTTGCCTGCGGTGGACGTGGCCGTCGAAGAAGGAGTGGTTGCGCTCATGGACACCCTGCGCCCACCCATGGAGCGGGCAACTCTCCTTCGCGCCGGACAGCGAGGAACACTGCGCAAGTCCGGAGTCGTGGTCACCAACGACGTCGCCTCGGCGTTCGCGTGGAAGCGTGGCGAGTTGATGTTCGATGAGACCCCGTTGACCGAGGTACTGCCGGCGATCGGACGCCGGTTCGATGTATCCGTCACCGCCGATTCGGCCTTGGCGGGTCGGCGCCTCACGGCCCGGTTCACGGCGCAGTCTCTGCAGGACGTGCTCCCCGCGCTGCGTCTGGCGCTGGGAGTGCGCGTCGAGATCAGCGGACGGACGGTACACCTGACGCCGGGGGCACCGTGATCACACACGGCATCTGGCGCAGTGTCCTCCTCACCTGCTGCTCGGCCTCGCTGCTCATGGCGCAGCCCCGAGCCGTGCCGGACACTCCCGATCTTTCACCCGCGTATCGTCGCCTCGCCGATGTGAAGGATTTCAGCGGCCCGCTGGCGAAGACCGTCACCCTCGATGTCACGCAGCTCCCGCTGAAGGACATCCTGCGGCAGATCGCGTCCCAGACCGGCTTGAAATATGCGGCGGATCCCACGCAGCCCGACATGGGAATGCGGCGCACCCTCAAGCTCACCGCCACGCCCGCCCACCGAGCGATCGCGCTGCTCCTGGAGGGGACGTCGCTCCAGGCGATGGTGAGCCCGACCGGAGAGCTGGCGGTGGCGTACCGTGGACCAGCCGGGGGCCCCGGCACGCGCGCCGTGCCTCCCGGGCAGGGCGTGCGCCTGAGTGGATACGTGCGAAGCGCGGCCTCCGGAGAAGTCCTGCGTCGGGCGCGCCTTTCGGCCGACGACGAGACCGTGCGGGTCGAAAGCAACGACGATGGCTTCTACTCGCTCCTCCTGACGAAGGGCACGCACCGGGTGGTGGTGCGTTCGCTTGGCTACGCGCCCTTCGACACCGTCGTCTCGCTCACCAACGACATCACCCTCACGGTCCTGCTGCAGCGGCGTGAAGTGCAGTTGGCGACTGTGGCCGTGCAGGCCAATCGTGGGGGGGACGATCGACCGGACCTCGATCCACGCACCCCCGACATGAGCGTCGTGCGGCTGGACCTCCCGGCCGTCAAGCTGCTACCACCGGTGCTTGGGGAGGCCGACCCGATTCGGAGTCTCGCGCTGCTCCCCGGCGTGTCCCTCTCGAGCGACGCCTCCACCGCCTTCAGCGTGCGCGGCGGCGCCGCCGACCAGAACCTCTTCCTGCTCGACGAAGCCACCGTCTACAACCCGAGCCACGTGCTTGGCTTTCTCAGCACCTTCAACGCCGATGCGATCGACAACGTGACGCTGTACAAGGGGGCCATTCCGGCGCGCTTCGGTGGTCGCCTGTCGTCGGTCGTCGACGTGCGGCAGCGCGAGGGGAACGCGAATGAGTTCAACGGCTCCGCGTCGATCGGGTTGCTCGCCGGCCGCGGTCTGGTGGAGGGACCGCTGCCGAACAAACTCGGCTCGTACATGATCGCCGCGCGTCGTTCGTGGGCCGACCTCTTCACCGGGCTGGCCAGCGATTCGGCGGTCCAGGGTACCACCGCGTTCTTCTACGACATCAATGCGAAGACGAACGTGCGCCTGGGATCGACGGGGGCCCTGCTGCTGTCGGGGTACCTCGGACGCGACCGTGTCGCCGGTATCGGCGACCTGGGTGCCGGGTGGGGCAATCGGGCACTCACGCTCCGCTGGAATCAGGCGCTGCGCAGCAACCTGTTCTCCAAGCTGACCATGTCGTGGGGGGACTACGACTACCGCCTCGACATTCTTACCGGCACGAGCGACAACGTGCGGTGGAACTCGCGGATCGGCAGCCTCAACGTGCGGGTCGACGAGGCGTGGTATCTCTCGCCCACCAATACGATCGAATTTGGTGCTGAACTCACGAGTCAGCGCATCAATCCCGGGGATCTCGTGCCCGTGGGCACCGGCAACGCCTTCAACGCACGGCAGATCCAGCGTCGCAACACCCTGATGCCGGCGGCGTGGCTGGGTCAGGAGTTGGGGATCGGCCCGCGCGTCTCGGTCCGCTACGGACTGCGGGTCGCAGGCTATGAACGCCGAGGTCCCGCCACGGTGTACTCGTACGTGAACGATACGCCCGTGGCCTACTCGGACGCGCTCGAGCGCTTCGAGCCCGGTGTCGTGCGCGACAGCACCCAATTCGGGGCCGGCGCGCGACTCACCTCGGGCGCGGGCCTCGAGCCCCGCATCTCCGGTCGGTTCCTGCTCAATGCGTCATCCAGCGTGAAGGCCAGCTACGCGAGGACGCAGCAATTCCTGCTGCTGGTGTCGAACACGAACTCCATCAGCCCGCTCGACGTGTGGGAGCCGGCCGGGCAGTGGGTCCGGCCGCTGCTGGCCGACCAGTACGCCGTAGGCTATAGCGCGACCCGCGGTGGCGTCGAGCTGTCGGTTGAGGGTTTCTACAAGCAGGCCCGCAACGTGGTGGACTTCATCGATGGCGCCGACATCCTGCTCAATCCGCGCATCGAAACGCAGATGGTGCAGGGGCAGGGGCGCGCCTACGGCCTCGAACTCCTGGCGCGGCGATCGCAGGGCCCGGTGACCGGGTGGGTCAGCTACACGCTTGGGCGCGCCGAGCAGCGCATCCCGGCGCCGGGGAGCCGTCGCGGCGGCATCAACGACGGGCGCTGGTACGTGACCCCCTTCGACAAGACGCACAACCTGAACGTGGTGGCCTTGCGGCCGCTCGGCGCGAAGTGGACCCTCGGCAGCACGTTCACCCTGGCCACCGGGTTGCCGACGACATTCCCCACGTCGCGCTATCAGGTCGACGGGCTCCTCGTGACCGAGTACGGGGCGCGCAACGGCGGCCGCCTCCCGCTGTACCACCGCCTCGATCTCTCCGCGACGCGGAAGGGGCGGCGCGGCGAGTGGCAGTTCGGTCTGCTCAATGCCTACAACCGCTTCAATGCCCAGGCGCTGCGGTTCCGCCAGCGCGAGAACCAGCCGCTCGTCACCGAGGCGGTACAGACCTCCATCTTCGGCATCGTGCCAAGCATTGCCTACACCTTCAACTTCTGAGCGCTCCATGTCGAAACGCGGTGTGCTGCCGGTGTTTCTGATGTCCCTGTTGGTCCTGTCCGGCTGTGAACGGGTCGTCAACGTGAGCGGCCTGGACTACGAGCCGCGTCTGGTGGTGGAGGCGCGCCTCGAGCGGGAGCGCGGGGTCGCCTCGGCAGACCAGTTCATCCGCCTTAGCGTCACGCAGGATGTGTTCAGCACCGCTGCGGCGACGGCCGCGCGCGGCGCGACGGTGCGGGTGCTGGACGACGCAAACCGAGCCACGCCCTTCGTCGAATCACCGCAGGCCCCTGGAACCTATCGTGCCGCAGCGATGGCCTTGCCGGTAGGCCGCGCACTGACGCTCGAAATCGAGTGGGAAGGCGATCGCTACCGCGCCACTGAAATCATGCAGCCCGGCGTCCCCATCGACTCGCTGTTCTTCCGGTCGGAGTTCGACGAGGTGGATACCGGAAAAAACTGGCGGGCCACGATCTCCTTGAAGGACCCGGCAGACCAGCAGAACTTCTACGTGTGGGACCAGTGGATCAATGGGCGCCGGCTCGTCTCACCCGACAGCGAGGAATTCTCGCGGGTCGTGCAGTCCGATGATCGGTTCAACGGCTCGACGGTACGCCAGTTTCAGCCGTACTCGGACTGGCTCGTGAGTTCGGGCCAGCTCGTGCGAGTCCGGCAGCTGGCGATCTCGGAGCAAGCGTACCGTTTCTACACCGCGTTGTCCGCGCAAGTGGGAAATAACGGCTCGCCCTTCGGCGTGCCGGTCAGCAGCGTGCGAGGGAACGTCGCGAACATTACGACGCCATCGCGGCGGGCCGTGGGGTACTTCATCGCCGGCGAGTATTCGGAACTGGAGCGACGGGTTCCGTAGCCGGTGGTGGGGAGTCCGGTGTTGGTGGTCATCACCTGAGTCTGTCAGCACTGGTGCCCCAGACCAGACGGCAAAGGCGCCGCAGGGATCCAAGACCCTGCGGCGCTTTTGTCGATCTCAGGCTGGGCAACTGCTTTGCAATCTGCGACCTCCTGCCGCCTGGTCTTCCCCCGAATCCTGTTCCAGCGCGACTCTCATCATCGCGGGCCGAGAAACGCTGGCCGTGAGCCCCGTCCGTTCATCAAGCTGACCGCTGGTTCAATCGCAATTGACGGTGTTTTCCAAAGTGGCCACCGTAACGTCGGCTTTCGCGATCGGCGTTCGCCATTCACCAGAATTCGGAGATCGTTGATGATGCGGTATCGCTGTCTTTTCCCTTCGATTGGCCTAGTGCTCGTAAGTCTGGCCCCCGCGGTGGCGGTCGCTCAGGCAGAGCCGAGTGGCGTATACCTCACGGCGTATGGGCAATTCACGCGAATTGGCGCATCCTCCCTGAGCGAATCGGGGGCGCAGGGTGCCGGCAGCGGCCTACGCGCGAGCTTTGGCCGTGGACTCGGAGGAGGGGGCGACCTCGGCTACCGCTTCGGCAACGGCTGGGCGGCAGAAGTCGAATGGAACTATCGCACGCACGCGCTCTCCTCGCTCCGGCAGAGCTCGACGACGCTCGCCACCAGTGGCGACTTCGCGTCCAATACCATCCTGGTCAACGGATTGCGCCGCTTCACCTCAACCGCGCCTTTGACGCCGTACCTGGGCGCTGGTCTCGGGTGGATCCTCGAAATCGACCTCGACATCAAGCCCGGCAGCGGTGGGCCCTCTCGCGCCTACTCGCGAAGCGGCAAGGTTGCGCCTCAGCTCATCGCTGGCGTCGAGTACGCGCTCTCGCCAAAGTTGCGTCTGGTCTCCGATGCGCGCTGGCTTCGCGCGGGCCCCATCCGTTCCGACAACGCAACGGGAAACAGCGGAGGAAGTATCGCGTCGCCGAACTACAACCCGCTCTCACTGCAGGTTGGACTTCGCGTCGGCTTTTGACGACGCGGGAGCGACATAGCGGGCACCGTCGCCGAATCGTGCGAGCACATCGGCGCGACGGCGACGGCTGACCGGCACCCGACGACCGTCACTCATGACGCACAGGGCGCCGCCAGCCGTCCTGCGGACGCTGACGATATGCTTCGTGGCCACCCACCACGAGCGGAGTACACGTACGCCATCATCGGCGGCGGCTGTTTCCACGTCGGCCAACGCGCCGAGGATCAACGCATTCCCGCGCGTCGTCCACACGCGCAGGTATTGCAACTCGGACGCTACTGCAATGATGTCCTGACCGAGTTCCACGGGCAGTCGCTCGGCCCATCGCGGCCGGCTCGCCGTCGAAGAACGAGGGTCGCCGTCGCTCCGATCTGACGGTGCACCTGCAATCGCGGAATTGTCAGCACCGGTGTCGTTCCGGTCGCCTACGTTCGGAACGGGGCCGGCGCCCGCCCCGACAGCAACCGCCAACGCTGTTGGCACGTGCGGCGCAGTCATTTCGTCGACGACTGCGCCGCCTGCGGTCCGGACCTGCAACACAGGTGGTACAAACCAGTGTAGCCGAGGCAGGCAAATCAGCGCCCAAGCCGAGGTCACCGGCCCCACGATGTCGGCGTACTCCAGCAAGAGCGCGACACCAAGCGTCGCACCTTGGAAATCATCCCCCCCGTCGGCGGGCGTTGCCGGAAACGCCAGCCACTGCTGCATCACCACTTCCCCCATTGTCCAGTAGAGCGGGGTAAGCACCACTGCTCCAAGCACCCCTGACAGCACGACGAGCGCCCAGAGCGGCACGCGAGTATTGCCCAACTGCCGCAGCAGACGCGATAACACGACGTGTACGACGCCAACCCCAATGCCGATCTGCGTTGTCCAAAACAGGAGGCTGGCGGCTGGCGGCGCCGCGAAGCCCACATCCGGCCCCAACGCCATGACCACGGCGAGGAACACCACCCCTGCCATGACGAGATAGCGCAGGGTTCGAACGTCAGACGCGCGGGTTTGCATCCGGGGACGAAAAGCTGAACGAGACGAAGTCGCGAGCATCGGGTACGTCCCGATACCCACGCCGAACGAGCGCACGCACCAATCTGGGGGGTCGAACGCGGGCCGAATCCCGCACGATATGGACCCGCCCGGTGGTGCGAAAGTGCCAGGCCCTGAGAACGAATTCTCCGGCGGCACTCCCGTACTTGCGCCTTGTGCTCGCTCGCTGTTCTTCGAATCCACGTTGCTACCCTGAGGAGACGTTCCGTGTCGAGAAGCATACACAGCCTGACGCCGCGCGTACCGTGCTGCGGCGGGCGCTGGAGATCGCTCCCGCCTCGGCGTGGACGACGCAGCTGTTGGAGCAAGCCGGCGTCTGAAGAGTACCAGCGAATTCGCTGAATCCTGCAGGCCACGTCTTCGTAGCACTGGCAAGCGTCACCGCGCGGCCATTGCGACCCCGGTGTCCCCCTGACCTCTTTCTGCGGAGTCCCATTGCCTACAAAGTTCTTGGTGGCCCTGAGCCTCACACTCATCATTCCCGCAGGCGCGGCTGGCGCCCAGACGGTCCCCGCCTGGGCCGTCGGTGCGGCCCGCTATCGGACCACGGTGGTTTCGGAAATCACTCAGGAAGCCATGGGCGAAAGTCAGTCGATGACCAACACCACCTTCCGAGAAGCCACCTTTACCGTGAGCAAGGCGGCGCAGGGGCTCGACGTCTCTGTGCGACTCGACACGGCCTCTGTGACGAGCGCGCAGGGAGGCACGTCGTCGAGCGCCAACCTCAAGGGTCTGACGTACAAGGCCACGACTCAGCCGGGCGGTTACCCCATAACGGCTACGGTCACTGACGCTGGGGGAGCCGAGTCGAAGCTACCAATCGCCGCTTCGTTGCGGGCCTTCATCCCGCGGCTCAAGCCCGGCGCCACGCGCGGCCAGAGCTGGGTTGATACGGTGGCGGTCGTCACGGAAGAGAATGGCATTGTCATTACGACGACAACCGCAACGCGCTTTACCTATGCCGGTGACACCATTGTGGGCGGCGCCCGGGTACTCGCTATCGCCATCGCTGCCGATGGCAAGGCCAAGGGCGGCGGCGACACGCCCAACGGCAAGGCATCGCTCGACGGCACCGTTACCACGGTCGGTCACGCGTGGGTCACGCCGGCGGGGCAACTCGTAGGCGTTGAAAGCAAGGCGACGATCGCCCGCACGATCGCGATCGAGGAGCAGAACGTGACGGCATCGATCAACCAAAAGCAGACCCTATCCACATCGCGGATTCCGTAGTCTCGAGCTCCCAGCGCAGGCGGTGCGCCTGTTCGCGCACCGCCTGCGCTGGCGTAGCACACGGTGCATAGCTGGCGCGGGCTACACCGTCTTGTACCGGCCCCGGCGTGTCATGTGGAAAACCGGAACCGGGTGCCGTCGATCGCGTCAAGCTCGTGTCGCAGCAGTAAGCAGCAGCGATCGCACCCGGGTTCGACGAGGAGCAGGTTTGCGATGCGTCGAATCATGAGGTGAATGACTCCGGAGCTCGAAAGAAAATCCTTGCGTCCTTAGCTGCCAGCTGATGCCCGGCGCACGCTCGCGGCGGTCTCCCGCGTACGTGCCGCGAGCTGTTCAGCGCCCACGCTGTCCTCGGCCGAGATGAGCGTCACGCCCTCCTTCGCATAAATCACCACGAGCGGCTCTCGCAGAGCGTCTACAAAAAGCATTGCCTCTCCGTAGGGCTCCATCTCGAAACGCCCCACGTACGTGTTGCCGCTCTGCAACCCGTTCCGTCGCCCGCGCAGCCCGTCGAGCCCATGCCGGAGCGCGACGGAATCGATGCTCGCGTACGGTATCTGTTGATGGTAGCCCCGCGCACTGACGCTCAGCCGCTCGGCCTCCTCGGCAATCGTGGGCTTCGTTCCACGACCAACAATCGTCATGTAGGCCATCACGCCCACGATGGTGAGCAGGAGAAAACCGGCCACCTGCATATCTGCGCGACCGACCCGTGCTTTCCGCGACGCGCGCGCCTTCCGAATGTCCACACTCATGTTTTCCTCCGGGCAATGTCCAACGCTTTAATAGTATAGCGCCGACGGCCTACCGCAGCGCGATTAGGACCAACTAGTCATAGTCGCCGATCAGGGTGTTGTCTCGTCGATCGTGCCCGGATTCGCCGGCACGGCATGACCATCCCCCTGATGACCACCATGCTCCAAGCATTGAAGCACGTGTCGCGTCGCGCGGCCGTGGCGCTTTCCTTCGCGGCGCTGACCACCACCATGGTGGCCTGCGGCGACGATGACAACACGCCCGTTGCCCCGGCTACCCAGACGATCGTACAGACGGCCGCGGGTACGCCGCAGCTCTCCACCCTCGTGTCGGCACTGCAGGCCGCCGAACTCACCACCACGCTCAGCGGCCCCGGGCCGTTCACCGTGTTCGCCCCGGTCAACCCGGCGTTCAGCGCGCTGCCGTCCGACGTGCTCACCCGTCTGCTGGAATCGGGGAACCGCGCCATCCTCACGAAGGTGCTCACGTTCCACGTAGTACCCGGCCGCATCACGGCCAGTCAGCTGCAGAACGGCCAGACGCTCACCACCGTCGAAGGCACCGCACTTCCCGTGACCATCGCCAACGGCGTCGTCACGGTCGGCGGCGCGCGCGTCACCACCCCCGACATCAACGCCTCCAACGGCGTCGTGCACCTCATCGACGGCGTCATGCTCGGCAGTCTCGACATCGTGGACAACGCCATCATCCGCGGCTTCAGCTCGCTGGTGAGCGCGGTGACCACGGCGAACCTCACCAGTGCGCTGCGTGGCGGGAATCTCACCGTGTTCGCCCCCACCAACGCGGCCTTCGCGGCCATTCCCGGCGGGGCGCCGACGACGGCCGCCGCGTTGGCCCCGGTGCTGCAGCTGCACGTGGTGGGCTCACGCGCCCTCTCCTCGCAGCTCACCAACGGCCAGCAGCTGCCCACGCTACTCACGGGCGCGAACCTCACGGTCGGCCTCGCCGCCGGTCGCGTGAACATCACCGGTCCGCGCAACACCGTGCAGGTCGTCACCGCCGACATCGTCGCGAAGAACGGCGTCATTCATGTCGTCGACAACGTGCTGCTCCCCGCCGCGCCGCCGCAAACAATTACGCAGACCGCCGTGGCCACGGCACAGCTCTCCACGCTGGTCACCGCGCTGCAGGCGGCTGAACTCACCGGCACGCTCAGTGGCGCGGGCCCGTTCACCGTATTCGCGCCCGTGAACGATGCCTTTGCCGCGCTTCCCGCCGGCGTCGTGTCGCGTCTCCTCGAAACGGGCAATCGCGCCATCCTGAGCAAGCTGCTCACCTTCCATGTGGTGCCAGGGCGGATCACGGCCAGTCAGCTGCAGAACGGCCAGACGCTCACCACCGTCGAAGGCACCACGCTCCCCGTCACCGTCGCCAACGGCGTCGTCACGGTAGGTGGCGCACGCGTCACCACCGCCGACATCAACGCGTCGAACGGCGTGGTGCACCTCATTGACGGCGTGCTCTTGGGCAGCCTCGACATCGTCGACAACGCCATCATCCGCGGCTTCAGCTCGCTGGTGAGCGCCGTAACGGCCGCCAACCTCGGCACCGCGTTGCGCGGTGGCAACCTCACCGTGTTCGCGCCCACCAACGCGGCGTTCGCGGCGATTCCCGGTGGCGCGCCGAGCGACGTGGCGGCACTCACGCGCGTGTTGCAACTCCATGTGGTAGGCGCGCGCGCGCTCTCCACGCAGCTCTCCAACGGCCAGCAGCTTACGTCGCTGTTGCCGGGCGGTACGCTCACGGTGTCGCTCTCCGGCGGCGCGGTGCGCATTGCCGGACCGCGCAACTCGGCGTCGGTCGTCACGGCTGATATCGTGGCCAAGAACGGCGTCATTCACGTGATCGACAACGTGCTGCTGCCGGCGCCGGCGCTCGGCACCATCACGCAGACCGCCGTCGCGACGGCACAGCTGTCCACGCTGGTGAGCGCACTGCAGGCCGCCGAGCTTACTGGTACGCTGAGCGGCACGGGCCCGTTCACGGTGTTTGCGCCGGTCAACGCGGCGTTCGCCGACTTGCCGGCCGGTGTGCTGCAGCGCCTGTTGGAGAGCGGTAACCGCGCCATCCTGAGCAAGCTGCTCACCTTCCATGTGGTGCCGGGGCGCATCACGGCCAGTCAGCTCCGCAATGGGCAGACGTTGACCACGGTGGAAGGCACGACGCTGCCCGTGGTCGTCGCGAGCGGGTTCGTCTTCGTGGGCGGCGCGCGCGTGACCACCGCCGACATCGAAGCCTCGAACGGCGTGGTGCACCTCATCGACGGTGTGCTGCTCGGCAGCCTCGATATCGTGGACAACGCCGTCATCCGCGGCCTCAGCTCACTGGTCGGCGCCGTGACCGCGGCGAACCTCACCACCGCGCTGCGTGGTGAGAACCTCACGGTGTTCGCGCCCACGAATGCGGCGTTCGCCGCGATCCCCGGTGGTGCGCCGACGAATCCGGCGACGCTCGCCAGTGTGCTGCAGCTGCACGTGGTGGGCTCGCGGCTCACGGCGGCAGACCTGAGCAATGGTCGTCGACTGAACACGCTGCTGCCGAATACCGGCCTCACGGTGGAACTCATTGCCCGCAGCGTGCGCCTCAACGGGCCGCGCAACGCCTCCACGGTGGTGACCGCCGACATCGTGGCGAAGAACGGCATCATTCACCTGATCGATACCGTGTTGCTGCCCTGAGGTAGCCTCACCTATCGAGCGAAACGGCCATCCGGCGTGTCTGCCGGGTGGCCGTTTTGTGGTTTTGGGCTGGGAGCGATTTGCGGTGCGTTGGGTTGGGGATGTTTAGTTGGTCGAGCGCAAGCGCGCATTTGCTGGGCGTTGGTGTGGGACGTGTACAAGCGCCCTCGTCCGCTTCAGCGCACGTTACATGTCAGAAGCGCGCTGGTCGGATCCAGTCCGGCTTCGTGGTAATGGCGGCGATGCTATCGGCTACAATCTGGAGCGATTTGATGTATGGCCGTGGCAATGTGTCACCGGGAGCGGCACCGTGACAGCCTGTGTAGTAGGTCCGGGAGACACGAACGCCATGGACAAACGCCGTTACCGTGATGGTGGGGTGATCCGTGGCGACGAGCCTACAGTATGGTAGCTCTCCCATCACGATGTCGGGGAGGGAGACAAAGCTTTGCGCCACCAATACGCGTTCGATCCGCCGCAGCATATCCGGAGTGCTTGCCCGCGTGACAGTCCGCCCCGCATCTGCGGGATTGCGCGAAACGAAGCGGACGAGGCCCGTTGCGGAGACGTCCAACCGATAGGCCGGGCAAGCACCCGAACATCTGGTACGTACCAGCGTGAGACTATCGAGTTGAAGCGGAACCTCGCCGTTTGATTGACTGCGGAGAAGTTCTGAATGACCAAGCAGCATCAGGATGATTGCCCACATTTTCATTTGCACTGGACCGCTTCGATGGTTGAACAACGAACAGAAAGATCTGCCGCGGGGCATCTGTGACTTAGCGCGGTAAGAGAACTTGCTGCAGACTCTCACCTGCCTGAACTCTTCGCTGCCAGTCTGCAGGCCCACAACGTGAAAGCAGGGATGCTTTTGCCGCGCCCACCACGTACAGGTGATACGTAGCGAACGAACTCCAACCGGTGTAGGGTCGTCCCGACTCACCAAGATAGGAGTTCGCCAGATCGTGTTGAAGCATTACATCGGCATCGGAAAGCATATCGGGCGCGACGCGCGAAAGGCCGACGTAGCCGATCCAGTTTGCAAGACCCTCCGCGCGCTCATGTGCGTTCTCATAGGCAGCAAACGGGCTGGGCATCTTGAAGAGTCGATCATCTCGTTGCTTGGTGTAGTGATTCAGTTCTTCCTGTACGTGGTTGCAACGTGTATGGCGGAGCGCCCGACTCAACGAGGTGCGTTCCCTACGCAGTGCCTCCTGAACCCAGGACGAATCCAGCCATGATTGGTGCCGCTTGACGGGCATGGTGTTGGCGAAGGGCATTGGCTGGCCCGGCGAGGGGCTGAACTCTCTCCATTGGTATAGATGGAAGGATTCATGAACGGCCGTAACAATCATCGTTGCGACCGAATCGCCAGTCCACGGCACCACTTCGCTGTGCTGTCGGAAGGGGGCGAAGGTTCCGAAGACGCGTACGGATACCATCGCCTTCCCACCGATCTCTGCGAAGAGATCGTAAGATGCCGGTGGTCCCGGGTCTGAAACGAACGTGGCCCTTCCCTCAAGTGACTCTGGGATGGCGTCTCTCAACTCCTCGATGACCGAGGCGAGCCGCACCTCGGGACCATGCACTACGAGCGTTTTGCCCTTGGCCGGATAAAGCGCCACAAGTGGACCTTCAGTCCAGAAGCCTGGCCAGAGCCGCCGAAGCGAGCTGTCCGCTCGAAGCAGTCCTTCTGCGACTCGCACGGGGACTTCACGTTGCGCTTCCGCAACATTGCTCCCGAGAAAGAGAGGAACAATCAGGAATAGGTACTTCAGTAGAGGGCGCATCACCTTGCTGTCTCACGTTTCAATGCCGACTCCCCAGCGCGGCCATTTGGACCAATGTCTGTTAGCTGGTGGGCGCGTTGGATTCGCCATGCCACAGAGCTGCGTCGGTTGATCGACGCGCACCGATTATGCCGCCGACGATGCCGGCGAGGGCAGAGACACCCTGCACTTGGCTCGTCAGGATCCATGGGTAGGACTGGTTCCAACCGACTAGCAGCTCAGTGGCACCTTTGAAGCACGCGAGGTACGTGGCCGCGAACGTCAGGCCCCACATTGCTCCGATATCAGGCCTCCGCGCGGCAACGAGCCGCCGGACTACGAGGAAGGAGCCGCTCGCCAGAATGACCCCCGAGGGATCGGGATGCGCATGCAGCACGCGCCCGGCGACAGCATCCACGAAGCTGATGCCTGCGGCGATGGCCAGAAGATGCACCGTAGCATACCCAGCGCGAAGCTTCACGCCGTCTCCAGCGTCGAGCTGGCTGGCACGACGAAAGAAGTCCGTCGCTTCGGACTCGCTGAGCCAACGCTCCTCATTCGTGTTGCCACTCGTCATGCGATGACATCTCAGGAAAGTTGGAATCTGCCGATCGCGAAGATCTGCCGCGGGCGCTTCGTCGCGCCCGTCGGCAGGCGCGCCGACGTTACGTAGTACGTTACCGCTAGAATCACGGACGCGGGTCGAATCGCCAACGACCGTATACGGTGACGGCTACCGAAACACTCGGCGCGGTGACCTCCGTGGCAGACGCGGCCTCTGAGGCACTCGTCACCACGATCCCGTCCAAACCGCTGTACCGGTCGCGGTAATCGGCTTGGGTACTGAGCGAGATGACTCGCCCAATCCGTCCACCGCCTGCCGTCGCGATGACCTCGGCCTGCTCACGTGCTCGGAGCGTTGCTTCTCGCAACGCTTCGGCGCGGGCAACACGCACGTCCGTTGCGCTAAACCGGATTGGCGAGATGTCCGTGATCCCGTGCGCCAGCGCCGCATCGATAACGGCACCAATCTTGGAGAGGTCGCGAATCCGCACCTCGATACTCTCCCGGATCCGGTACGTCGTGTCGACCACCTGCGTACATCCCACGCGCGGGTTGGCCGAGGGCACACACTGCGACTGCGGAATCACTTCCACGCGTCCCGCCCACCAGTACCACCGACTTCCGGTCAGGAGCGAGTCCCGCGGGATACCAAGGGTAACCAGCGCTCGCCGTATGGAATCGGCGCGAACCGCGAGGCGCTCGCCCGCGCGTCGCGGCGTGGAATCCACCGCATGGAACTGGAGGGTGACGGTGGCGAGGTCCGGCCTCACGCTGCGCCGGCCGGTGGCCTCTGTGCGGATCTCCGCACTATCTGCCGGAGGCGTTTGCGCGTGAATGGGTGCACCAACCACGACGAATGCAAGCAACGCCAATGTGACGAACGATTGTTTCGGCATGTGAACTCTGACTCCGTTGTGCTGTTTTACGCTGGCATACGCTGCAGCCGGGCCCAACAAGAGCGGTGGCGCAGCCGCCGCATTCCGCAGACCGGCAGTCTGCTTCATGCCATCGTGAGATGGCGGGTGCGGTTTACTTGACCGTAACAGGTATGTAGGCACCCGTTCCATACGTCTTGCCGGAGCCGATGACTTGCGTCTGGCCAGCCCGGCGCCCGGTGACGAGTCCGGATGTAGCATCGACGCGGACGACCGCCGTATCCGTGGCTGACCAGGTAATGACGTCGCTCAATGAGCGAGTCCCGCCGCAGCCGATAAACTGCAATTTGGCGGCGAAGCTCTCGCCGACGGCCAGCGTCTTCTC
>CANGXD010000078.1 GCA_947457545.1 Gemmatimonadaceae bacterium
AGCTGGACCAGCTCCGTGTCGGCCATGCCGTCGAGGTGTTTGGTCATCATGCGCATGCGCGGATGCTTGGCGAAGCGCTCGCGGTGACGGGCCATGAAGTCCCAGTACAGGAAATTCATGGGGCAAGCGTCGGGGCCCGTGCGTTGCTTCACGTCGTAGCGACATTGGCCGCAGTAATTGCTCATGCGGTTCACATACGCCCCACTCGCGACGTACGGTTTGCTCGCGAGGGCGCCACCGTCACCCCACGTGCCCATGCCGGCCACGTTCGGGAGCTCGACCCACTCGTACGCGTCGGTGAAGCCGGCCCAGTACCAGCGTGACAGCGCCGCCGGCTCCACCCCCAGCATGGTGGCGAAGTTGCACTGGATCATCAGGCGCCCGATATGATGCGTACGACCGAAGTCGCGCACCTGACGGATGGTGTCGTTGAGACAGCGCATCTCGCACGCCCCGTGCGAGGCACCATCATGCGAAGCACCATCGTACGCTTCGCCATCGGGCGCCCAGAACCACATGGGGAGAGGCAGCGGCGCGTCGAGTGCGTTGGCGGTGCGCAGCCCCGGCATGAGCTGCCAATACATGCCGCGAATGTATTCGCGCCATCCGAGAATCTGGCGAATGAATCCTTCGGCACTCGCAATGGGCACCAACCCTTCGCGATACGCGCGCTCGGCGCGCTTCACCACTTCGAGCGGGTGCAACAACCCCACGTTGATGATGCTCGACAACGTCGAATGGAGCAGATCGGGTGCGCCGTGTACGAGCGCGTCTTCGTACGGGCCGAACTCGGGCAGACGCTCGACGACAAAGCGTTCGAGCCACGCTTTTGCCTCGGTGCGCGTGACGGGTAAGCCGAACGCATCGACGGATCCCCAGCGCTGCTTCCACGCGCGTACGCGCTCCATCTGCTCGCGCGTGACGGCGTCGGGTTCTACACGCCACACCGGCGGCACGGGGCGGTTCTTTGGCCACGGCTTGCGGTTGTCGGCGTCGAAGTTCCACTCGCCACCACTCGGTGTGCCGTCGGGTTCCATGAGAATGCCGTGCTTGCGCCGCATCTCCCGATAGAACCATTCCATCCGGTATTCCTTGCGGCCGCGCGCCCACGTGGCAAACTCCTCGCGCGTGGCGAGAAAGCCGCGATCTTCGCGCAGCACGAGCGACACACCGGCCTCACTCAACAGCGCGCGCGCGCGGTCGAGCTCATCGACCATGTCCTGTTCGCGCCCTTCTGTCGCGACGACGCGCGTGGCACCGAGTTCCCGTGCGAGTGCCGCGAGTCCTTCGGCGTAAGTGGGCGCATTGCGCTGCACCACGCGATGCCCAGCCGCCTCGAGCGACGCCGCGAAGTGCCGCATGGCCGACAGAATGAGGACGAGCTTCTGCCGGTGCCACGGAAGCGACGCGCCCTTCGCGACCGATTCGAGCAGCACAACGACGACATCCTCACGCGGCTCACGCGGGATGTTGGCGACGGCGCGCGAGCATTCCCACGGCGCTACGAAGGCAAGAGTCAAAGCGGACACGGGAGCGAAACGGCACCCGTGTCGCTCCCGTTCCCATCACCTTCCCATCACCTTCCGTTCATCTTCCCTTCAACGCGCGCCCCGCACCTTTCAGTCGGTCGCGTCCATGTCCACCTGCCCACTCAACTTCCGCGACAGGTGCGACCAGCTCATCCCCACCGCGAGCAGCAGCGCGGTGCACACGAGCACGACGTACGAAATGCCGCGCGCCGAGCCGGCGCTGACGATTCCGAAGTCGATGAGCAGCCACACGAGGCCGCCGGAGATGGCCAGAACCAGGACCGCGCCACCGACGCCGATGGACCGGCGCGTCGCATTGAGGAAGACCGCCCAGCCGCCAAGCAACGCGATGCCAATGAGGAACTTGAGCGAGGCCGGGCCACTCGTGGCCTCGCCCGTGCGCAGCGGCGCGATGGCCCAATGGAAGTACGAGACCCGCTCGGGGTTGTACGTGGAGAACACGAGTACCAATGCAGCGAGCGTGCGGGCGGCAATGCCGCCCAGTCCGGGGCCACCAGCCATGATTATGCCTGCGTTCGGGAAGAGGAGGAGTTGGCGAAGCGTCGCGACAGCGCGATGAGACACCACAACGCCGTGCAGAGCACGAGCAGGAACTTGAGACTGGCCGCCATTCCGGCAAGGGCTGCCAGCGATGGCGACGGGCCCTCTTCGATCATGCGCCAGAGGCACCAGTTTTCGAAGGCGTCGAGGGGGATGCACGCCAGGACGACGCCGCCCAGCACGCCCCCCGCGCGGTGCAGGTTGCTCCCCGGGAGCACGAAGCGCGGCGTACGCAGCACGCGCACGCTCCACCAGAAGAACCACGGATAGACCAGCAGGAACCCCACGTCGACGCCCAGGCTCACCCGCGCCTGCTCCGTCACCCCGGCGCTCCGCCACACGTCCAGGATGGCCTTGGCGCGCTCAGCCGTGAAGGCGAGCTCGTACGCCACGATTCCCCCAGGGGTGACCGCCGACAGCGGCCCGTCGAGGCCGCGCAGCTGCAGCAGGAGAATGAGCGATAGCGTGGCGAAAAACAGCCAGATCAGGACGCGGGACATACCCACAGGGTAGCGCTCGGCGTTCGCCGACGGAACGGGAAGTCGCTATTTCTCACCCTATGGATTCCTTTCCTGTAACGGCCAATGCCCTGCTGGGGATCGCAGTGGGCTTCGGCCTGGCCTCGGCGGCCGGTTTTCGGGTGTTCGTCCCCCTGCTTGCCGCGGCGATCGCCGCCAAGTCGGGGGTGCTCACCCTGTCGCCGGGCTTCGAGTGGATTGCCACCACGCCGGCACTGGCCGCGCTCGGCACCGCCACCATCCTCGAGGTTGGCGCGTACTCGGTGCCGTGGCTCGATCAGCTCCTCGACCTCGTCGCCACCCCGGCGGCGATGCTGGCGGGCATGCTCGCGGCCGCGAGTGTCGTGGTGGACCTACCGCCGGTGCTCAAGTGGAGCGCGGTGCTGCTGGCCGGCGGCGCGGCGGGGGTCACGCAGGGCGCGACGGTGTTCACCCGCTTCAAGAGCACCACGCTCACCGGCGGCGTGGGCAACCCCGTAGTAAGTACGCTCGAGCTGGTGAGTGCCGTGGTCACCAGCGTGCTCGCGATTTTTCTGCCAATCGTGACGTTGGTCGCGGTACTGCTGCTGTTCGTGTTCTTCACGCGCCGAGTGCACGGTGTGCTCTTTGGCCGCAAAGCCGCGCGTGACGCGGCGGTCGCGTTGGGCGGGCCGCCCAAAGTTCCGCGCGGGCCGAATCGGCGGGGCTGATGCCTGTTGTTGCTGCTGGGTTGGGTTGGAACTGCTCTCACGGAGGCATCCGAGGTTCGGAGGTCACGGAGTCGTCGTCGGTTGCCTCGGTTGCCTTCGTGTGATCAGTTCCGACCCAAGCTAGCCAATCAGCAATCACACCGGCTTGGCCACCATGCACCACACGGCGTATACCAACGGCACGGTAGCGAGCCACCCAACGACGTTCCAACGCGAATACGCGCGCACCAGCTCGGCATCGGTGAGCCCACCGCGCACCATCACACGCTGTGCCGGCACGAGCACGACGAGCCACATCAACGTGGAAATAGCCAACGCTACAACGGCCTGACGAATCCACGCCGTTTCCCAGAGCGGCACGCCGCGTAGCATAGCGAGAGCAACACCACTCATGGTAAGCAGCGCGCCGCCCCCCACGGTGAAGCACCAGTCGGTGATCACGATGGCGCGTGCGGCGCGTTGAAAGTCATGCGAGTGTCGCACGCGAAAAAAGATCGCGCTCCACACCCCCGTGACGATGACGTTCCCCACGAACAGAATCGCGCCGAGTACGTGCGCGGTTTTGAGGAACGCATCGAGCGTCATGCGTGGGCCAAGTTACGGTGCCTTGGCCGGCGTAATGCGAATGTTGCGGTACTCCACCGACGTGTGATCGCCCTGCAGATAAATGGGGCCCGGCGCGCCTTCATCGCTGTCGAGTGCGCCACCAGTGATGCCGGGAATGGTCTGGTCGGCGATGATCGTCTTGCCGTTGAGCACCACCGTCACGCGACGGCCAATGAGCGTGATGTCGTAGCTCTGCCAGACGCCGGCGCCCAAATGTGCCTGCTCGTTGGGCACGAGAAAGCCATACACGCCTCCCAGGTGCGTGGAGAGCGGTTCGCCCAGCGGGCTGTCTTCGACCTGCACTTCGTGGCGGCCGCGCAGATACACGCCGCTGTTGCCACCCTTGGGGACGCGGAACTCGAGATGCAGCTTGAAGTCGGTGAACTTCTGCTTGGTGGCGAGGTTCGCGCCCGACTTCACGTTGGTCAGCAGGCCGTTGAGCACCTTCCACTGGCTGTCACCGCCGGGGAGCGCTTCCCACGCGCTCATGTTGGTGCCTCCGAAGAGCACAATGGGGGCGCCCCACACCGGCGCAGCAGTGCGGCGCATGGTGGGCGCCCGCTTGCCGGTAAAGCGGTGCTTCTCGCCGTTGGGCGTGGTAATCGTCCCCGACAGCGCGTCGTTGGCGATGGTCGCCTCGAACTGCATATCGTTCGCTTCCTGCTCCCACTGCGGCGGAATGACGAAGCGCATCGTGCCGTTGTCGAACATCACCTTGGCAATGGGGCGCGAGCTGCCGCCGCCGCCCACGAAGCGACCCACGAGGGTCCTGCCGCCCGACAGCGACACTTCGACCCACGACGGATACACGCGGTCGGTGCCCTGCACGGTGAGGTCCCAGCGGCCGATGATGGGCGCGTTGGCCTGCGCCTGCGCGGTGGATAGTACGACGGCGGAGGAGAGCAGGGCCGGGACGAAAGAGCGCGCCGAACGGCGCAGCAGCGCGGAGAGAGAGAGCATGCGCGGAACCGGAAAGGTGGGGAGGGAGTGACGGATGGAATCTACCGGCCGGACCCGCCAGCGGTATGGAGCTGCGCCGCCGCCGCGTGAATCGCGGCGCGAATGCGCGGGTGGGTCCCGCAGCGACAGACGTTGCCATCCATCGCCGCATCGATCTCGTCGTCGGTGGGCGACGTGTTCGTTGACAGTAATGCCGCGGCGCTGATGAGCTGCCCGGACTGACAGTAGCCACACTGCGCCACAGCAATGGTGCTCCACGCACTGCGCAGCGCGTCAATGACCGGGCCACTGATGCCTTCGATGGTGGACACCTGCTTGCCCACCACCGCCGACACCGGCGTGACGCACGAGCGGACGGCCTCGCCGTTCACATGCACGGTGCATGCGCCACACATGGCAATGCCACACCCGAACTTCGTACCCGGGAGCCCGACATCGTGCCGCAGTGCCCAGAGCAGCGGCGTGTCCGCGGCCACGGTAAGCGTCACCTCGGCGCCGTTCACCATGAGCGTTACTTGTGGTGTGCTCATGTCTTCTGCTCCGCGACAGGCAGTCGCAACGGAAGCGTACGCAGCCGAACGCCGGTAATCGCAAACAGCGCGTTCGCGACCGCGGGCGCGACAACCGGAACAGCGGGTTCACCCAACCCCGAGGGAACGTGCGTGCTTGGCACGAAGTGGCACGCAATAGTGGGAGCTTCGCTCATGCGCAGCGCGCGGTAGTCGTTGAAGTTGTTGGCCTCGATGCGTCCGTTCTTCACGAGGACCTCGCCGTGTAACGCGGCCTGCAATCCGAACAGCACACCGCCTTCCACCTGCTGCGCTGCGCCGGATGGATTTACAATGAGCCCCGCATCGGCGGCGACGGTCACGCGTTCCACGCGCACGCTGCCGTCGGCGCGCACCAGCACTTCCGCCACGAGCCCCACGATGGTCGCGTAGCTCCAGTGCAATGCCACCCCGCGCGCGCGTTTGCCGCCATCGGGGGCGGCTGCGAGTGGTGTGAACCACGCACTCCTGTCGGCCACGAGATCGAGCACCGCACGCGCACGCGGATGCTGCTGCAACAGTTGCTGTCGGTAACGCACCGGTTCGACCTTGGCGTCGTGCGCGAGTTCGTCCACGAACGACTCCATCACGAACCCTTTGTACGAATGCCCCACCGAACGCCACGACCCAACGGGCACGGGGAGCGGCACATCGGTGTGCGCCACGCGCATCGCGGGAAACTCGTAGGGCTGCTCGAAGGTCCCTTCGGCGGCGGTCTTGTCGGGAGAGATGGCGAGCGCGGTAATGCCCATGCGTGCGCCGAGTGCCTGGAACGGCGACTGTCCCGCCGACTGCACGACCACACTCTCCAACGTGCCCGCGCCATCGAGCGCGGCGCGCATGCGTGTGACACCAGCCGGACGATAGAAGTCGTGACGCATATCGTCTTCACGACTCCAGATCATTTGCACGGGCACGCCCGGCAGGGCGCGCGCAATGTCGGCGGCTTGCGCGACATAGTCGGCCTCGAGTCGCCGTCCGAAGCCGCCACCCAGTTGCAACTGGTGCAGCGTGACCGACTCCTCAGACATACCAAGCACCGATGCCGCCGCGGCGCGCGCCAGTCCGGGCACCTGCGTCCCCGTCCAGAGTTCCGCGGTCGTGCCGTTCACACGCACGGTGGCGTTCATCGGCTCCATGGTCACGTGCGCGAGATAGGGCGCTTCGTACGTCACATCGAGCACACGCGCGGCGGTATCGAGCGCGTCCATCGCGTTGCTGTCGCTGCGATACGGCAAGCCACCGTCGCCCGCCGCCGCCGAACGGAGCGTGCGCATGATGCCATCACTCGACAACGTGGCGTGCGGGCTCTCGCTCCAGCGCGCATTGAGCGACGCCAACGCCTGTTTCGCTTCCCACCAGCTGCGCGCTACCACCGCGAGTCCGGGCGGATTGCCGTACGAACTTCCCGCAAGCTCCACCACCGCCTCCACACCGGGGCGTGTCATGGCGGCCTGCTTGTCGAACGACACCACCGTGCACCCCAGCGCGGGCGGCATGAGCACGGCCGCGTAGCGCATCCCCTCGAGCGTCACGTCTATGCCGTACAACGGACGCCCGTGCAGCACATCGTCCGTATCGAGCCGCGCGCGTGACGTGCCAATGATGGTGAACGCCTCTGGCGACTTGCGTGTCACGTTGGTCTCACGCCGCGCTGCCGCGTCGCCTACGAGTTCACCGTAACGGAACTGCCGATCGCCGCAGATCACCACACCGCGTTGGGTGCGGCACGCCGACAGCGCGACGCCGGCGCGTGCCGCGGCCGTCGCCACGAGCGCCGCGCGTGCGGTTGCGCCGGCATCGCGTGCCACTTCCCACGTGTCGCGCACACTCGACGAGCCGCCGGTCATCATGACCCCCACTTCGCGCATGGTTTTGGCGGTCAGCCAACGCACACCGCGCACCAGCGGTTGCGCTTCCATGTCGTCGGAGAAGGGGAGGCCGTCGACGATCGCTGCGGCGTTGTTGTAGATCTTGTCCACGCCGCTGTGCACCACGCGCACGCGGCTCCAGTCGCAGTCGAGCTCCTCGGCCACGAGCATCGCGAGCGCCGTGTGAATCCCTTGCCCCATTTCGGCCTTGGGGGCGATGATCGTCACGGTGTCGTCGGGGGCAATGGCGAGCCAGCCGTTGAGCGCCACGCCGCCCCCGTCGGGGGTGGGAGCGTCCGACGGGTACAGCCGCTGGCGCGGGGGGGTCAGCGACCAGCCCATGACGAGCGCGCCGGTGGTACCCAGTCCCGCCAGGAGGAACGTACGACGTTTCATGCGGCCCTCAGAAAATCCTCACGCGTGCCTCATATTTCCAAGATGCCACGTCGCCCACATGGGCGGCAGCGTCTCGTGCCCTTTACCCGTCCCGCCATGCGCCCCGCGTTGCCCGCTTCCGTTGCCCTGTCGCTCTGTGCCGCGTTGCTTCTGTCCGGCTGTCAGCAGGACGCCGAGTCGAAGACCGCCGTCGCGGCCGCGAAGGTGGCCCGCGAAACGCGCACGCTCGCGCCCGGCGACCTGCAGATCCTGAGTCTCGACCGCACGGTGGCCATCGAAGTCGTCGGCGACTCGGCGCACGTGTTCCTGGTGAACAGCACGATCAGCGTGCCGGTGACCTACATCGAAAACGTGAAGTACGCCGACAACCGGCTGCGCTTCGACATCAAAGGCTTCGGCATGAAGATGTTCGAAGTCGGCGACGGGCGGGAAGGCGCGGTGTTCTCGCAAGTGGATGCGCTGCAGTTCGTGTCGACGGTGGTATCGCGGCAGAACCGGGCGGAACGAGCGGACTCGGCGGCGCAGTAGGGCGGTTTGAACTGCGGATCAACTACGGGTGGTTGGTCCGGTGGTTTACTGGCTGACGGCACTAGCCCTCAGGGAAAAGAACGCAAGGAAGAAGGACGTAGCGCGGTACTATCCACTGAAGAACGGCAACCACAATTGCGGTTGTTCAGTGGACGGTACCGCGCTTTCCACTTTCTCCTTGCGTTCTCCCCCCTGAGGGCTAAATCCGTCGGCCAGTGAACCGCCGGACCAAACCACCGTAGTTCAACCGCGTTCAAGAGCTGCACGACAGCATCGAACACCCCGCTTTGTGCCGCGCCCACTCCGGCCGGCGCCCCGCGTAGTCGGCGTACTCGGGCTGCTCCGTGTACGGATCGCGCAGCACCGTGAGCAGCGTCCGCACCACCGAATAATCGCCCGCGGTCGCCGCGTCGATCGCCTGCTGCGCCACGTAATTGCGCAGCACGAACCACGGGTTCACGGCGTGCATCGCGGCGCGGCGTTCCGCAAACGTTCTGCCGTGCTGTAGCACCAGCGCGTGCCACCGACGCAGCCACGCGTTGAACGCCTCGGCCTTCGCGTCGCGCTTGTCGTCGTTGTAGAACACATCGCCCAAGAGCGGCAGCAGGTCGCCGTCTGGCAGCGTGTCGCCAATGTCGCCGAGTGCGCGGAAGAAACGCGTGTAGTCCACCTCGGCGTCGAATAACAACGCAAAGCACTCACGAATAACGAGCATCTCGTCGTCGCCGCGGCGCACGAAGCCGAACTTTGCGGCGTTCATGGCTTCGTACTCGGCGATGTACACCGACGAAAAACGATCGAGACCGGCTTGCAGCGGTGCTTCGTCGGCAAAGAGCGGCGTGAGCGCGTCGGCGAGGCGCGCGAGATTCCACTGCGCGACGGCCGGTTGCTGCCCGAAGCGATAGCGACGCCCCTGTGCGTCCGTGGTATTCGGGGTCCAGTGCGGATCGAAGTTGTCGAGCCAGCCGTACGGGCCGTAGTCGATCGTGAGCCCCAATATCGACATGTTGTCGGTGTTCATCACACCGTGCACGAAACCCACGCGCATCCACTGCACGATCATGCGCGCGGTACGCTCGCACACTTCGGCGTACCACGCGCCGCGCCGTTCGGTGTCGTTGGTGTACTGCGCGACGAGATGCGGAAAGTCGCGCGAAATGGTGAAGTCCACCAACCGCGTGAGCGTGGCCGCGTCTTCGCGCGCCGTGAAGATTTCGAAGTTGCCGAAGCGAATGAAGCTGGGGGCCACACGGCACACGATCGCACCGTGCTCGGGCGCGGCGTTGCCGTTGTAGAACATGTCGCGCACTACCATGTCGCCGGTGGCGACCACGCTCAGTGCGCGCGTCGTGGGGACGCCCAGATGGTGCATCGCTTCGCTGCACAGAAATTCGCGAATGCTCGAGCGCAGGACGGCGCGACCGTCGGCGGTGCGCGAGTACGGCGTGGGGCCCGCGCCCTTGAGCTGGAGCTCCCACCGTTCTCCGCGCGCGTTCACCACTTCGCCCAGCGTAATCGCGCGTCCGTCGCCCAGCTGACCGGCCCAGTTGCCGAACTGATGCCCGCCGTAGCAGGCGGCATAGGGCTGCATGCCGGGGAGCAGCGCGTTGCCGCCGAACACCTCGGCGAACGCGGGCGACTGCACGAACTCGGGCCCGAAGCCCACGAGCTCGGCCACGTCGGCCGCATGCGCCAACAGCTGCGGCGCGGCCACAGGGGTGGGCATCACCGCGCTCCACGCGGCACCCAGCACTTGTCTTCGCCGCCCCGAGGAATCAGGATCCCCCGGCAGCTCGGACACGAAGCGGTTGTCGAAGGTCACGTTCGACGTTTCGTTGTCTACACTGTTGGTATTCACACCCTGAAACATAGAACCCGGCCCACCATGTCGAAGCGTTTTGTGAACGCGTTCCCGGCTCTGCTTGCACCGGCGATGCTCGCCATTGGCCTCACGGCCTGCAGCGACGCCAAGTCGCCGGCCAAGGGCGGCACGTTGTCGGACAGCGTGGTGACTATCCCGGCGGTCCCCACCATTACCGTGGCCGCCGTCGCGCCCAACTCCTTTTCGGGGACCCTCCCCTGCGCCGATTGTTCCGGCGTGCAGACCACCGTGGCGATCTTTGCCGACAGCACCTATCGCCTGCGTCAGCAGTTCGAGGGGAAGTCGGTCGCGCCGGTGGTGACGATGGGCCGCTGGGAGCTGGCGGGCGGGACGCTCACGCTGCGCGGGCTCACCGATTCACTGCGCTTCACGCAGGTGAGCGAGGACACGATCCGGCTGGCCACCGACGCCAAGGCGATGCTGGTGCGCGCCGACAGCATGAACGCGCTACGCGAGCCCGTCACCGTGGTGGGGGCGTTTTCGTACATGGCCGACGCGCCCACGTTCCGTGAATGCGCGTCGGGGCAGACGTACCCGGTTCTCATGAAGGGCGGTTACGCGGCGCTCGAGCGGGCGTACAAGGCGGCCAAGCTCGCCACCGGAAGCGCGCAGCAGGTGGAGCTGTCGGCACGCTTTCTGGCGCGTCCGGACGACCTCGAGGGGCCACGTGAGCGCGACGTGGTCGAGGTCGTGAAGTACGTCGGGCCGTCGGCCAACCCGGATTGCCGGTGATATGGGGCTCCTGTCCTGGCTCAAACCCGGCCGGCGGGAACCCCGCGCCCTCTCCGCGCCTATTACCAGCATGACCGACCAGATCTCCGATTCCAAGACGTACGTGAAGCCGCCGGCCGACGCGCTGCGCAGCACGCTTACCCCCGAGCAGTACACCGTGACGCAACAGTGCGGTACCGAACCGCCGTTCCGGAACGCGTACTGGGACAATCACGACGCGGGACTGTACGTGGACGTCGTCACCGGCGAGCCGCTCTTTGCCAGCGTGCACAAGTTCGATTCCGGCACGGGGTGGCCCAGCTTCACGCGTCCTGTCGCGCCCAACGTGACGGAGCACGAAGACCGCTCCTACGGCATGCGCCGCGTGGAAGTGAAGTCGAAGCACGGCGACTCGCACCTGGGCCACCTCTTCCCCGATGGCCCGAAGGAAGCGGGTGGCCTGCGCTACTGCATCAACTCGGCGAGCCTGCGCTTCATTCCGTTGGCCGAGCTCGAGGCCCAGGGGTACGGCGAGTACGTGTCGCTCTTCGCCAATGGCGGCTCGCATGGCTGAGCCCACGCGTGAAGTCGCTATTCTGGCCGGCGGCTGCTTTTGGGGAATGGAAGAGCTGCTGCGCGCCATTCCCGGCGTGCTCGACACCGATGTGGGGTACACCGGCGGATGGCTGGAGCACCCCACGTATCACGACACGCACGACAGCAAGAGCGGTCATGCGGAGAGTGTGCGTATCGAGTTCGACTCGAGCGTGATCACGTTCGAGGCGTTGCTGGAGCATCATTTTTTCCGCATGCACGACCCCACGACGCTCAACCGTCAGGGGAACGATATCGGCACGCAGTACCGGAGCTCGATTTTCTACACGAGCGAGGCGCAGCGTGAGACCGCCGAGGTGGTGAAGGCGCGGGTGAATGCGAGCGGCTTCTGGCCGAAGCCCATCACCACCGAAATCGTGCCGGAAGCCAAGTGGTGGAGCGCCGAGGGGTATCACCAGGATTATCTCAAGAAGAATCCGGGTGGGTATACCTGTCATTGGATGCGGTAGGCGCGCGGCTCGCGGCACTCGCACAACGCTGATCGGGGGCGCACGTTATTCGGGGAGTACGCTTTCCTCCCCCCTCGCCCCCGAGTCATGTCCCTCCCCCTGCGCACGGTCGCTTCGGCGACGCTGCTGTCGGTCAGCAGCGCGCTGCTGTGGTCCGCCCCCGCCCTGGCTCAGCGCGCCAAGAGCGTCGCGAGCGCCACCCCGGGCCCCGTGGCCCCGGTGGTGGCCACCGAATTCGACAAGCTGCATTTCCGCAGTATAGGCCCCGCGACCATGTCGGGGCGCATTTCCGATGTGGCCGTGTTCGAGAACAACCCCAGCATTTACTACGTGGGGACGGCGCACGGCGGCGTTTGGAAAACCGTCAATAATGGCACCACCTTTACGCCACTATTCCAACACGAAGGGCTCATTGCGGTCGGAGACGTCGCGGTCTCCCAGATCAACCCCGACATCGTGTGGGTGGGCGCCGGCGAAAGCAACAACCGTCAGAGCACCTCGTGGGGCGGCGGGTTGTTCAAGAGCACCGACGGCGGCAAGACGTTCGCGCTGGTCGGGCTCCCCAATTCCAAGCACATCAACCGCATCGTCATCCACCCCACCAACGAGAACATCGTGCTGGTGGCCGCCACGGGGCCGCTCTTTGGCCCGGGTGGTGAACGCGGCGTCTACAAGACCACCGACGGTGGCCTGACCTGGAAGCAGGTGCTCAAGGGGGACGACGATACCGGCGCGAACGATGTCGCCATTTCGGCGACCAATCCCAACGTGCTCTTCGCCAGCATGTATCAGCGCCGGCGGACCGCCTGCTGCATGAACGGCGGCGGCCCCGGCAGTGCGCTCTTCAAGAGCACCGACGGTGGTGACACGTGGACCAAGGTGACCGGCACGGGTTTCCCCACCGGTCCGTTGGGACGCATCGCGGTAGACGTGTACCGCAACAGCGGCAACATCGTGTACGCCACCGTGGAGGCGCCCACGGCAGCGCGTGGCGCGGCGCCGGTGGTGAGTGAAGAGATGGCCAACACGCCGGCGCGTGGCGGACAGAACGCGGGGGCCACGGGCGTGTATCGCAGCACCGATGGCGGCGCGACGTGGAGCAAGATGAGCAGCACCAATCCGCGTCCCATGTACTTCAGCAACCTCAAGGTGGACCCGGTGAACCCCGACCGCGTGTACATGGGCGGCGTGGGGCTCCACATGACCATCGATGGTGGCCGCTCCTGGGAAACCGACGCGGCGCTCGTCATTCACGACGACATTCACGCCATCTGGGTGAACCCCAGGAACCCCGACCACGTGCTCATTGGTGGCGACGGCGGGCTTGGGGTGAGCTACGATCTGAGTCGCACCTGGCAGTTCATCCCCACGCTGCCGGTGGGGCTGTTCTACCATGTGAGCTACGACATGGAGTTCCCGTACAACGTGTGCGGCGGCATGCAGGACAACTACGACTGGTGTGGCCCCAGCGCGTCGCGTCAGAATCGCGGCATTTTCAACTACGACTGGTTCCAGGTGTTGGGCGGCGACGGCTTCGTGGCTATTCCCGACCTGCGCGATTCGCGCATCATCTACACCGAGTCGCAGGACGGCAACATCGTGCGTCGCAACAAGGTGACCGGTGAATCGCGTCAGATTCGCCCCACCGCGCAGAACGTGACCAACGCGGCGCCGCGCGAAGCGTACCGCTTCCATTGGGACACGCCGCTCATGCTCTCGCCCAACGATCCGGGTGTGCTGCTCGCGGCGGCCAACAAGGTGTTCCGTTCGCGCGATCGTGGCGACAGTTGGGAAGCCATTTCCCCTGACCTCACGCAGAACGCCTCGCACGACAGCATCGTGACGATGGGGCTCAAGGGAAGCGACATCACCATTGCGCGTCACGACGGCATTTCGCAGTGGCCCGCCATCGTCGCACTCGGCGAGAGCCCCAAGCAGGCCGGCGTGTACTACACCGGCACCGACGACGGCACGGTGAGCGTCACGCGTGATGATGGCAAGACGTGGCAGAACATCACGAAGAACCTCCCCGGTTTTCCGGCGGGTCATGCGTTCGTGAGTGAAGTGGTGCCGAGCCGGTTCGATGCCGGTACGGTGTACATCACGGTGGATAACCACCGGCAGAACGACTATGCGCCGTACGTGTGGATGTCGCGTGACTTTGGCGCGACGTTCGTGCCGCTGGTGAACGGGTTGCAGGGCGAAGTGATCAAGACGCTCACCGAAGACACCAGAAACGCCGACGTGCTGTACGTGGGCACGGAGACCGGTATTTTCGTGAGCGTGAACCGTGGGCAGCAGTGGAAGCGCATCAAGGCGAACTTCCCCACGGTGCGTGTGGACGAGCTCACGATTCATCCGCGCGACAACGCACTGATTGTGGCGACGCACGGTCGTGCGTTGTGGATTCTCGATCATCTCGAGCCCATCCAGGAGTACGCGGCGGCGTTGCGCGCTGATGCTACGCTGTTCACGCCCGGCATGAGCTTGCAGTGGAAGAGCAAGGACGACCGCAACGACGAGTTCTGGGGGCATCAGTTCTTCACGGGCGAGAACCCGCCCACGGAGACCGTGTTGCAGCTGCACTTCAAGGCGCCGGTGAAGAACCCCGTGTTGCGTGTGTTCGATGGGGCGGGCGCGTTGGTGCGTGAGTTGGCGGTGCCTGCGGCGAAGAACGTGGCCGGTATGCAGACCGTGTGCTGGGACCAGCGTGTGGAGCCGGTGCGTGATGTGAACGCCGGTGCGGCGGCTGGTGCTGGTCGTGGTGGTGCGGGCGGTGCTGGTGGTGGCGTGCAACCGCCGGCGTTTGCGCGCGCCATTCCCGGGTATCCCGAGCAGTTGCCGCCGGTGGGGTACATGGCGGAGAACCCGTGTGCGCCGGCTGGTGGCGCGGGCGGTGGTTTCCGCTTTGGCGGTGGTGGGAACGTGGGGCCGTTGGTGTTGCCCGGCACCTACGCCGTCGCGCTCGTGGTGGACGGCAAGGAAGTGTCGCGCAAGCCGCTCACGATCGTGATGGACCCGGAGGTGAAGCTCACCGCCGAGCAGCGTGTGGCGTACAACGCGAAGGCGATGGAGCTGCACAACGCGCAGAACGCCGGTGCCATGGCCGCGGCGCCGTTGGCCGCAATGAACGCCGGTGTGCGCGCCGCGGCGGCGAAGATCGACAGCACGCCGACGTTGCCCGATAGCGTGAAGACGCAGTTCGCGGCGTTCCGCAAGGAATACGACGCGCTCCGCGCGAAGTTCGGCGTGGGTGTGGTGGCCGCGCCGGGCGGCTTTGGTGGCGGCGGTGGCGCCGGTGCCGGCGTCGATGCCAACGTGCTTGCGCGCGTGGGCACCGCGAAGAACAACATGCTCTCGGTGTGGGAAACGCCGAGTGAGGCGTTGGTGAAGCAGGCCGCGGCGGCGAAGACGGCGCTGGACGCGGCGGTTGCCGAAGCGGCAGCGTTCATGCCGAAGGCGCGAGCGATGAGCGCGCTGCTCGCGGCGAACGGCGTGACGATGGCGATGTCGCCGGGGAACTGAGGCGGCGTATAACCGGTGGGTTATAGAACAGCGCGGCGCATGTACTCGTGAGGAGTGCATGCGCCGTGTTGGTTTGGTGGGGCGGGTTTTCTCGCGTGCCGTGGAGGCGCCGCGATGTGCTATACGTCCGGAACGTCTCTCTCGGCGATTTCCATTTATCTTGCAGCGCTTGCAAGAGAACAGCGGTGTTCAGAACGGGGAAAATCGTCCCAAGTCGTTTACCTGCGGTCGCTTGCGGGACGTCGTGAACGGTTTGATGATTCCGTTATCTTGCAGGGGAACGTCAGATAACGGCGGCGTTGCAAGAGTTTCCTGCAGGCTAATAGGCGTTATACCTGAACTGGAGATGGCATTGGGGCTATTTGGGTGGGTGTGGGATGTCAATCAAGATCGCAGCATTCGTGACGCACATGGTGCTGCGCGGAGTGCTGGCAGCACTGCGCAGGCCGCGGCGTCCGAACTGGCGGCTCTTCGAGAGTCGGTTGATCGCTTGACTCTGATGAATCAAGCGCTGTGGGAGCTGCTCCGAGACCACGCCGCGCTCCAGGAGGGAGATCTAGTCGCCCGCATTGAATCCATCGATCTTCGCGATGGCGTGCTTGACGGTCGGATAGGTGTAGCGGTCGCAGCGTGCCCCGCTTGCGGGCGACCCAATCGTTCGCAGCGTCCTCGCTGTCTCTACTGCGGTGTGAGCCTTTCCGCGAGCGAGTCTCCCATTGCCCCCCTTCGAGCGGATCCGTAGTTCGTGTCGCGGTGGGTATAACGTGCGCTGAAGCTGACGAGCGAGCTAAGGAAGCTCGCTACGCTCGCAATTTATTTGATTCGCTCGCAGCTTAGCTGGAGCGTTAGGACGCAAATCACGAGTCAATGAACAAGAAGATCCTGAAGTGGGAGCGATGGCTGGACGAGATAAAGCAGCAGATTCGGTCGCTCTTGTGGTCGCGACAGATCTACAACGAGACCTTCGACATCATTCGCGCCAACCCGCTTCTCCCGAACCAAAACTCGCTCTATGGCGCAATGCAGATGTGGTATTCCGCGTCTGCACTTTCGGGGATTCGGCGACAGCTCAAGTCAGGAGACCAGAGCATTTCATTGGCCGGCC
>CANGXD010000079.1 GCA_947457545.1 Gemmatimonadaceae bacterium
AGGTCAATGCGCACCACACGTTGATTGGGGGCGTGGCGATTGGTGAGGACGAGGAACGCGTCACCATCGTTGTCGAGCACCGTGAGCTGGTCGTCGAACTCCGTCCAGAGCGGCACGAACACGCTGTCCGGCGTACGCAGATCCTTGACGAACAGCGCGTTGCCATCCTTCCCTTTGCCGCGGTCGCTGATGGAGAGCACGGCAAAGCGCTCGTCTTCGGTCGTGCCGACGATGTGAAAGCGCTGCAGGTTCTCCGCGTCGTGATACACGAGCGTATCGGCGTCCTGCGTCGTCCCCAGCCGGTGGAAGTACACCTGATGGTCGTCGTTCTTGGCCGAGTAAGCGGCGTCCCCTTCGGCGGGTTCGGGGTAGCGGCTGTAGAAGAACCCGTCGCCATGCCACGCGATCGCGGAGACCTTGACCCACTCCACGACATCGGGGAGCGTTTCGCGGGTCTCGAGATCGAGGACCCGGATCTGCTGCCAGTCGGAGCCGGCGTGGCTGACCATGTACGCGATGTAGCGCGCCGCATGGTCGAAGGTGAGGCCGGCGACGCGCGTGGTGCCATCCGGCGAGAGCGTATTGGGGTCGAGCAGCACCTCAGCCTCCCCGTCCTCTCCTCGCTGAATGCAGTACACGGGCTGGTTCTGGAGCCCGTCATTGCGGGCAAAGAGCAGCCAGGGGCCTTTTTGCTCCGGCGCGGACGACCGGGGGTAGTTCACCAGCGTCGTCATCCGGTCGCGCAGCTGCTCGCGGTACGGGATGCGGTGGAGGTACTCGAAGGTGACGGCGTTCTGGGCGGCGACCCAGGCAGCGGTCTCCTCGGAGAGGTCATCCTCGAGCCAGCGGTAGGGGTCGGCGACCGGGGTCCCATGGTAGACGTCGACGTGGGCGTCTTTCCGGGAAATGGGATATGTTGGAGTCGGCATGTGGGGAGTGTACCACGAGGGGCCCCCGGGCGGGGCTGGGGTAGGCCCGGCGAGCGGGGTGCTTCCATATGGTACGGCTCGCCCCTACCATCCCCGGTCCGGTCTGGCTATGTTTTGAAGCTCCCCCTGAATTGGGGGCGCCGGACGGCATGCCGTCCGGTTGCGCAGCAGTCCCAGCGCCGCACTTTCGTCTCCGGACGGAAGCACCGGTCTGGTGGCGATGCCACGTCGATTCCGGCCGAAAGACTTCGCTTTCGTGTCCGCGTCATGGCCTCTCGCACCGGGAGTACTCCAGATCGCGCCGCACCTTGGCGCGGCGGGGCACCGGATCCGCAGCACCTTTGAACCGGGCCAAACGTTCGGCCCCGGAGAGTCAGATGCATCCGTTTATCGAAACCCAGAAAGAGTGGATGAAGGAAGTCGCCCCGTTCCGCGCCGGTGACACGGTGCGCGTGAACGTGCGCGTGAAGGAAGGCGACAAGGAACGCGTGCAGGCTTTCGAGGGTGTGTGCATTGCCCGGCGTGGTGCTGGTGTGAGCGCGACGTTCACGGTGCGCAAGATTTCGAACGGCGTCGGTGTGGAGCGCATCTTCCCGGTGCACAGCCCCATGCTCGCCGACATCGTCGTCGTGCGTCGTGGTGTCGTTCGCCGCGCCAAGCTGTACTACCTGCGCGACGTGACGGGTAAGGCTGCCCGCATCAAGGAACGCAAGGTCATCCGCCCCGCGAAGTAATTCGCGGCAACGCCAGCCGGACCCGCCTGCTGTGGCTCGCTGGAGCCCCATCGAGCGTACGCTGCGAGAGCAGCATGGTCCGTTGCTGGCCGGTGTTGATGAAGTGGGACGGGGCCCCTTAGCGGGCCCCGTTGTCGCTTGTGCCGTCGTCATGCCGCCGAACCGGCGCGCCATTGCCGGCGTCAATGATTCCAAACAGCTCGATCACGCCACGCGCATCGAGCTCGCCGTTCGCATTCGCGAGCAGGCGCTCGTTATTTCGCTGGGCGCCGCCAGTGCCCGCGAAGTGGACCGCGTGAACATCTATCACGCGACCGTACTCGCCATGCAGCGTGCCCTCGCGCGCATCCCGGCGCGACTCGGCGAATCGCCGCACCATGTGCTCGTCGACGGCAAGCCGCTGCGCACGCTGGGGGTGGTCCACACCGCGGTCGTGAAGGGCGATGCCAAGTGCTACGCCATTGCCTGTGCGAGCATCATCGCCAAGGTCACCCGTGACCGGCTCATGACCTCGCTGTCGCAGCGCTATCCGCACTTCGCGTGGGAACGTAACAGTGGCTACGGCACCGCATTCCACCGCGGAGCCCTCGCGCAACACGGCCTCACGCCGCATCATCGACGCAGCTTCTGTCTCGACGAACAGGTCGCTCTCGACCTCACCTCGGCCCTCGACCACACAGCCACCGGTAACGACAATGACTGACAGCACGAACTCCGCGGTGAACGCGCAGGTCTTTCGCCCAGGGTTGCTCGACGGGCAGGTTGCGCTCGTCACCGGTGGCGGGACCGGCATCGGTCTCGGCATCTCCGAACTGCTCGCCGAGCTCGGAGCACACGTCGTCATTGCGAGCCGCAAGCCCGAGCACCTCGACGCGGCACTGGCAGGCATTACCTCACGCGGGCACAAGGCCAGCATCGTGCAACTCGACGTGCGCGATCCTGAGCGCGTGAAGGCCGTCGTGAACGAAGTCGCCGAGACGCATGGGCGTATCGATCTGCTCGTGAACAACGCGGCCGGCAACTTCTACTCGCCGAGTGCGACGCTTTCGCCGAACGCCTGGAAGGCCGTGGTTGAAATCGATCTTTACGGCACGTTCTACTGCTCGCAGGCGGTGTATCCCATTATGGCGAAGCAGGGAGGTGGCCGCATCGTGAGCACGAGCATGACGCTTCACTATCGCGGGTGGCCGCTCATGGCGCACGCAACGGCCGCGAAGGCCGGTGTCGATGCGCTCACGAAAACGCTGGCGGTGGAGTGGGCGCCGGAGCGCATTCGCGTGAATGCCATCGCCCCGGGACCCATTCCCACCGAAGGGGTACGCAAGGCGTTCACGCCGCCGGCGGCGAGTGGAGTGCCCGACGTGTTCGCGGCCGCCGAGGAGAAGATGGCGGAGTACGCGCGGAAAGGTATTCCGCTGGGTCGCTGGGGATCGCCGCGCGACATTGCGAACATGGTGGCATTTCTCGCGTCACCGGCGGGCGATTGGATTACGGGCGGGATCTTCGTGATCGATGGCGGCGAGTGGTTGGCGAAGGCGCAACCGTAAAGCACGCCGCGTAGTCGCAACGCCAAACGTGTGTCGGCGGTCACGACGCGATTTTCACTCGTGATGGCAGTCACGGCGCCGCACCTCCGTTCTCGGTGATCTTCCTGTCGTGGTTCGCGCCTCAAGGTGTGCCGAACCCGATTCAGGATGATTTCGACATCACCACGAACGTGAGGAACACACACATGCGTAAAATCCAGTATGTCGCGCTGATGGTATTGACGGCCACGTCGCTCAGCGCCTGCGCCACGAAGGGCTTCGTCCGCAAGGGTCTCGAAGAGCAGCGCGTTGCGCTCGATACGGAACGGACCGCACGCGAAGGTGGCGATGCGGCCCTCCGTACCGATGTGAACGGTCTCCGCACCGACCTCAACGCGTTGCGCAACGACCTCGGCACGCTCCGCAACGAGTTCGGCGCCCGCATCACGGCCATGGAAGATCAGGTGAAGTTCGCGATGCCGGTACACTTCGGCTTCGACGATGCGGCCGTCCGCCAGCAGGACCAGGCGGCGCTCGAGAAGTTCGCTCAGGTCGCCAACACGCACTACAAGGGCGCGACGATCACCGTCGAAGGGTTTGCCGATCCCGCGGGCAGCCAGGCGTATAACCTGCGGCTCTCGCGCGAGCGCGCGGACGCGGTTCGTGACTTCCTCGTGAGCAAGGGGCTCGACGGTACGCAGCTGCGCACGGTGGGCTACGGCAAGACGCGTCTGGTGCGTCCGGGCGCCCAGGCGAGCGCTGAAGGGGCGGAACTCAACCGTCGCGTGACGTTCGTCGTGGAGACGCCGGCTGGTGCCGGTGCGGCCACGGTGGCGGCCATGACGGCGAGCAAGAACTAATTGCCCGTCTGCAGTTGACCACTCATCGGTAACTGATGATTCTTCCTGTGTTCTTCGGCGGCTCGCGCTGCTGGGGGACCGGGTAGCTCAGTCGGTAGAGCAGCGGACTTTTAATCCGTAGGTCGTGGGTTCGATCCCCACCCCGGTCACTGCAGCATTACATAGCACAACGCCCGTCCTGGCTTCGGCCAGGACGGGCGTTGTGGCGTTTGGTCGGCTCGTCTTACTTCTGCTTGAGCGATGCCTCGCGCGCCGCGCGGAACTCATTGCCGACACGCCATTCGGGGAATCGCGACGCGTTCCCCACGCGATAGCCCATCGCGAGAAACAGCTGCAGATCCTGCACGGCGCCGGACATGTCCCAGTCGGGCTTGATCTCGTCCTGCGGCGCGTGGTAGTCGTTCGCCGTGTATTCGTCGCGCTTGGCGCGGCCGAACTCCGGCGGCTTGCCGATCACCTCGATGCCGGCTTCGGCGTAGAACGCCGGCACGCCCTTCTTCGCGAAGTTGAAGTGATCGGAGCGATAGTAGAACCCCTTCTCCGGTTCCGCATCCGGACGCAACACGCGCTGCTGTTCCGTGGCCACCGCCTGCGCGTAATCATCGAGCTCGGAGTTGCCCAAGCCAATAACGGTCAGATCGCGCGTGCGTCCCCATTGGCTCAAACCATCCATGTTGATGTTCGCTGCGGTCTTGTTGAGCGGATAGAGCGGCGCCATGCCGTAGTATGCGGCACCAAGCAGTCCTTGTTCCTCTGCCGTCACGGCGAGAAACAGCATGGAACGCTTGGGGCGGGTGGGCATCGCGGCGAACGCCTTCGCAATCGTGAGCAGCCCTGCCGTGCCGGTCGCGTTGTCGAGCGCGCCATTGTAGATGGAGTCGCCCTTGACCTTCTCTCCCACGCCGAAGTGATCCCAGTGGGCGCTGTACACCACGTACTCGCCTTTCAACGCGGGATCACTGCCTTCGAGCTTCGCGACCATGTTGCGTGAATTGATTTCGCGCAGGGTGTTCTGCAGCGTCACGCTCGCCGTCGCGCCGAGCTGCACGGGCTCGAACTCCGGCGTAGCCGCCTTCGCCTTGAGTGAATCGAAGTTCTGGCCGGCCATGGTGAACAGCGCCTTCGCCTGCTCCGTGGTAATCCACCCTTCGACGGCGGCGCGCGACATGTTCTTGTCTGGCGCGACCAGATCGAACTGTTCTGCGGTTTTGCCTTGCACGACGGTGAACGGATAGCCGGCCGGGCCGGTCTCGTGCACGAGCAGCACGCCCGCCGCCTTGTGCTTCATGCCTTGCTCATACTTGTAGGTCCACCGGCCGTAGTACGTCATGCGCGCGCCACCGAATCGCGACGTGTCCGCAAGCGGCGGGTCGTTCACGAGCATCACGAGCGTCTTGCCGCTCAGGTCCATGCCCTTGAAGTCGTCCCACTTGAACTCGGGCGCTTCGGTGCCGTACCCGACGAACACCAGTTCCGACTTATCCAGCGACGCCGATGGCTGCACATGCTTGGTCCACGCCACGTAGTCGTCGCGCCACTTCAGCGTCTGCGTCTTGCCGTCCTTCTCGAAGGTCATCGCCGGCGCATTCGTCACCGTTATGCCGACGAGGGGGACCTTCTGCACGTAGCTCCCGTCCGGATTGCCCGGCGCCAGCCCGATGGCTTTGAACTGGCTCTCGAGGTAAGCGGCCGTCCGGTCTTCGCCCACCGTGCCAGGCTGACGGCCCAACAGACTGTCATCGGCGAGGACCCGCACGTGCCCCATGAGGGTCGCGGTGTCGATCGCGGCCAGCGCTTCGGCGGGGACGGGGTCATTGTTGATGGCGGTGGCGTCACCGGCGGCGTCACGATCGGCAGGCGAGCACGCGGCGGCAAGCAGCGCGAGCAGGAGAAGGCGGGTGCGTTGCATCTGGTCCCGGTAGAGAGGGTGGAGCGCCAAATATGCATCCCCGTGCGGCCCGGCGATTATCTTCCGACATGTTCAGGACGCTACGCATGAGCCGCTGGTGGGGAGCTTTGGCGCTGGTCGCGCTGGCCGCGGCGGCCTCTCCCGCCCAGGGACAATTCGGACAGCTCGGGAAGCCGGCGCCGGATACCGCCCCCGAGGTGGTATCGCCGGCCTCACCGCGTGCCGCGATGCAGGCCTTTCTCGAGCGCGCCAACGCCAACGACTGGGAAGGCGCGGCGGAGTACCTCAGTGTGCCGGCCGCCGAGCGCGACCGCGCACAGGCACTCGCGCGGCGCCTCAAGTCGGTGCTCGATCAGCGCGTGGCCGTCGATCTGCAACAGCTCTCGCCCCTGATCAGTGGCGATACGCTCGACGGTGATCTGGCCGGTGACCGGGTGGCGGTGATCACGCGCCGAGACGGCCACGAGGATCCCGTACGCGTGGTGCGCGTGAGTGGCCCGCCAATGCGCTGGGTGTTCTCGAGCGCGACGGTCTTGCAGGTGGATACGTGGTTCGACGCCCTCGGCGCCCCGTGGATTCGCGAGCGACTCCCCAAGTCGTTGCTCGGCGAGGGACCATTCAACGTGTATTGGTGGCAATGGATCGGGCTGGGTGTTGCGCTGCCCGTGCTCGTGCTGCTGGCGTGGGTATTCGGCGCGCTGCTGCGGTCGCTCATGGGGCGCGTGGCACGCAGTACCGTGACCGATTGGGACGATATTCTCCTCGAGAATTTGCGTGGCCCGTTCCGCTTGTGGGCCGCCGCACTGGCGGCAACGCCGCTCTTCGCGCTGTTGCAGCTCAACCCGCGCGTCGACGGGTTCCTCGAGGACTTGTCGCGTGGCCTCTGGCTCATCGCGCTCTTCTGGGGACTGCTGCGTCTCATTCGCATCGTGCAGACGCGCTTGCAGAACGCAGCGTGGGAAACGGGGCAGGGGGCCCAGGCGCGCACGCTGGTGCCGTTGCTGGGCAACTTTCTGCGGGTCACGCTGGCCATCATTGCGCTGCTCGTGGCGCTCGCGCAGTTCGGCTATCCGGTAGGTACGCTGCTCGCCGGTCTCGGCATTGGTGGTATTGCCGTCGCACTCGCCGCGCAGAAAACCGTGGAGCATCTGTTCGGCAGCGTGAGCCTCGCGGCCGACAAGGCGTTTCGCGTGGGCGATTGGGTGCGTGCGGGTACCACGGAAGGCGAGGTGCAGCGCATCGGATTGCGCAGCACGAGCTTTCGCACGATCGACCGGACGGTGGTGCGCGTCCCCAACGGACGGCTGGCCGACGAACGCATCGAGACGTTTGGCGAGCGCGACCGCATTCTGTTGCGCACCGATCTCGACGTCACGTTCGATACGTCACCAGAACAGTTGACGCAGATTCGCGATGCGCTCGAAGCGGCGCTGCGCGCGCATCCGCAAATCTGGGAGGAGACGGTGCGCGTCAACATCGTGGCGTTCACCGATTCTGCCATCCGGTTCAATGTGGTGAGCTGGTTCCAAACGACCGACTGGAACGAGTTCTTGCGCATCCGTCACGACATGTTGTTGCAGTTCGTGCAGATCATTCGCGACAAGGGCTCGAGCTTTGCCTTCCCGTCGAGGACCGTGTATCACGTGACGCAGCCCGGACAGCCGCCGGCGCCGGTCGACGGCTGATGTCCATGTTCATGGCGTGGCTCCCGCTGCTGCTGCAGGTGGACGTGCCGACTCAGGCACCGCCCATTGTGGCCACCGAGTTGTCGGCCACGCTGTTGCAGGGGGCCATTACCTCCGGCGTCGCAGTGTTGTGCGCCAACCTGTACGCGCGTTATCGGCGTCCGTGGTTCGGCTGGTTCGCCGTGGCGTGGGGCGTGTATGTGGCGCGCCTGTTGTGCATTCTGAGTTTTCTGCTCAGTGGCCAGCGCGTGTGGCTCTACTGGCACCAGGTCACCACAGGCTGGACGGCGCTGGCACTGCTCTGGGCGGCGCTGGTGTTTTTGCGGCAGCCACGAGCGCGCCCCGCATATCTGGTGTTGGCGCTTTTCCCGCTGCTCTGGTCGTTCATCGCGATCTATCAGCTCGACCATTTTCTCTGGGCCGCGCTGCCGGCGGTGCTCTTTTTGAGTGGCGCCACCGCGTGGACCGGCTGGGTGTTCTGGCGGCACCATCGCATTACCGGTTCACCGGGCGCGCGACTGCTCGCCATTTCGTTCGCGCTGTGGGGCGTGCACCACTTGGACTATCCGTGGTTGCGCGCGCAGGGCGCGTGGAATCCGTGGGGCTATTACCTCGACATCTGCTTCGAGCTGCTCGTCGCCGCTGGTCTCGTGCTGCTCATCCTCGACGACCTTGGCCGCGGAGTGCGCGCGCTGTCGGCGCTCTCCGGTGACCTGCAGCGGCGCACGAGTGAAACGCAGCCGTTCGATGTCCTGCTGTCGCGGCCGCTCGCGCTGCCCGGCGTGCGCGGTACGGCCATGTACCTCTTCGAGCCGGCGCGTGCCGACCATGAGCCGTTCGACGACGAGTCGCCGGTGGACGCGCTCGATCGCGTCCTCGAAGCCGCGCGCACCACACCGCCTGGTGAGGCCACGGCCGTGCCCTCCACCGTTCGCGGTCGGGTGCTGCGCGGCGCAGGCGTGTGTGAGTCGTGGGTGGGCGCCGACCTGCATGCGTCGGTGAATGATGCGTTGGCCCGCATGCGACTGACGCGACGGCCGCAGGTGATTGCCGCCAGCGGTGAGCAACCCTTCGTCGCCGCGCTGCCCGTTGGCGCCGGCGCGCAACTCGTGGGGGCGCTCATCATGGCCGGAGACATTCGCAATCCGTTCACCGCGCTCGACGACGACTTTCTGCTGGCCCTGGGGCAGCAGGTGGGGGCGGCGCTCGATCAGTGGTCGCTCGACCGGCAGCTGGCCACGCGCACGCGGGCGCTCGAGCAGCTGTCGGCGCGCATGCTGCGCCAGCACGAAGAAGAACGCCGTCGCCTGTCGCGCGAGCTGCATGACGAAACCGCGCAGGTATTCTCGGCGGTCAAGATGCAGCTCGAAGCGTTGCGGGGCTCGCTCGCAGAGGGCACGGCGCCGCGGCTCGACCGGCTGCTGGCGCTCGTGGACACCGGCATCGCCAGCATCCGTCAGGTTACCAGTGATCTGCGCCCCACACTGCTCGATGATCTGGGGCTGCGTCCGGCGCTGCATTCACTCGTGACGGACTTCACGGAACGCAGCGGCATGCGCACGACCTTCAACGCGCCGGCGTCGTTGCCGACGTTGTCGGGCGATGCCGATCTCGCGGTGTTCCGCGGACTGCAGGAGAGTCTCTCCAATGTGGTGCGTCATGCGGCGGCCACCCAGGTCGATGTAACCGTGTCGGTCACGGAGAATCAGCTGGTCCTGTCCGTGCTCGACAATGGCGTGGGCTTTCCTACGGTGCGTGGTGGCCGGCTCAAGGACACCGATCACCGCATGGGACTCACCGGTATGCGCGAGCGGCTGCTTGCGGCGGGTGGGAAATTGCACATTGGGAATCGTGAGCCGGGCGCCGAGGTACAGATCTCGGTCCCCCTCGCCCCCGTCGCCCCGCATGATGCGGGCACGTTGGTCGCATCTTCTTCGTCAGGCCTCGCATGACCGAACCCGTCGCTCCCGTCGCCTCGTCTCGTATTCGCGTGCTGATTGCCGACGATCACGCGCTCGTCCGTGAAGGGCTGCGCTACGTGCTCGACGCCGATCCGCTCATCGAAGTCGTGGCCGAGGCGTCGAACGGCCGGCTGGCGGTGGAGCTCGCCCTCGAGCACACGCCCGACGTCGTCGTGCTCGACATCACGATGCCCGAAGAGACCGGCCTCAAGGCGGCTGCCCGTTTACGCGAGCTGCTGCCGGCGACTCGGGTGCTCCTGCTCAGCATGCACGACCAGAGCGAATACGTCCGCGAAGGGATGCGCATTGGCACCCATGGCTATCTGCTCAAGGACTCGGCCGGTGAAGAGCTGCGGGCGGCCATTCGGGCGGTGCACGCCGGTGGGACGTTTTTCAGCCCGGCGGTGGTGCGCCGGCTCTCGACGGCCGACGCCGTGGCGGAACGCTCCCCTGCGGCGCAGCTCGAACAGCTGACCCCACGTGAGCGGGATGTGCTGGCCGGCGTGGCCCGCGGCTTGACCAACAAGGCGATCGCCGCCGAGTTGGGGATCAGCCGCCGGACGGTGGAGGCGCACCGCGAGAGTCTCATGAGAAAGCTGGAGATTCATTCCGTCGCGGGACTCACCCGGTTTGCGCTCGAAGCTGGCATGGTGGCGCCCGCGTAAGCCTGCCGTGCTCGAGTTTCCGCGTATCGTGACAAACCGCACAGCTCACGGTGACACTCCCGATCTATGTTCGTCGCTAGTGTGGTTCCGTGCCGCGTTCCCCGTTCCCGCGCATGCTCCTCCCAGACCTCCCTACCTCCGCCGCCGATGGCGAGGCCATCGTGCCTCAAAGCGAACGATCCCGGCTTCGCCTTGTGCGCTGCCAGATCGAGCGCCGCCCCGCCGCGCGGTCGCGGGTATCGGTGGAGTTCGAAGGGCCGTGGTTCACGGGACCGCTGGTCTGCGAGCAGGAGGGGACCACCTGTCCCGGCGGCGATCTCCGGCTGGCCGCCCGGGCCACGCTCGACGCCCTGACCACCGCGACGCAGGACGCGTTGCGTTTCGATCTGGTGGGGGTGAAGCCTTCCCGGGCCTTCGACACGAACGTGATGCTCGTGGCGGTCATGGTGCACTGCGCCGATGAATCGACCAGGGTGCTGGGCGTTGCCGTAGAAGAAGACAACGACGTGCTCGCGACGGTCCGTGCGACCTTGCACGCGGTGAACCGGTTCGTTTCGCCCATACTCGGCCCGTTGCCGACGACCGAGTAGGCACAAAGCCCGACCGTTCGGATAGGGAACGTCGGCATGAGACCGGTGTCCGATCGCCCTCCTACCGCATAGGTTGTCCGCGTGAATCCTGCCGTCGAACATTTCCGCGCAGGACCGTTGCCGCGACTGATTCGCCCCGAGCTCTGGGCGCGTCGTTCCCTCCTGGCGATGCTGGTGTTGCTGCCAGCATGTCGTGGCTCCCGTCCTGCGCCTTCTGCCAGCCCCGTTGTCGCTCCTGCATCGGCGCCGATCCGTCCCGCGCCGGCGCCAACGAGCGCGGCGGCTCTCGCCGTGGGGGCCACCACCGATGACGTGGTGCGCGCGGCGGTCGCCGTGTTCGGCGACTCCGCGGTGGTCGCCGTTGCCGACTCTGCGGCCGACGAGCCGACGTGGGACCTCGACGTCCGGTCGTACGAAACGCACGACCGCGTGGAGTACTACGTCGACCTGTTCAGCAACCGCGCCAAAGAGCGGTTCGCCGCGCGTCTCTCGCGCGGGACCCGCTATGAACCGATGATCCGCGCCAAACTCCGCGCGAGCGGCATGCCGGAGGACCTTACGTACCTGGCGCTCATCGAGAGCGGCTACGACCCGCACGCCTACTCGCGCGCGGCGGCTGTGGGGATGTGGCAGTTCATGAGCAGTACGGCCCGCGATGTGGGCATGCGCGTGGACTGGTGGGTCGACGAGCGACGTGACCCGGCACGCGCCACCGATGGCGCCATTCGTTTTCTGGGTTACCTGCAGCGCCAGTTCGGCTCCTTCTATTTAGCCGCCGCGGCGTACAACGGGGGGCCGGGGCGCGTCTCGCGGGGCCTCACCCGCTTTGCCGATGAACTGGAAGGAGCGGCCGGCGAGGACCGCTTCTTTGCCTTGGCCGACCAGGACTACCTGCGCGCGGAAACCAAGAACTACGTGCCGCAGCTGATCGCGGCGGCGCTGGTCGCCAAGATGCCCACGAAGCACGGGCTCTCGATCGACTCGCTCCCGCTGTACGAATACGACTCCGTCCGGGTCGCCCCGGGAACGAGCCTGTCGGCGGTGGCCACGGCCGGCGGCGTACCGGCGACCGAGCTTCGCGATCTCAATCCGGCGTTGCTCCGTGGCGTGGTGCCCCCCGATGCCGCGCTCTGGGTGCGGATTCCCGTCGGTCGCGCCGAACGCACGGCAGCGGCGCTCGACTCGATGCCGGTCGAGCAGGCGCGCGGATTCCGTACCGTAAAGGTCAGCGGGAGCGTGACGCCCACCAGCTTCGCCGCGACGCATGGCGTATCCGTCAAGCACCTCCGCTGGTTCAACCCCGTGGTGAAGACGACCAAGCGTGGTCGACTGGTGGCGGGGCAGTCACTTCGCATACCGGAAGACGCGGCGTTGAACTATGCGCGCGACATCCCCGACCCGTCGCTGGAGAAGTTCGGTGGGGCCGGCGGCAGCACCACGCTCCGGTCGCGCGGTGTCCATGTGGTCAAGCGCGGGGAGACGCTGGGCGGAATCGCCCGTCGGTACGGGCTCACCGAACGGGCGCTCAAGAGCATGAACGGGCTGCGCGGGACGCGACTCCTTGCGGGGCAGACGCTCCAGATCAAGAAATCCACAACGGCGTCTTCCAAGTCAACTCGTGTGACATCCGGCAAAGCCAAGTCACAAAAGTCCACTGTGAAGAAGTCCAGTGGAAAAGCCACCGCCAAAAAGAAGAAGGCGACCTCGAAATCACCGAAGGTCGCCTCCCGCAAGACAAAGAAAAAGAAGTAGTTAGCTAGTCGAGTGTGCCGCGGCCGCGATAGCCCTTGGTCACAATTGTCTCGTAGCCGTTCGCGGGGCTCATTCCCATCGCCAGTGCACGTCCGACCGCGGCGGGGCCGCGATTGTACACGAGGAGCGCGAGCTTGAGATCGCCCTTGTAATCGCGAATGAGCCCACGCAGGTAGCGGAAGCCGATGCGCAGATTGACTTCGGCGGTGAGCAACTCGTTGCGTGTCACGTTGGGCTCGAACTCGCGGGCGGTGCCGAGCATGAGCTGCGTGAGCCCGAGGGCGCCAGCGGGGCTGACAGCACGCTCGTCGAAGACACTTTCGACGCGCACGAGGCGAAAGCCCAGTTCCGGCTCGATCCCAGCCCGGGTGGCCGCATCGTAGATGTGCCGCGCCAGTTCCGGCTTGATCCGGTACTTGGTGCTGTACGTATAGATGCGATGCCAGCGGCTCAACGACTCACGACGCTCGGAGGAGCGGGTGTCGGGGGCAAACGCGAGCGCCGGGGTGTTGCTGGCCTTGCCGCGCTTGAGCACGTCGCCGGCCGGCCGCCACAGTGGTTGCGCGGTGAGCTGCGCGGGGCGGGCCAGGGAGAAGCGAACGGCGGCGGCAGGCGCCGGGCTATCGGTGACGGTGGTCGACGCCCCGGCGAGCGACGCCGCATCGGCCCGTGTGGGCGCCTCGGGGCGAAGCATGACCGCCAACGTGAACACCGTGGCGGACGCCACGAACACTTTGGTCAGGCGACGCTTGGCATGCCGGCGATGCATCCGCCGGCGCCGCGCGACCGCGTCCTGCTTTACTGCTTTCTGAACGGGAACTGCTATTGGGTCAAGCATGGCACCTCTCTATCAGCTGGTCACTTACAGACCGGCAGTGAAATCTCCCTTCGTGCCGCCGCGTTTTTCGCGCAGTACGATTTCAGAAATCACCATGGTCCGGTCGACCGCCTTGGCCATGTCGTAGATCGTGAGCAAAGCCACGGACACGGCGGTCAACGCTTCCATCTCCACGCCCGTTTGGGCGGTGGTCCTGACGAATCCCTCGACCCGGCAACCCGGCAGGGACTCCTCTAGGCTAACCCGGACCTCGATCCCGGACAACTGAAGCGGGTGGCAGAGCGGGACGAGCTCAGCCGTGCGCTTGGCTGCCTGAATTCCGGCCAGTCGTGCCACGGGGATGACGTCGCCTTTTTTCAACCCATTGTCCCGTATGAGGTTGAACGTATCCCGGTGCATGGAAATCACCCCGCTCGCCGTCGCCGTTCGTACGGAAATCGGCTTGTCGCCCACGTCCACCATCTGAAAATTTCCCGACCGGTCGAGGTGCGAAAACTCGCGCGCGACCGCCGGCACGGGGGCAGATGGGGGGGGCGATTCGGCGCCGTCGGCCTGGGGCGACGGGGTGGGATCGGGCGAAGTCATAAGAATTGTGAATGAAGATCGCGTTACGGGTGCATCGTGCGATGCATCGCCTGCAGCAGTGAGGCGGTGAGCAAGTTGGGGCTCACATTGTTCTGCGCTTTGCTCTTTGCGGCTTCGACCAAGGGCAGTGCGCTCGCAGTACGGCGTGCGTCGCTTTCACGACCCGCGTGCACCAGTTGCTGCGTACGGGTGTGCAGCAAATGGGTGAGCGCATCGAGCGTATCGCTGAACGCACCGCGTGCGCCGGCCACGCCCTGCTTGGCAGCGGCCTTGATACGCGCGGTGGTCCCATCTGGCGTACGCGGCGCGAGTGCGGCATCGAGTAGCACACGGGCATTGGCGAACGCGGCCCCCATGCTCTCGCCGGCAAACAGATCGCCGGGGGCGCCGTTGGCCCGCGCGATGACCTCTTCACGAGGCACGCGCGAAAGCTTCCGCTCCACCACCGGGTCGGCGAGGAACGCCTCCATGTCCGGGCGCGTGAGCGCCGGCACGCGCACCGACACCACGCGCGACTTGATCGTCGGCAGCAAGGCGCCCGGTTCACTCGTCGTCAGAATGAGCGTCGTCCCCGGCGGCGGTTCTTCCAGCAGCTTGAGGAAGGCGTTCGCGGCCTGGTCGGCCCCTTCCTGCGAAACCATGCGTTCGCAGTCGCCGACCACGAATACAGAGCGCCGCGCCATGGCCGGCCGCACCGACGCCATCTGCACGAGCGCACGGACGACACCGATGTACAGCCCTTCGGTGCCTACCGACGGGGCCCACAGTCCCTCGGCTTCCATGCGTTCGGCAATCCCTTCGCCCAGGTCCGCCTTCACGTCGTCCGTCGACGGATCGCTGTCCTTGAGGCGAGGACGCGGAAAGAACCAGTGCAGGTCGGGGTGCACGGCGCGCTCGGCGTAGCGGCACTGCTGACATTCGCCGCACGGCGCGGGGAGCCGCTCGTTCGTCGCGCGGTCGCAGATGAGGTACTGCCCGAGCCAGAGCGCCAGTCGCTGTTTGCCGACACCACGTCGCCCCTGCAGCAGCAGGCTGGCCGGGAGCCGGCCGTCGCTGGCGGCGGCAGCGAGACGGCGCCGGATGGCGTGATGGCCAAAAAGAGGGCGGAGGGACATGCGCGTAATATATGAGGAGATTGATCGACTCCCGTTTCCTTGCTCGCCGTCGTCTTCCCTGTCTTCCGCCGTCGCCCCTATGCGCACCACTGCCGTTTCCGCTGTGCTGGCCGTTCACGTGGCACTGGCCGCGCTCCTGCCGGTTGCGCTCGAGGCCCAGGTGCGCGCCCGCGCCATCGGACTCGCGCCCGGGATCTTCGCGCCCGGTCCGCGCAACGCCATCACCGACGTGGCGGGCGTTCGCGTAGGGCACGCCACCGTCAGCGCCGGCGATTCACTGCGCACCGGCGTCACCGCCATCATCCCGCACGGCGGCGATCTCTATCGCGACCGGGTCCCCGCCGCGCTCCACGTGGGCAACGGTTTCGGCAAACTGCTTGGTGTCACCCAGCTGCGTGAACTGGGAGAGCTCGAAACACCAATCCTGCTAACGTGCACCCTGTGCATCTGGCCCGCTGGTGATGCCCTCGCCCAGTGGATGCTCAACAAGCCCGAGAACGCCAATGTGCGCTCCATCAACCCGGTGGTTGGTGAAACGAACGACGGGGGACTCAACAGCACGCGCTCACGTGCAGGGATTGGAGGCGCGGTGCGCGAAGCGCTCGCGGTCGCCGACAGTGGTCCCGTGGCCGAGGGGAGCGTGGGCGCCGGACATGGCACGATCATGTTCGGATGGAAGGGCGGCATGGGCACCGCCTCGCGGAAATTGCCGGCGTCGCTGGGCGGCTACACCGTAGGCGTCCTGGTGCAGGGGAACTACGGCGGCGTGCTGCAAATGGCCGGGGTGCCCATTGGTCAGCTGCTCGGGCGCTACGCCTTCCAGCGCGACGTGGCTCCCGCCGCCGGAACCGGTCGGCCCCCCGGCGACGCCGCCGCCGAGCATGGCGACGGGTCGTGCATGATTGTCATTGCCACCGACGCGCCGCTGCTCGCCCGGAATCTCGAACGACTGGGCGCGCGTGCCATCATGGGGTTGGCACGTACCGGCTCCAGCGCGTCCAACGGGTCGGGCGACTATGTCCTGAGCTTCTCCACCAACCCTCGCGTGCGCCGGAACCCCGACGCCACGCTTTCCACTAACGACGAACTTGGCAACGACGCCATGTCGGCGCTCTTTCAGGCCGTCACCGAGGCGACCGAAGAAGCGCTGTACAACGCGCTGCTCATGGCCACCCCGGTCTCGAGCAAGGCAGGAACGGTGCGACCGCTCCCCGTCG